>JANPIH010000245.1:0-11187 GCA_031424895.1 Rhodospirillales bacterium
CCGCCGGATAGATCCCCCGCGCCACGCACCGCCGAAAAGTGGAAAACGGCCACTCCCCGGCCGCCGCCACATACCCGTGCTTCACCGGATTGAAATGCACGTAATCCATATGCGCCGCATAGTCGGCCTCATCCCGGACCGTGTGCTCCCAATACCCCCGCTGCCAGATCCCTCGCTCCCCCCGCCGCGCCTGCACCGCACTCCGCGCCTCCGTCGCCGGCACCGCTCCGGAGAACCGCCGCTTGATGGCCTTCCACCGCCCTGGAAAATCGTCGTCCCCCGCCGGCAACGTCCAGATGCAGTGCAGATGCTCAGGCAACACCACCCACGCATCGATGTGAAACGGCCTCACCGCCCGCGTCGCGCGCACAGCCTCACGCAGCGCGTCAACGCGCTCAACCAGCAATCCCGAACCCCGATCAGCCAATACAACCGTGAAGAAGAACGTCCCGCCCGCAACGCGATTCCGCCGATAGTCTGGCATCCCCCGCCTCCCACGTCCCCGCCCTCTCGTTCACAAATAACAACAACCAGCACCACCGACCACTCGTAGGGCGGAACGCGAAGCGGTTCCGCCACCGCGCCCAACGTGTCCCGCCAGCCCTCCTACATGGCCGCGCACCCCCTCAAACCCCCACCACCCCGCACCACTCCGCCATCGTCAGCGCGAGCGTCCGCGCAAGCGGAGCATCGGACCATCGGACGACCCGAACGTCTAGGTCGACGAGATGGACCCCATCCGGCAGAAAGTGACCGTGCAACGATACCAAGCTAGCGGCACGTAACTTTCGTGTCACTTAAACTGATTAGCATAATAGTCATCGCAGGAGATCGAAATGCCCGACGGTTTCGCCAATGCCCAGTCAGCCATTGAAACCGCAGCAAGCAGCCTTGGCGGTATTTCGCAGGAGTGTGGAACGGTCCTCTATAGCGGCCTCGACACGCTCAGGTGCGGCAACTTCTACCTGATGGGCTACAATCCCGGTGGCAGCGACGATGTCCAAGGCACAATAGGCGCTTCGCTCGAATCGCTGAATGTGACCGGCAATGCCTGGGTGCGCGAGAATTGGGGAAGGAACAATATTCCATCACAGTTGCAGAAGCGGGTCCACGCCGTGTTCCGCGAACTTGGGGCGGACTTGGACAAAACGCTATCGACCAATGCGATCTTTGTCCGGTCAAACGACGCCGGACGGCTCGACAATCCCTGGGCGTTATGGTGGGATCATTGCTGGCCTGTTCATCAGGTTTTTCTCCGACTCGTACGGCCCAAGGTGATTGTCTGCCTCGGCAATCCCAGCACCCTCGAACTGCTTCGAACGCCCGTAAAGGCGATAGGCGCAAGATATAAGCGAGTCTGGTCCGATGCCGATCACGCGGAGATGCCGGCCGGAGTCGACTGGATCGAGTCAGTTTCCATCGATCTGGGAGAGGGCTCACGCCACTCCTGCGCCATCCTAGCGCTGCCCCACCCCAGCCCCCGGGTTCATCGTGGCTGGAACAGCACCGAGCCGTCACCGGAAGCACTCGTTGCCATTAAGTGCGCGAAGCAACTTGTCGAAGCGTCGTAGGTCATTCCCCCGCGATAAGGCCCATCTCCTGCCCTTCCGCCAGCCAGGCCGCATACCGCAATGCCTCGAACACGTCCTCGCGCTCAAGATAGGGATAGTCACCCAACACGTCGTCCACGCTGCGCCCAGCCGCAATCTGGCCCACAACCATCGCAGCCGTGACACGCATGCCACGGATGCAGGCCTTGCCGCCCATGACCCCAGGGTCGCGTGTGATCCTCTTAAACCGCATTTCAGGATTATACGGGCGTCACTCGGCCCACGCCACCATCGCGTCGACCTGCTGTCCCCCTCAAACCCCCACCACCCCACACCACACCGCCAACGTCAGCGCGATCGTCCGCGTGATGTCGTGCATCGACTCCAACCCCACGCTCTCATCGATGCCGTGGATCTCCTGCGCATCCGGCCCGAAGCATGCCACCGGCGTGCCCTGGTACAGCGCGAAGAACCGCCCATCCGTCAGCCCCGTCGCCGGATAATCCCGCAACCCCGCCCCCGACACCTCGGCAAAATTCCGCCGCGCCAGCCCCACGATCCCGGCCTCCATGTCGAACACGCAGGGGTCCGCCATGAACCCCTTGAACTCCAGCTTCACCGTCGCCCCGCGCAACGCCTCGCCCGAAGCCGCCTCGGCCACGATCCGCTCGATATCGGCGCGCGTCTGCGCCGCCGTGTAGCCCATCATCACCCCCACCCGCAGCCCGATCCGCGCCCGCGTCGGCACCGAGGAATTCCACTCCCCGCCCTCGATCGTGCCCAGGTTCACATTCACCGGATGGTTCACGCCCCGGAACGCCGCATGGATGCGCTCCGCCCGGTTCATCTCGCGCTGGTAGTCCTCGAACCGCTCGGCAATGGCCGTCGCCGCCTTGATCGCGTTGATCCCCGCCTGCATGTCGCGCACATGCGCCGGCCGCCCGCTCACCGTCACCCACGCCCAAACCACCCCCACCTCGGCGGTGTAGATGGCGGGCAACCCCGGCCCCGGCTCCGGGATGATGACCGCGTCCGCCTTCGGCAGCGCCAGCATCGCCGCCAGCGCCCCGTTGCCCGTGCACTCCTCCTCGATCACCGACTGCATCTGCACCTCCGCCGCCGGCTGCAGCCCGGCCATACGCAGGGCGCGGAACGCCATCAGGTAGCTGACGATGCCCGCCTTCATATCTCCCGCCCCGCGGCCATACATGCGCCCGCCGCGCACTGCGGGCTCGAAGGGCGGCGTCACCCACATGTCGGCCGCCCCTTCGGGCACGACATCGACATGGCCCTGCAGTGCCAGGCTCCGCCCATTCGCCACACGTGGCCGATGTACCGCCACCACATTGTCCCGCCCCTCATAGGGGATCAACGGCGGCGAGAACCCTGGATGCGCGGCCAACAGCGCCGGCACGGTCGGAACGCGCCGCGGCGTCAGGCCAAGCCCCTCGTACAGCCGCGCCATCTCCTCCAGCGCCGACTGCTCGTGCCCCAGCACCGAGGCGCATCGCACCAGCCCAGACAGCGCAGCCACCGCCTCGTCCCGCAGCGCATCAACCGCCGAAAGGATCGCGCGGCGCATGCCCGGGTCCAGGGAAACCATCTCGGCCATGGCACAGCACTCCTTCTGTTCCGCGCGGGATAGACCGACGGCGCCACGCAGGCAACGAGCCAAGCCCGCCGCCGGTCGCACCGCCCGAGCTCAAAAGAAATATTTCTTAGACCCTCTTGATTGGCGGCTGACAGTTAGTTATATTCCCTTCAATGTCATCATTCGCAGAAAGGCTCTCCTGGATCGTCACCACCCTGTGCGCCGCCCTCGGCGCCTATGGGCGACGCATGTCCAATCCGCCCCAGCCGGTCTGGCTCGGCACGCAGTGCTTCCTGCCCGCCATCGAGCCCGAGCGCCTGCCTCGCCTGCAAACCGCCGTCTGGGACCTCTTCATCCGCCGTGTCGAGCACACGGCACGCCGGGTTCAGGTGCTTTACGCCCAGTGGCGCTCCGGGTCGCGCGCCGGCACCCTCCCTCCCCCGCGCCCCAAGCACGCCCGCGCCCCCACGCCCGTCCTGCGCACGGACCCCACCCCGAAGCTTCCCCGCCTGCGCCTGCCGCGCGCCTTCGGCTGGGCCATCTACGGCGCCCGCGAGCTCGGCAACCCCGCCGGCATGCTGCACATGCTGCTCCAGGAACCCGACGCCAGGCGCTTCCTCACCGAAATCCCCCGCGCCGCCCGCCTCGTGCGCCCGCTCTGCACCGCGCTGAACATCGCACAGCCCGACTGGCTGCGCCTCCCCCCACGCCCGCGCACGCCGCGCCCCCAAAGGACCCGCCGCGACCGCCCCACCCCGCTCACCGACCCGTCGCTCGGCCTCCAGCCCTACGTCATCGCCGCCGCCCGGGCCTCCAGAAAAAGATACGGCTGAGCCCGAAGGCCCAGCCGCAGCTATTTCGTTACGATAAGCTATTATTCCGCCTCAGTCACCCGCAGCCACCGCCTCCGCCGGTCCGCGCGAAACCGTCAACGCATTGGGCCCGAACCGGTCGCGGAACGGCTGCGTGTCGATCTCCTCCAGTTGGATCTCGCCCGCCAGCACCTTCTGCTTCCATGCCTGATGCTCGGGCTCCATCGCATGGAATTCCGGCATCACTTGCTTGGCGAACAATTCGAGGCTCTCGCAGATATGCTCGTGCGTATTCTTCCCCGCCTGGTTCAGCAGGATGATCTGATCCACGTTCGAAGCCGCGAACCGCCGCAGCTTCCGCCGGATGGTCTCCGGCGACCCGATCAACCCGCCACGCACCGCCCGCTGAAAGGCCTCCGGATTCTCGGCCTTCCACTTCAGATATTCGTCCCACAGATTGACAGTCCCCGGCGGCGGCCGCTGCCGGCCCGAAGCCGAACCATAGAACCGCAGCGCGAACTGGAAGAACGGCGCCCCCTCGGCCCGCCGATAAGCTTCCTCGTCGGTCTCCGCGCACATGAAGTAGCTCACCAGCGCGATGTTCGGATTGGCCTGGTAGTCCGCCAGCTTGTCCAGCCGCTTGGTGATCGCGTTGTAATAGGCATGCACCCAGGCATGCGCCGCATCCGCACTCACGAACTGGAACCCCAGCGCCCCGATCCCGCGCCGCCCCGCCATCTCAATCGTCTCAAGTTGCGAGCACGCCACCCACAACGGCGGATGCGGCTCCTGGATCGGCTTCGGCAGCACGTTGCGCAGGGGGAACTTGAAATACGGCCCGTCGTACTCGAACCCGCCTTCCTTGAACATCGGCATCACCGCCCGCACGCCGTCTTCCCAAACCTCGCGCTTGGTCTCCATATCGCGCTCGAACGGCCCAAGCTCGGTAATGCTCGCCCCCTCGCCCATGCCGAACTCCACCCGCCCGCGCGAGAGAAGATCAAGGGTCGCCACCTTCTCCGCCACCCGCGCCGGATGATTGGTGGTCAGCTGGATGATCCCGTGCCCCAGCCGGATGTTCTTCGTCCGCATCGCCGCCGCGGACAAAAACATCTCCGGCTGCGGCGAGTGGGAATACTCCTCCAGGAAGTGGTGCTCCACCTCCCAGGCATAATCGTAGCCGAGGCGGTCGGCCAGCTCGACCTGCTCCAGCGCGTTGTGGAGCAGATTCATGTCGCTGTCCCGCGCCCATCGCATGGAGTCATGGGGGCGGGGATTCTGCAGCTCATAGAAGATGCCGAATTTCATGGTCCGTTTCCCTTATTGTTAAGGGCAACGATAGGGCGAACAAGGCTCCGCCGCCAAGTGTGGCGGAAGCATGTTGTCTGTTTCGCTTCCGGCGTTCAGGATAGCGAGGATTGGACGGCACAGCGCACGCGCCTGCCGCATTCGCCCCAGGGAGAGACAGATATGCGTCGCCGAGACATCCTCAAAACCGCAGTTGCCGGCTCGGCCCTGCTCGCCGCGCCCAACGTGGCCCGCGCCCAGGCCGCCCGCACCCTGCGCTTCGTGCCCCACGCCGACCCCGCCTCGCTCGACCCGGTCTGGACCACCGCCGACGTGACGCGCAACATCTCGCTGGCAGTGTACGATACGCTGTACGGCACCGACAAGGACGGCAACTCGCATCTGCAGATGGCCGCCGGCGCCACCACGTCGGCCGACGGCCGCACCTGGGAAATCACCCTGCGCGACGGCCTGAAGTTCCACGACGGCACCCCGGTGCTGGCGCGCGATGCCGTCGCCTCGATCGCCCGTTCAAACCGCCGCAACCCCCTCGGCCAAGCCCTCGCGCTGCGCATCGACGAAATGAGTGCCGCGTCGGACAAGGTGGTGAAGATCGAGCTCAAGAAGCCCTTCGGCCTGCTGCCGGCGGCACTCGCCCAGTTCACCACGGCGGTGATGCCGGAGCGCATCGCCAAAACCGATGCCAACACCCAGATCCCCGAGATCGTCGGCAGCGGCCCGTTCAAGTTCCTCACCGGCGAACGCATCCCCGGCGCGCGCATCGTGATGGAGAAGAATGCCGACTACGTCCCCCGCCCCGCCGGCGGCGCCGACAGCTTCACCGCCGGGCCGAAGGTGCCGCATTTCGACCGCGTCGTCTGGACCATCATGCCCGACCCCGCCACCGCCATGGCAGCACTCACCAACAACGAGATCGACTGGTGGGAGAACCCGACCGTCGACCTCATCCCCAGCCTGCAGCGCAACCGCAACCTGGTGCTGGAAAACAAGGACCCCGCCGGATCGATCGGCTGCCTGCGCTTCAACCACCTGATCCCGCCCTTCGACAACGTGAAGCTGCGCCAGGCCGTCCAGATGGCCATGAGCCAGAAGGACATCATGGAGGCCGTCGCCGGCGCCGTGCCGTCGATGATCCGCGTCCCCTCTGGCATGTTCATCCCCGGCTCGCCGCTCGCCACCGACGAAGGCTTCGACATGGTCCGCACGTGGGGCAACATCGAAGCCGCCAAGAAAGCGGTGATCGAGTCCGGCTACAAAGGCGAGCGCATCGTCGTGCTCTCGGCCACCTCGATCCCGTCGATCTGGCAGATGGCGCAGGTCGCCAACGACGTGCTGAAGCGCATCGGCCTGAACATCGACCTGGTGGCGGTGGAATGGGGCACCGTGGTGCAGCGCCGCGCCAGCCAGGAAACCATCGACAAAGGCGGCTGGAACATCTTCTACACCTACCTCGGCGGCAACGGGAACCTGTCCCCGGCCGGCATGTCCGCCCAACGCGGCAACGGCAAGGCCGCCTGGTTCGGCTGGCCCACGATGCCGAAGGTGGAAGAACTGCGCGAGGCCTGGTTCGAAGCGCCGACGATCGACGCGCAGAAGGATCTCGTGCGCCAGATGCAGCGCGAGATGTGGGCCAACGTGCCATACGCCAACCTCGGCAGCTATGTCGGCTTTACCGGCTACCACAGCTACCTGAAGGGCATGCGCGACGGCTTCCCGCAGATGTACGGTATCAGCCGCGCCTGATCGGCGGCACCGACGACGGAAAGGGGGCCTCGGGGCCCCCTTTCCTGTTGAAAGGCAAGACAAGGAAGCAGTTCTTTTTTGTAAAAAAGAACCAAAAAACTTTTATCCCGATTGCCCGTATACCCTCCCAACCAATGGGAAAAAGTCTTTTTGCTTCTTTTTCTTCAGAAAAAGAAGATTCTTCCTTGCCCGCTACGGCAGCCGCCCCAATGACTCATCGAGCAAAGCAAAGAACCGATCGGCATCAAGCGTTTCGAGCAGCCGTGCATTGGCGGGCAACCCAAGCCGCTGCCAGCGATCAACGATCGTCTGCCCGCGACCAGGGCCGGGACCGCAATCGACGGCGACATGCACCTCGCGATGGGTGAACATTTCGGGCGCCAGCAGCCAGGCGATGGCGCAGGAATCATGCTGTGGGCTGCCCGCCCCGCCCAGCCGGCGCGATGGCGGCATGCGCGTCAGGATGGCACACGCCGCCGCCCGGCAGGCACCGCTGCCCTGCGCCAGGCCAGCGATCCGAGCCGGGGTGCATAGCGCCTGCGCGGTAAGGTCGAGCGTCGCCAGCGTCACCTTCCGGCCGCAGGCGAGCACCACCGCGAGTGCCTCCGGATCGGACCACGCGTTGAACTCGGCCGCCGGAGTCACGTTGCCCTCGGCCCAGGCGCCGGTCATCAGCACGATCTCGGCGACGTTGGCGGCCAGCGCCGGCTCGGTGGCCAGCGCGAGGGCGAGGTTGGTCGCCGGGCCGAGCCCCACCAGTGTCAGCCCCGCCGGCCCCGCCGCGCGCAGGGCGGTGCGGATCGCATCGGCGGCCACACCCGGCGCCGCCGGCGGCCCATCCGGCAAGACCACGCCGCCCAGCCCGTCCTCGCCGTGGACATAGGCGGCATCCTCGAAGCTGCCCAGCAGCGGCCGCTCGGCGCCGGCCACGACGGGAATTGCCTTGCCCGTCAGCCCCACCAGCGCACGGGCATTGCGCAGCGTGTGGCGGAGGCCGACATTGCCGCCGGCGACCGTCACCCAGCGCACCTCGAGCGAGGGGCTGCCGAGGGCGAGAAACAGGGCGATGGCGTCGTCGGTGCCGGGATCGCAGTCGATTAGGATGGGGTGTGTTGCCATGATGGCGCCAGCTTGCCCTGTCATCCTGCCGCAGTGAAGCCCGCAAACCGCCGGCACGGTTTCAACGGCGCGCAGCATTTCGTATGCAAGCCACTGCCACAACGGATGGGACGCATGGCGCACCGGACGATACTGCTGCTTATGCTGCCGCTCGCCGCCTGCGGGCCGGACTACTCTCCGAATACCTATGCCAGCTCTGCCGTGCAGCAGGCGGCGAAGGTGGACCAGGGCGTGGTGGTGGGGGTGCGCCGGGTGGGCGTAACGCCGCAGGGCACGACCGGGGCGCTGGCGGGGGCTGCGGCCGGCGGGGCCGTCGGGTCGCAGGTGCCGGTCGGCAGCAACGTGACCAGCACGCTGGGGGCGATCGGCGGGTCGCTGATCGGCAGCATCGTGGGCAGCGGGGTGGAGAAGGCGACCGGGGAGACCCAGGCCTGGGAATACATCGTGCGAAAGCCGGCCGGCGAGCTGGTTTCGGTCACCCAGCGCGACGAGGTGCCGCTTTCGGTGGGGGCGAGAGTGCTGGTGATCGCCGGCAGCCAGGCGCGGATCGTGCCGGACTACACCGTGCCGCCGGAGCCCGCGCCAATGGGGGGGCCAATGGGGGTGCCAATGGGCGTTCCGGGGGCTGGCACGACGCAGGAAACGGAGCCGGCGCGGCCGGGTGAACCGCGCGCGACGGAGTAGGGCTCAGCCGGCGGCGCGTTCAGGGCGGGGCGCGGACTGGCCCTTGCGGTGCGGCTTGGCCGCGGGCTTGGCGTAGGGCTTGGCCGATTGCGGCTTGCCGGCATAGGGGCTGCCCGAATGCGGCTTGCCTGCGTGGGGCTTCGACGAGTACGGCTTGCGGAACGGCTTGCCGCCCGGCGCGCGGGGGCTGTCGCCGTGCGGCTTGAAGCGCCGCGGTGCCTCATGGAGGCGGGGCGTTTCGATCACAGCGGCGGGCGAAGCCCCGGGGGCCACGGACTCGACCGCTTCCTGCGTAACGCTCAAATCGTCCATCTCGGCATCAACGAGCGCTGCGAGGAAGCCATCGACGGCGCCGGCCACCAGTTCGAAGCGGGTGTCATGCTCGAAGATGCGGATGGCGCCGATATCCTTGCGGGTGACCTGGCCAAGGCGGCAGATCAGCGGCAGCAGCCATTTCGGGTCGGCGTTCTTGTTGCGGCCGACATTGAGGCGGAACCAGCGCGTCGGGCCGATCTCGCGCCGTTCGGCGGGTCCCCGTTCGGTGGAATCGGGAGCCTGGGCGGAGATCTCGGCCGGGGCCGGCAGGCGCGCGCGGTGCAGGCGCAGCAGGGCGATGGCGATGGCGTCTGCCCCGTGGCTGGCGATCAGGCGGGCGGCCAGGGCGGTTTCGTCCTCGGTGGCGGGCGCGGCCATGGCGGGGTCGTGGTCGAGGCGGGCGAGGTCGGCGGCGCGGATCTCGGCGGCCTGGGGCGGCGGTACCCAGCGCGCGGCGACCTTGGCGCCCATCAGCATTTGCTCGGCGCGGCGGCGCTGGCGCGGCTGGACGATGAGCGCGCAGACGCCCTTGCGCCCGGCCCGCCCGGTACGACCGGAACGGTGCAGCAGCGCCTCCTGGCCGTTCGGCAGATCGTAGTGGACGACGAGGTCGAGTTCCGGCAGGTCGAGGCCGCGGGCGGCGACATCGGTGGCGACACAGACATCGGCGCGGGAATCGCGCAGCGCGGACAACGCCTGTGTGCGCTCGGCCTGGGACAGTTCGCCGGACAGCGCGACGGCGGCGAAGCCGTGGTTCTGCAGGCGGGCATGGAGCATCTTGACGCCTTCGCGCGTGGCGCAAAACACCAGGGCGCGGCTGTCCGCGGCGCGCAGCACGTTGACCAGCGAGCCGAATTCCTCGCCGGCGCCGGCGCGGATGGCGCGGTATTCGATATCCTCGTGCGGGCGGGAGCGGTCGACCATGTCGATGCGCAGGGCATCGCGCTGGTAGCTGCGGGCGAGCGCCACGATCTCGCGGGCGAAGGTGGCGCTGAACAGCAGGGTGCGGCGCGCGGCGGGTGCGGCGTCGAGGATGAAGCCGAGATCCTCGCGGAAGCCGAGGTCGAGCATCTCGTCGGCCTCGTCCAGCACGGCGACGCGCAGCGCGGAGAGGTCGAGTTGGGTGCGGGTAATGTGGTCCTTGAGCCGGCCCGGTGTGCCGACGACGATGTGGCAGCCGCGTGCCAGGCTGCGCGCCTCGCTGCGCGCATCCATGCCGCCGACGCAGGCGACGACGCGGGCACCGGACTGCGCGTAGAGCCATTCCAGCTCAGTCTGCACCTGCAACGCCAATTCACGCGTCGGCGCGACGACCAGCGCCAGCGGGGCGGCGGGCGCAGGCGCGCGCTCGGCCTCGCCGACAATCTCGGGGGCGAAGGCCAGGCCATAAGCGACGGTCTTGCCCGAGCCGGTGCGCGCGGAAACCAGCAGATCGCGGCCTTCGGTTCCGGCGGCGAGCACGGCGGCCTGGACCTCGGTCGGCTCGGCATAGAGGCGGGCTTCGAGCGCGCGCTCGATGGCCGCGTTCAGGCGGGGAAACGGCATGAGACAGGGAATCCAGGTAACGGGCAGCCGGCGAATGCACCGGCGCGAGGTTGCGACCTAGCCCATCGTAGCCATGCTGCGCCACAGCATTCGGCGCGCGGCAGCCCAGCGCCGGCCGGGCTGCCGCTGCACGGTCACGGCTTGCGCACGCCGGTCAGGCTCTGCCCGGCCACCGCCAGCGTCATGGCATTGCCCTGGACCCGGCCGCCATAGTCGCGCCCGGCCGCGCTGAAGGCGATCGCCTCGCCGTTCATGCGCCCGTTCTCGATCGGCACCTCGCGCCCTTCGAGAACAAGGGTGCCGCGGAGCATCTGGAAGATCTGGACCAAGCGCAGTTCGCCCTGTGGCAGCGTCCAGGCGCCCTGGACCTTGGCCGGCACGATCCAGAGGAAGGCGCGGCAATAGGCGCTGCAGTCACCGCCGGCATCGATCTTGTTGTCGTCCACCCACTCGCCCATGGTGAAGGTGTTCGAGACAACGCGCGTGCCCGGCTTCATGTCGAGCAGGATGGGGCGCAGGC
>JANPIH010000246.1:0-5801 GCA_031424895.1 Rhodospirillales bacterium
GCTAATCCCGATGCTCGTGCGCCCCATCGCCGATCGTTTTCACCAACAAGGTGCGCTGCTGGGGCTGTGGGGCGCCGAGATGCCGGCCAATGTGGCCCACGTCCCGCCCGCCCACGAGATGATCGATCCGTTGAAGGACACGACGGCGCTGATCGCACAGGTGCGGGCAGGCTTCGTGCCGCAGCCTGAAGCGGTCGGCTCCTTCGGCTACGACTTCCGCCAGGCGGTGGAGATGATCCGCGCTGCCAACGCGCTACTCGATGATACCGGCATCTCGCTCGGCAGCGATCCGCGGCGCGTCGCCAAGTCGGGATCCGCGCAGGACCCGGCGCAGATAGCTGCCATCGAAATAGCCGCCACGGGTGCGGCCATTTCGCAACCCGCTGAATCGCCAGACCGCATAAGCCAAGAACCGGTGTCAGCGTCCTAGTATCGGGGCACCATCGCTTGGTTCGAATTGGGTTGAAATCGGACCTAGTGGGATATCGACGCACGGTCAGCTTTGTGCCCAATGAGGACACCCACGGCCAGCACGTCCTTCCCCGGAAGCGGACGTGTCTCCCTACTTCGGGTGAGACGATCCGCTCCGACTTAGCCCGGGCCGGGAGGCCACTCCCCGGTAACCCCCTCCCGCGGAGCCGCCCGATGAGCCGATCGCCGCGGATCACCAGCGCATGGCGCTCAAGCAAGACGAATCTGCTATCATCGTTGCATGGTGGTCCACTTCGTCGGCAGTAGAAGCGACCTAGCTCGGGGACGTTTTCTAGGACCTGCCGCCCTGCTTGGGCGGTTGGAGAAGCTCCTACCGGAGTTGGTGCCGCACGCCTTCAGCGCATCGCAATGGCGCCCCTGGGTGGACCTCATGGAGGGGGTCGGGGCGGTCGTCCCCGTTACCCGGTGGCGGGTGCCGGCTCCGGTGTTGTGTCGCCTGTGGGCTGAACACGATGGCCGACAGCCCGCGCCTGAGGAAGCGGCGGCCGAAATCGAACAAGCCATTGCAGCGCTCCACAGCTGGTACAGGGCACATGCATTTTGGGGCCAGGAGGGCTTCGCTACACAGCACGAGCATCCCCTCGATTCTCCACCCGACGGTGCCGCGGTGTTTTTGGAGGACCCGACTGTGCACCCGTGGACGGCCGACACATACGCCTCACCGATCGTCCGTACCCTGCCCAACGGCGTCCCCTTTCGCGATCAAGAGTCGTGTATCCCGCTCTTCCGGGCCTGGCAGGCATTGCACTTGGCGGAGCATTTCATCGACGAACCGCGGCATTTCGCGGGCCTGCTCGAGAGAAGCTTAGTCAAGACGCCGGCCGAGGGCCTTGCTCCCCTGCGATGGAGATCGTGGAGTAATCTCAAGGGATTCTCCCGACACCGCTCGGTTCTGGAAGCGCTGTCCTGGTACGACGCATACACGAATCACGCCCTTATGCTGGCGAAGACCGCACCGCCGGATCTCGGCATGTTCCACGCGGCAGCCGGGGCGGCACCGGCGCATGGCGGATTGTTCGAGATCCGGGGGACGGCACTGCAAGCGTTGCGGGCGGCCGAAGCCCAAGTCGCGCGTGATGCACTGGTCCGGCACGGCCTTGACCACGATGCGATACTTCGCGGGGCTACCTGGCTTGGAGAGGCCGGGGTCAGACGCCGAGAGTCGGGCCACGATGCAGTTGCCAAGGCGTACGCCGCCTTGATGCGACTAGCCGTCGAGCTGCTGATGGATGACGGCCTTGACCTCCCTGACATCAAGAAGCGCCTCGGCGAGGGGAATGATTACCTTAACTCCCTCTTCCCCTCATGGGTCGACGGAAGACGCAACCTCCTGAGGCTCCAGCTGGAGGCGGTCATCGTCACCTTCGGACGCTGGCAGGATCCGACCTTCCCCGTGTTCGACGGGACTTTAGCGGACGAGTTCATCGCGTGGCTTGAGGCGGGCGAACTGCTCGGCGCCCATATGGCGGTCGGCGCGCTGATCGATTACGGGCTCCGGCCTGGCACCGAAGCGGATGTCGGGACGGCATTCCACGTCGCTTCTCTTGCTGCATGGGTCGAGCACGTGTGCAACGCCCTACTCGGGCAGGCCGCGGCACCTCGCGATACGCTTGAACAGAAGCTCCCCAATTGCTGGTCGGGACACGCACACGAGAAGCAGTTTCGCAGCGAGTGGGGCACGAGGGCCGTACTACGAAACGTCATGGGATTGCGGGACAGGGTGGCCAGCGTGCTTGGTCTGCCACCCGCGGACCGGATCGCGTGGACGGCGCGTGACGCCCGCCTTGCGCAGGTCATTCGGAATGCAGGCCTGCACTCGGGTCTCCGCGGCCTGACCCGGTCGGAAATGCACGAGGCGGTTCATGTCCTTCTGTGCGTCGGGGTGCACGCTTGGTTATTGCGCCGGTGATGTTCTGCCTATCGCCTCTCTCCTGATCATGAGGCCACCCCCGAAGCAACGCCAATCGGATTTTTGCTTGACCTTTGTACACTCGAGCAAAGTCGACCAGGGTAGGCTGGACGCAAATAAGCTGCTTTCGACCTCAGTTCCAATGAACGGCGGCGCGCCGCCGCTGTGGCTAGTTGCGGTAGAAGCTACGTCAGGTTGCAGCAAGGCGGCATGAGGCCCGTCATGACCTATGCCAAGTACCCATCGGACGGGACCAGGAATGCTGTCGAGATCGATAAGGCGACCCGCAAACCCACTCGGCCGGAGAGAAAACCCGGATCGTGCTCAAGGGTCTACGCGGCTCCGCGTCATCCTTCGAGCCGCGTCTGGTCATCATGGCCCACGACTTCAGGTCCGGCCAGGCGGTGGACGCTCTGCCTCGACAACCTTCCGGGGCACAAGCCACCATCGTCCCATCCGGGGTCGCACGTGCCGCTCGATGACCACGCGATCCAGATCATCCATCGCAGGTGGTATTCGCAAAGGCCGCGCCGCTTTCATCCCCATGACGTCCGCATTCAATTTCGCGACGAGCTCTCTGTCTGCCTGCTTATCGCGGGGCGGCGACAGCTCGCGATCGCGCCAATGCGGCAGAAAGCGGTCCCAGAGTTCACTCACAGTAGTAGAGATGTCGGGGGGGCGGTTCAGGATATGGGGCAGACCTTGTTCAAGGTCTGTCTCACTCAGGTGAGCGTGCGCCTCAACAATACGCCTTAGGTCGGCCTTCAGCGTCGGCCCTGACACGAAAGCTTGGTCGCCACGGAGGAAAAGCGGTGCGAGCCTTGCGTGCAGCTTATCCGTCGACACGAACGCCATGCAGAAGGGCAAGTAGTAGAGATAGAAAGAGTCGGCCCGATTGCTGGACTTCGACGTCACTAGTCCTGCGGACACAGCGAGGTAAAATGTCAGGTCGACCAGGAGGAGATAGCGCGCATACGGCGCATAGACACTGAGAAGCGGCACGCCAGCCCGGCGCCATCGTGCCAGGATCGCGGCGTGCAATGCCGTCTCGACGTGCGTCCGCAGGAGTAGGGACAGCGCGCGGTAGTTATGTCCGGGAGTATCAACAACCTCGCGGGCGATGTCGTAAGCTTCATCGAGCGTTTTCGGCGTCGGGTGCGAGCCGCAGAGACCCGCATAGCGTTTCGATATCTCTTTGAGGTCAAGGTTGCCGAGGTTCAGGCGCCACTCGCCCGCCAACCTGTGCTCCAGTTCGCTGAACTGTCCGTTCGTCCACCGCGCGAAGGCGGCAAGTTCCGGTGCTTCGGTAAAGAGGATGCCGCGTTTTCCGTCGACAAGCGTAGGTTTCCCACGAGGCAAGACCGGGCGCCCGTCCATAGGCAATTCTGAGCCGAGCAGGTTCATCGTGCAGCAGGTGCCATGGTCGGCGGTAACGTGACCGCTCATGGCCGGGGTCTTGTAGGAAAGGTTCTCTACCAGTTCCTGCGCGGTCCGCTCGCCGCGGCCAGCCTTTTTCAGGTCAGCGCGCGTCTCCCACAGGAACACGGGCGCGATTACAGGCAGGAAAAGCTGCCCGAACACCGCTGCCTCGTCCGGGTTCAGACTCTCCAGGAACGATTTGTCGAATAATGTGATGGGTCCCACAGCGTTTCGCCTGATCTTCTGGTTCCTCGGAATACCAGTTTATGCGGCGCTGATGGAGCCGTTTCGGTGACCGCACTGGGTTGTAACCCAGGCGAACCGGGGAGAGGGTCTTCCGTTGGATCCTCCAATCCGCATCTCTAAGTGTCCATCCGAGAATGAAGTGCGCGATTTCAATGGGTTGCGGCCCCTGCCGTTGCATCGAAGGTCGGGCCGCATGGAGAAATGCCGCGTCATTTCAATGGGTTGGCTTTTAGTCGGCGACTGTAACCCCTTGAAAACGCCGACAATGATGTCGGTCAGACACTAAGGGCCAACATCATGACTGAAACTATTAAGCGGGACGGGAGCGATCCCGCACCGGCGGCGACGCATTCCGACCGACTTCCCACCGGTGGGAAGTCGGTCACCGCCGCCCGTGCTGTCGCGGCGCCGGCCACCGTCAACCGCGCCGCACGCACCGTCGAGGTAGTGTGGTCCACAGGCGCCCGCGCCCGCAACTACGTGCCACCCCTCGGGCTGATCACCGAGGAGCTCGACATGTCGCCGAATGCGGTGCGCATGCAGGGTCTGGTGGGCGGTGGCGCCCCGGTGCTCAACACCCACCGCAGCGGCGACGCACGCGATGTGGTGGGACGGGTCATCGCCGCCCGGCTCGAGGCCGGCCGCGGCATCGCCACGCTGCAGTTCTCCTCGGCCGCCGATGTCGAACCGCTCTGGCAGCGCATCGCGGACGGCACGCTGCGCAGCATCAGCGTCGGCTACCGCGTCCACCGCTACGAGCCGATCGCCGATCCCATCGCCGGCACCGTCCACCGCGCCGTGGACTGGGAGCCCTACGAGATCTCGGTGGTGCCCTTGCCGGTCGATCCAGCGGCCGCCGTGCGTGGCGCCGGAGATGTTCCTCCCGTGCCGGCCATCGAGCCGGCAATCGCCGACCCCACCCCCATCACCACCCAGGAGACGACCATGCCGGATCCGGCAGACGCCACCACGACCAACACCGCCACGGGCCAGGAGGCCAACCCCACCATGACCACCGCACCTGTGTCCCCGCCAGCAACGGCCGTGACGCCGCCCCCGGCACCGGACCTCGACGCCATCCGTGCCGAGGCCGACCGCGCCGCGACCGAGCGCATCGCCAGCTACGATCCGGTCCTCGCCGCCGCCCGTGGCCTGCTGCCCGATGAGCAGATCGATGCCCAGCGCCAGGCCGCCGTCCGCGAGAGGGTCTCCGCCGATGTGCTCCGGGGCCGCCTGTGGGACGCCTTCGCCCAGCGCGGCCATGCCGCGACGCCGACGCTCCCCGCCAACCCAGCCGCTGGACCTGCCTCCCAGGACCCGGAGGTGATGCGCGATGCCATGGCCGAGGCGCTCGCCGTTCGCGCTATGCCCGGCTACCAGGCGCCCACCTCCGGCCGGCATGCCGAGTTCCTCGGATGGCGTCCCTCCGAGATGGTCGCCGAACTGATGCGAGCCCGTGGCGAGCGTAACATCCCGCGCGACACCGCTAAGTTGGCCGAACGTGCATTCCAGACCACTAGCGACTTCCCGTTGCTGCTCTCGGCCGCGGCCAACAAGATGCTGCTGGCGGCCTATGCGCCCGCCAACCCCACCTATCGCCAGATCTTCCTGCGCCGCGACTTCCGCGACTTCAAGCCGCACCGCCACCTGCGCGTCGGTGACTTCCCCAACCTGGTGCCGCTGTCCGAGAGCGGCGAGATCCAGGCCGGCACCATGTCCGAGAGCCAGGAACTGG
>JANPIH010000247.1:0-52379 GCA_031424895.1 Rhodospirillales bacterium
GCTCCGCCACATGATCGGCCAGGGCAATGGCCGCCGTCAGCCCCGGCGATTCGATCCCAAACAGGTGGATCAACGATGGAATCCCATGGGTCTCGCGCCCCTGCACCACGAAATCCTGCCCTGGCGCGCCCTTCGGCACGATCTTCGGACGGATCCCGGCATAGCCCGGCTGGATCTGCCCATCCTTCAGCCCCGGCCAGTAGCGCCGCACCGCATCATAGAAGCTGTCCGCCCGCCGCGGATCAACCGTGTAGTCGATCCGGTCGATCCATTCCACGTCAGGCCCAAACCGCGCCTGCCCGCCCAGGTCAATGGTGATGTGTACTCCAAGCCCTCCTGCCACCGGTACCGGATAGATCAGCCGCGAGAACGGAGACTTGCCCACAAGGGTGAAGTAGTTCCCGCGCGCGTAATATTCCTGCGGAATCAGCTGCCGTGGCATCCCTTCGATCCGCCGCGCCAGCGGGCACGCATGCAGCCCCGCCGAATTCACCACCAGCCGCGCCCGCAGCCGCATCGGGTCGGCCCCACCAACATCCAGCTCGACCCCCCCATCTACCACCCGCCCGCCGGCCACCGGCGAGTGGAACACGAACATTGCCCCCGCATGCTCCGCGTCCCCCTGCAGCGCCAACATGTAGCCATGGCTGTCGATCACTCCCGTCGTCGGCGACAGCAGCGCCCCGGTGCAGGAAAGGTTCGGCTCAATGGCGACGGCCTCGGCGGCGGTCAGGAACCGCATCCCCTCCACCCCGTTCGCCTCCGCCCGCGCCTTGATACCCGCCAGCATCTCTGTCTCGGCGTCCGACGTCGCCACGATCAGCTTGCCGCAATTGGCATAGCGCACGCCCCGCTCGTCGCAGTAGCGGTATAGCATCCGCCGTCCGTCCACGCAGAATTGCGCCATCAACGACCCCTTCGGATAGTAGATCCCGGCATGGATCACCTCGCTGTTGCGCGATGAGGTCTCGGTCCCGATCCCCTCCGCCGCATCCAGCACAATCACCTCGCGCCCGGCCAACGCCAGCGCGCGCGCCACCGCGATGCCCACCACGCCCGCACCCACCACGATCACATCGACGTCTTCCATCCAGCCCTCCTCCACCGCCGCCAACCAAGCCTCAGCGCGCGCGCCACGCAAGGGGGGCGCACAGGGTGGTTGCCCGCACCGGCCCGCCGCCCTACATCCCGCTCATGGTCACCCAGGAGGCTCCACGATGAAGCGTCGTCAGGTTCTCGGCGGAATCGCGGCAACAGGCACGGCGCTCGCCGCGCCCAGGATCGTCCAGGCGCAAAGCCGGCGCGTGCTGAAGTTCGTCCCCGATGCCGACCTCGCCATCATCGACCCGGTCATCACCACCAGCTACCAGACCCGTGACCACGCCTTCATGGTCTTCGACGGCCTCTACGGCCAGGACGACCAGTACCGCATCCGCCCCCAGATGGCCGAGGGCCATGTGGTCGAAGACGACGGCAAAACCTGGAAGATCACCCTGCGCGACGGCCTGAAGTTCCACGACGGCGAACACGTGCTGGCAAAGGACTGCATCGCCTCCATTCAGCGCTGGGGCAAGCGTGATTCGTTCGGCCAGGCGCTCATGGCCGCCACCCACGAGCTCGACGCGCCCGACGACAAAACCATCCGCTTCCGCCTGAAAAACCCCTTTCCCCTGCTGCTCGACGCGCTGGGCCACTATTCGCCCAACATGCTCGCCATCATGCCCGCCCGCCTGGCCGAAACCGACGCCGCGCGCCAGCTCACTGAAATGGTCGGCAGCGGCCCCTTCCGCTTCAAGGCCGACGAGCGCGTCCCCGGCAGCCGCGTGGTTTATGAAAAGTTCGACGGCTACGTCCCCCGCAACGAACCCGCAGAGCGCACCGCCGGCGGCAAGGTGGTGCATTTCGACCGCATTGAATGGATGATCATCCCCGACGTCTCGGCCGTCGCCAACGGCCTGATCCAGGGCGAGCTCGATTGGTCCGCCACCCCGGCCGCCGATCTGCGCCCGATCCTCGCCCGCTCGCGCAACGTGAAACTGTTCACCATGGTCCCCACCGGCACCATCGCGACCATGCGCTTCAACCAGTTGCAACCGCCCTTCGACAACCCGGCCATCCGCCGCGCCATCGTCCAGGCCGTCACCCAGTCTGACTACATGATCGCCATCCAGGGCGAGGACAAACAGCTCTGGCGCGACGGCGTCGGTTATTTCTGCCCCGACACCCCAATGGCCAGCGCCGCTGGCATGGAAAACCTCTCCGCTCCGCGCAATCTGGAGAACGTCAAGCGCCTGCTCACCGAAGCTGGCTACAAGGGCGAAAAGGTTGTCCTCCTCGCCCCGCAAGACATCCCCTCCACCAAGGCGATCGCCGAGGTCACCTTCGACCTGCTCAAGCGCATCGGTCTGAACGTGGAAGCCCAGGCGATGGACTGGGCCACCGTCGTCCAGCGCCGCACCAAGCAAGAGCCGGTCGACCAGGGCGGCTGGAGCGTCTTCCACACCTCCTGGGGCGGAGTCGACCAGTTCAACCCGGCCGTCCACGCCTTCCTGCGCGGCAACGGCAAGGCAGGCATCATGGGCTGGCCGCAAAGCCCCACTATCGAGGCCCTGCGCGCCGAATGGTTGCTCGCCCCCGACCTGGCCGCCCAGCAGAAGGTCTGCGAAACCATGCAGCTTCAGGCCTTCCGCGACGTCCCCTACATCCCCCTCGGCCAGGTCCGCAGCCAAAGCGCCCACCGCGCCAACCTCGAAGGCGTGCTCACCGGCCTGCCAGTGTTCTGGAACGTCAAGCGGAGCGCCTGACACCGATCGCGCGCCGACCTGGCCAGCGGCGGCGCGCAAAGCAAAGTGTCATGCCGGTAACCGCCGACCGATTCTTCATGGGGCGAGATCAAAGACGCTAGGTATGAAGCAAGAATCTTCTTCTTCTGAAGAAAAAGAAGCAAAAAGACTTTTCATCCATTGGCGCCGCGGCTTTACGTTCAAGCCCGGCGCGAATGGACCAGATTTTTTGGTTCTTTTTCTAAAAAGGACCGGCGTCCTCCCTTAACGTCCCCGCCGAACCGCCGCCGCCGGCCGAGGCGCCACATGGGCGCGCGTGGTCCGCGCGGGTGTGGCCACCGGCGCTGCCACCGGCTCGGGCTCCGGCGCCACCGACGACACCCGCGCTTCCTGCCGCAGCCGCTCCAGACACGCCGTTTCCGTGCCGCCCTCGAACAGGCGCGCTTGGGCGTGCACCACCTGCTGAGGCGCCCCGCGCACCCCCTGTAGCACCAGGTTCAGCCGGCACAGTCCGTCGGCCTCGTAGTTCCACACCACCGCCCCGCCATCGCGCCGTTGGGCATGAGGCTCACCAAACCGCGCCCGGACCGCGCTCGCGCGCTCGTACAGCAGCGTCTCCACCGGCAAGGAGGCCTCCACCGGTGCGGCCGGCAGCTCCACCTGCTGTCCCGACGTCCTGCCCCCGGGCGGAGGCGCCGCACAGGCGGACACCAGCACCAAGGCTGCCCACCAGACGCCCCGCATGGGGCGCCGGATCAGCATCGCTACCATGTCAGGCCGGTTCGGTGGGCTTCTCGGCGTCGGCCTGCACCGTCGGCGTGCGTGCGTCGGTGATCATCTCGATCTGGCCGGTGATCTGCCCGCCATCCTCCACCTGCAACCGCCGGCAACGCGCCGTGCCCAGCACCCGCCCGGTCGCGCGCACGATCAGCGCATTGCGCGCCGTCAGCGTGCCGTCGATGGTCCCGGCGATCTCCGCCTCCTCCACCTCAACCTCGCCGCGGAACATGCCGCCCTGCGCGATCGACAACTCGGTGGCATGGATCATCTTGGCCTCGACGATGCCCTGCACCTCCAGCCGCTCGGCATCTTGGATGGTACCATGCACGCTGATGCCGCGCCCGATCACCATGGTGCGGCGCTCCGCCGGCCCCCGGCGCTGCTGCGAGGCTGCGGTGGCAGAGGGAACCGGCGTGGCCGAAGCAGGCTGCGGCGCGGCGGGAAACGGCGGACGACTCATCGGCGGTGCCTCCTTCGGGGGTGCGGGACGGAAGGGTGGAACGCCAAGCCCGGTATCGGTCGGGCGGGCGGCAACGCCGGCGGGCGGGGCCTGCGGAGCGGGCTTCGGCGCCTCGGCCGGCGCCAGCTCATCGGGTTTGCGACGCTTGAACACGGCTTAGTCCGATCCAGAAAGTGAAGACCTGCCGGGGGCTATCACGCGGGGGGCTGCCCGGACAACCCGCCAGGGGCACCGATCCGCCCGCCCATCGGTCCGCTGCGCCCCAGAACGTGGACCATCGCGGCCAATCCGACCACTGGCGCCACCAAGTTCAGCACCGGCACGAGGCCCGCCGCCGCAACCAGGCCCCCCTGAATCAGGACCTGCAACGCGCGGGATCTGTACAGTACCAGCGCCTCCGCCCGGGTCGCCCGCCGCATCGCCACCGCCATGAACAAACCCCGCCCGATCGCCCACGACGCCACCAGCCACCCCAGCGCCAGCCCCACCACAGGCAGCATCAACGACAACATCACCGCCACCACCTGCGCCGCCAACACCGACAATGCCAGCATCACTCCGTCCCACACCTGCGCCGCCACGTTCGCCGGGACCCCGGGCGGCAGGTCCGGATAATGTCGCCGCTCCACCGCCTCGGCGATCCGGTCCACGAACAGCGTCGCGATCGCGGTCGCCAGCGGCACGAACAGGAACAGCCCCAGCACCGCCGCCCCGGCCGCCCCTGCGAACGCCGCCCCCCACTGCGCGGCCCCCATCCCGGCCGGATCGCCCACCCCCAGCCACTCCGCCAGCCGTGCGCCCCCAACCGCCAGCCCCACGGCCAGCGCCACCAACCCGGCCACGGCCCCCGCCACCCCGCGCAGCACCGCGCCCAGGAACGCCGGGTCGTCCAACTGCCCGATCGCTCGCAACATCGGAGATGACAGTGAGGAAACAGATGGCGTCGGGCTCATGGTTGCGGCTGCATTCCCTCGGTGATAGGCGGAGCCCTCCTGCACAGCGGAGACACGCAATGGTCACCTCCCCCGGCCCGGCCCGCTTCGACATCCTGGGCATCGGCAACGCGATTGTCGATGTCACCGCACCTGTGCCGGAAGCCTTCCTATCGAAGCACGGCATGCACAAGGGCGCGATGGCCCTGATCGACGCCCCCACCGCCGAGCACCTGTATGCCGACATGCCACCCGCCACCGAATCCAGCGGCGGCTCAGCCGCC
The DNA here is from genome assembly GCA_031424895.1 of Rhodospirillales bacterium. GTDB lineage: Bacteria > Pseudomonadota > Alphaproteobacteria > Acetobacterales > Acetobacteraceae > CAMDGX01. The sequence goes on from JANPIH010000247.1 coordinate 5,240, forward strand.
AACACCTGCGCCGTCGCCGCCCTCCTCGGCGCCAAGGTCGCCTACCTCGGCCGCGTCGCCGACGACACCCTCGGCGCCGTCTTCCGCCACGACATCACCGCCGTCGGCGTCCACTACCCCACGCCGCCGGCAACCGAGAACGGCCAGCGCACCGCCCGCTGCCTCATCATGGTAACACCCGACGCCCAGCGCACCATGAACACCTTCCTCGGCGCCTGCACCACCTTCGGCCCGAACGACGTCAACCCCGCCCTGGTCGCCAGCGCCCACGTCACCTACCTCGAAGGCTACCTGTTCGACCCCCCCGCCGCCCAGGAAGCCTTCCGCAAGGCCGCCGCCGCCGCCCACGCTGCCGGCCGCCAGGTCGCACTCTCCCTGTCCGACGCCTTCTGCGTCCACCGCCACCGCGCCGCCTTCCGCGACCTCGTGGCGGGCCACGTCGATATCCTGTTCGCCAACGAGGCCGAAATCACCGCCCTTTACGAAACCAACACCCTCGCGGAAGCCGCAGCCCACGCCCGCCACGACGTCTCACTCGCCGCCATCACCATGAGCGAGGCCGGCAGCACCATCATCAAGGGCGGCGAAACCTTCATCATCGCCGCCGAACCTACTCAGGTCATCGACACCACCGGCGCCGGAGACGCCTACGCCGCCGGATTCCTCGCGGCGCTGACCGCCGGCAAAACCCTCAAGCAATGCGGCCACCTCGGCAGCATCGCCGCCGCCGAAGTCATCAGCCACTTCGGCGCCCGCCCACAGCGCGACCTGTCGCAGGAAATGCGCAAACTCAAGTAAGGTCAGGGCGCTGCCCTGGACCCGCCAGGGGGCCGAGCCCCCTGGACCTTCCTTACCTCCTGGCCCTCCCTGCGCAACGCAGCCCGGCGCCGGTTTTGCTCGCAATCCCGGGGCGGTTGCCTTATGTGCAGTGCAACATGCAGGTGCTGCCAACCGGCCGCGCCCCCACACTTGCGCCCCCAGCTTCCCTTCGCCCATCGGACGGTCCATGGAAATCCGCAACATCGCGATCATCGCCCACGTCGACCACGGCAAAACCACGCTGGTCGACCAGCTCCTGAGGCAATCCGGCGCCTTTCGCGAACACCAGCAGGTCGCCGAGCGCGCGCTCGACCGCAACGACCTCGAACGCGAACGCGGCATCACCATCCTGGCTAAATGCACCGCCGTGATGTGGAAAGGCACCCGCATCAACATCGTCGACACCCCCGGCCACGCCGATTTCGGCGGCGAGGTCGAACGCATCCTCAACATGGTCGACGGCGCCATCGTCCTGGTCGACGCCGCCGAAGGCGTCCTGCCGCAAACCAAGTTCGTCCTCACCAAGGCCCTCGCTCAGGGCATCAAGCCCATCGTCGTCGTCAACAAGATCGACCGGCAAGACGCCCGGCCCGACGAAGTCCACGAGGAGATGTTCGACCTCTTCGCCGCCCTCGGCGCCAACGACGACCAGCTCGACTTCCCGATGCTCTACGCCTCCGGCCGCCAGGGCTGGGCCGTCGAGGCGCTGGCCGACCCGCGCACCGACCTCTCCCCCATGTTCGACCTGGTCCTGCGCCACGTCCAACCCCCCGTCCGCGACCAAAGCGCCCCCTTCGCCATGGTCGCCTCCATCCTCGACTACGACAACTTCCTCGGCCGCGTGCTCACCGGCCGCGTCGAACAGGGCCGCCCCCGCCTCAACATGCCGCTCAAGGTCCTGCGCTCCGACGGCACCGTCGTCGAAACCGGCCGCCTCACCAAGCTCATGGGCTTTCGCGGCCTGGACCGCGTGAACATCGAGGAAGCCGAGCCCGGCGACATCATCGCCATCGCCGGCATGACCGACGCCACCATCCCCGATACCATCTGCGACCCCGCCGTCCCCGCGGCCCTCCCCGCCACCCCGGTGGACCCGCCCACCCTGGCCATGACCTTCCGCATCAACGACGGCCCCCTCGGCGGCCGCGAAGGCAAGAAGGTCACCTCCCGCCAGATCCGCGACCGCCTCCTCCGCGAAACCGAAGGCAACGTCGCCATCAAGGTGACCGAGTCCAACGAAACCGACGCCTTCGAAGTCGCCGGCCGCGGCGAACTCCAACTCGGCGTGCTCATCGAAACCATGCGCCGCGAAGGCTTCGAACTCACCATCGGCCGCCCCCGCGTCCTCACCCGCCAGAACCCCGAAACCGGCGAACGCGAAGAGCCGATGGAAGAAGTCCTGGTCGATGTGGACGAGCCCTACACCGGCGTCGTCGTCGAAAAGATCAGCAAGCGCAAAGGCGTCATGCAGGACATGCGCCCCTCCGGCGGCGGCAAGGTCCGCCTCACCTTCCACATGCCCAGCCGCGGCCTCATCGGCTACCACGGTGAATTCCTCACCGACACCCGCGGCACCGGCATCATGAACCGCATCTTCAAGGGCTATGAGCCCTGGGCCGGAACCATCGAAGGCCGCCGCAACGGCAGCCTGATCTCGAACAGCGACGGCGAAGCCATCCAGTACTCGCTCTGGTACCTGCAGGAGCGCGGAACCCTCTTCGTCGACCCCGGCGAAAAAATCTACCTCGGCATGATCCTCGGCGAACACTCGCGCGATTCCGACCTCGACGTGAACGCCATCAAGGAAAAGAAGCTTACCAACATCCGCGCCGCCGGCAAGGACGAGGCCATGCTCCTCATCCCCCCCCGCCGCATGAGCCTAGAACAAGCCATCGCCTACATCGAAGACGACGAACTCGTCGAAGTCACCCCCGGCGCCATCCGCCTGCGCAAACGCTACCTCGACCCCCACGAACGCAAGCGCCACGAGAAACGCAGCGCCGAAGTCGACGCCGCTTAAACAACACCACCCCCAACCTTCCCTCCCCCCGCACTTGGAGCGGGGGGAGCGGGAGGGGGGCGTTTGGTGCCCAGGCAGAGCATCAGCCAAGGCAAGCGCGTTCTTTCTTTGAAAAGAAAGAACCAAAGAAACTTCCTACAATAGAAAATATGACGTCATCCCGAGTGAAACGAAGGACCGACGCTTTCCTTCATCCGCCACCCCCGCTTTGAGCCCACACACCGGGGCTGTTCAGCAAGCAACGTCAGTCGTCCTCCCCCCGGCGCGTCCTGTCCCACGCATCCAAAAAACTGCCCGCCACCAATCTTGCATCGTCGGTAGAGGCTTGCTCAGCCCGTATGCGCTCCAATACGGCGCGAAACCGCTCAACATCCACCACCTCGGTCGTCGAGTCGATCAATGCCTGCGGCGTTGCCTTGGCAACCCTATCACCGAGGCTTCCATTCCCTCCCATTGAAGCGCTCCAAGATTGTCCGGTCCAATGCTGGGCCAGGGCAATAACTGCGACGTCATTATTGAGTAGGCCATCCGTCCAGGCGCGCACCTCTCTCGGGTCATCGGCGCAGAGACGGCGCCATACATGTAACACCTGCGCCAATCGTCGCTGCCTGATGAGGGAACCATCCGCGGCGGCCGCACGAATCGCCGACAGCGTCCGTTCGACCACCACGACAAGGGCCGATTCCGCGACGAGGTGATCATCCTCAGCGATCCTTTGCCCATTTTCGCGCTCCCGATGGTCATCTTGTGCGGAAACAACAAAATCGGCTTGCCATCCGAGCGATGCCTTTTCGGTCGCGGCCAGATAGAGTTCGGTCCTTTCGTCGATGGAAAATCGATCCTTGGTCGCTCTGCGCATCAGCCAATGCACCCGGATTCTTGTATCCACATGACTGCTGAAGCCACGGCCGTCATCCTCAGCGCGATCAAAGTCGTCAAAAACCTCAAACAGCGCAGCGAGGAATGGCTGAACATCCGCCTTCGCTATGCTTCCGGAATGCCGCCGCAGCTCGTCGAAATAGACCGGGATCATTGTTTGGCCATTGCGTCGCCGCACACTCGCCGCGCGCCGCAAAGTTTCTTGCACAAAATCACGGTCGACCGCTCGACTGATTAGTTCGTCGATGTCCCGTAATGACAAAGAATCTTCACTTAGTGACATCCGAAAATACGTCGAGAAATGTTCTGCTACGCATACTCGCCGATCCGCACTCCACCGATCTCGCCACTCGCTGCCGTACGTCATCCTTTCCATTCTCGGAAACAACCGGACAAGGGCATTTTTAGCCACTTCCTTTCGTTCATCGGGCACATTGAAAAGGAAGCGCTCAAATCGCTTGTCCGGGTCATGAGATGATTCAAATAGACCTCCGCGGCCTCCGTAGCCATCAGCACTCGTTCCACACAAGTCGTTTGCGCTAAAGCGGATTGCCAGAAAGAGCCCAGGCTCATAAAGCCGCAGCGCTTCAAGTGCAATGAAATCACCCACATTTACCTCGCCAGCAATGGCAGGCCATGTCACGCTGATCGCGTTGCCATACCTGATTACGTGACGTGGCGTTGTCATGTAAGGCGCCACAACATCGATGAAAATGTTCGATGCCCGATGTTTCTGATCTTCAGAAGCATTGCCGCAGATGATGTTAATCGTTGCAACGGCAGCCTCGTTCAAGTCGGTTTGCGCTGGTTGCGGCACGTCAAATCCGGCTTGGATAATCTTATCCAGATACTGGGGACCTTCGGACGGATAGCGTTCCTGAACTATTTTTTCTGCTAATTGGCGATCAAACACTAACAGGTACAATACATTTGGCAGACGCCCAACTGATTTGACCAACCGGAAGATCGCTAGGGCCTCGTCGGGACTGAGGCGATCAATATCGTCAATGATTACAAGGAAGCGGCGGTCCTGGTTTTCAAGTGCTGTGGCAAGCTTGCTAAACATCTTTTCTATGGACTCGTCGTCCGAGAAGAACTTCTCCGCGAAGTTTGATGCCGCTGTAACACTTGACCCAACTGGCACTCCACTCAGCAAGGCCACCGCATGGCCTACAACAGGAGCCCCTTGCAGCAGCCGCCTTGCAATACCAGGAATAATTTTTTTGATATCATCACTAAATTTATCATGAATAAGACTGTGGATATGCTGTAAAAATGCCAGTGCTAGTGCATCTTCGCCGCGGTACCACCAGCAACGGAAGTCCGTGACGGTCAAGTTTGCATCTGCTGTTGTCGCAAGTGCGGTCCGAATCAAATTGACTGCGCTGCTCTTACCCACTCCCCATGGGCCGTGAATAGCGATTGTGGTCCCGACTGGTTTTTGAACGCCGAGAATGCTTCTGGCGATGGCTTCGGCAAATGGTGAGATGCCATAAAGATCGTTCGCGGCGGTTTCGATTGGACTGTCGTTGTGGTAACTGACCATGTCAGATCATACCAGATCGGCGCCTCAGGTCTCAGTCCCATTTTGCTCCAACGCAATGTGCCCGCGCAGTTTATAGCAGGCGCTTGTCATTCAACCGCATTACAAAGTACGAATCCTTCGGGACGAAACCAATGCCCCAAACCTCCCTCGTCCAAGCCCGCATCGACCCCGAAATCCGCGACCGCGCCGCCGTTGTCCTAGAACGCTGCGGCCTCACCGTCTCCGATGCCGTCCGCATCCTCCTCACCCGCGTTGCCAACGAGGGCGCCCTCCCCCCCGGCCTCGTCACTGACCCCGCCGCCCACGACACCTGGTTCCGCGCCAAGGTCCAGGAAGCGCTGAACAACCCCGCCCCCCCGATCCCCCATGAGCAGGTCGAGGCCCACTTCGCCCGCCGCCGTGCCGTTCTTCCCACCCCACCCTGAAAATATCCTCTTCGCAGAAAAAAAGCCTTCCAGCGACCACCCAGCACGGCTATATTCCCAGCAATGCCCCGCCAACCAATCCCTCCCCCGCTCCGCGCCCAAGCCCCGGCTCTCGCCCGGCGGCTGGAGCTCACCCTCACCTCCTTGCTCGACCACGTCGCCGCCCAGTTCCGCGTCCTCTTTCCGCGCACCAACACCATCTGGGCCCACATCGCCCGCACCCGCGCTCGCCTCCTGGCCATCTTGGCTCTGCTCGCCGCCGGCAGAAGCCCGCGCATCTACGCCCGCACCCGCCGCCTCCCTGCCAGCCCCGCGCCGCACCTGGCGCCCCAGAATCAGCCGGCCATCCCACCCCGCCCTCGCGCGCTCCCTCTCCCACGCCGCCTCGGGTGGCTCGCGCACACCGCCGATTTCCAGGTCCGCAACTGCGCCTCCCAGCTCCGCGCCCTGCTGGACGAACCGGAAACCCAGGCCCTCCTCGCCACCGCACCCCCCGGCGCCCGCATCGCCCTCGCGCATGCCCTGCGCCCCCTCTGCCGCCTCCTCGGCGTCGATCTCCCCCCCTGCCTCGAACGCGCCGGGCCTCCGCCGCCACCCCGCCGCCGGCGCCGCCCACAGGCCCCTATCCCAGCCCCGCCCGTCCCCGCCGAACCGCCGTTCCGCCCCCTCCCCGCGTATGTCCGCGCCACCGTCCGCGCCTGGAAACCGCGTTACGAATAGCCGGCCCATACCCGACCCATGCCCTAAATGTTACGAATACATAACAATCAGCATCCACCCCCCGCCGCCTCCGCTATTCTGCCCGCGAATCGGCCGGAACCCCTCTCGCGATGAAGCTCCCCCCCTTTCTGAAAGATCGCCGCCTCTTCTCCATGGCGGCCTTCGGTTACTTCGCCGGCCTGCCCCTCCCCCTCTCCGGCTTCACCCTCACCCAATGGCTGGCCGAGGGCGGAATCTCGCTCGCCGCCATCGGCCTCACCGCCAATATCGGCCTCGCCTACACCCTGAAATTCCTCTGGTCCCCCCTGCTGGACCAGCGCGCGCCCCTCGCCTTCCTCGGCCGCCGCCGCGGCTGGCTCGCCACCATCCAACCGCTCCTCGCCTTGGCCATCGCCGCCATGGCCCTCTCCAACCCCCACGCCCACCCGCTCCCCACCTTCCTCCTCGCCGCCCTCGTCGCCTTCCTCTCCGCAAGCCAGGACATCGCCGTCGACGCCTGGCGCATCGAAACCTTCCCCCCGGAAACCCAAGGCCCCGCCCTGGGCGCCTACGTCCTCGGCTATCGCGCCGCCATGCTCACCTCCGGCGCCGGCGTCATCGCCAGCGTCGGCTGGCTCGGCTGGCACGGCGCCCTCCTCTGCATCGCCGCCCTCTTTCTCCTCGCCCTCCCCGTAACCCTCCTCGCCCGCGAACCCACCCAGCCCAGCGCACCCCCAGCCCCCCCGGCCCTGTCCGCCCGCATCGCCGCCGCCATCACCGACCCCCTGCGCGATTTCCTGTCCCGCCCCGGCGCCTGGCTGGTCCTCGCCTATGTCGCGCTGTTCTATCTCGATGAAGCCCTGGCCGGGAAAATGCTCGCACCGCTCTACCGCTCCCTGGGGTTCGACCGCGCAACGGTCGCCGTCGCCGTCGGCCCGATCTCCCTCACCTGCACCATGCTCGGCTTCGCCGCCGGCGGCACGCTGGTGCATCTGCTGGGCATGGGCCGCGCCCTGATCGCCACCGGCTTCACCCAGATGGCATTCATGTCCCTCTACGTCGTGCTCACCCTCAATCCGGGAAACGTCACCTTGCTCTACGGCGTCGTCGCCGCCGAGGCCTTCGTCCAGGCCATGGCCATGGCCGCCTTCGTCGCCTACCTGTCCAGCCTCTGCACCCTGCGCTTCACCGCCACGCAATACGCCCTGCTGTCCTCGGTCGCCGCACTCGCCTCGCACACCATCGGCGGCCTGTCCGGCTTCCTCGCCCAGGCGCTGGGCTGGACCACCTTCTACAGCGTCGCGATGTTCGCCGCCCTGCCGTCGATGGCGCTGATGCTGGTCATCCTCCGCCGCTTCCCGCCGGAGCCGAAGCCTATTGCTGCCGCTGCGTCTGGCTCTGCTCCACCACCGCCACATTGACCATCAACCGCTCGCTCGCCGCCCCGTGCCGAACCCCCCGCACGGGCGCGGCCTCGATCGCATCCAGCCCCACCGCCAGGCGCACATACCGCTCCGTCGGGCATTGCCCATTGGCCGCATCGAACCCGATCCAACCGATCTCCGGCACCAGCGCCTCGGCCCAGGCATGGTGCGCCACCGAATCTCCCCCGTCCGTCAGCAGGTAGCCCGTCACGTACCGGGCGGGAATCCCTAGGCTCCGCGCCGCAGCGATGAACACATGGGCATGGTCCTGGCACACGCCCCGCTTCGCCGCGAAGGCCGCCGCCGCCGTCGTGTCGCTGCCAGTCGCCGTCGTGTCATAGGCCACCGCCGCATGCAGCCCATCCAGGATCGCATGCAGCGTCGCCAACCGCCCCTCTTCCCGCCGGCACCCGGCCGCGAAGCCGCGGATGGCATCGTCGACGTCCGTCAGCCGCGTCGCGCGCAGGCACACCGCCGGCACGATCGCCTCCACCGGAAACCCAACCACTCCCGCCGTGTCGGATGTGTCCACCACGCCCTCGGCCACGATCTCCACCTCCCTGACCGCCCCGTGGGAGGCCACTAGGTCCACCAGGTTGCCAAAGGCATCGACATAGCGCAGCGCCAGCCCCTGTCCGGGCACCCGCACCTGCCACGAAACCACCGTCTGCCCCAACCCGAAGACCGGCGTCAGCCGCAGCGCCTGGATGGAGCGCGCCGCGCCTTCGCTGCGATAGTTCGTGGTGTGCGTGATGCCGATGCGCATGTGCCCTCAATCGAAATAATAATCGGCCGCCGTAGCCATGGCGATCGCACCGTTGCGCCGCAGGAAGTCCTGCAGGAACTCGTGCAGCCCACCGCGCAGGATGGCATCCAGGTCTGCCCCCCGCATCTCCACCGCCAGCGCCTCGCCTAACGGCAGGCTGGCGGCCCCGCCCCCGGTCATGGCCGCCAGGGTGGACAGCGACGGAACGACGAAATCGCAGCAGAAGCGCAAGCTGCGCGGCATCTCCGGCCGCAAGACCAGAAACTCCGCCACCTGCCGCGGCCGCAGCCGGTCACGGTAGAAATAGCGATAAGCCCCGACGGCGGAAACCGAGCGCAGGATCGTGTCCAGCTGGTGCTGGTTGCGCTCGCCGCCCAGCGCCTCGTTGCCAGGTAGCAGCACGCTGTACTTCACGTCCAGGATGCGCGCCGTGTTGTCCCCCCGCTCGATAAAGGTGCCGAGCTGGCAGAAATGGAACCCCTCGTCGCGCAACAGGCTGCCCAGCATGGCGCCGCGAAACTGGCCGGAACGCTGGCGCACCCAGTCCAGCAGCTCGGTCATAGCCCCGGCTCCGACACCTGCGGGGTCGATTGCGGCGAACTCGATCCAGGTAGAATTCAGCGCCTCCCACATCTCCCGCGTCAAAGCGGTGCGCACGGAACGGCCGTTGTTGCGCGCGGCCTCCAGGCAGCAGCGGATGGAGCTGGGGTGGTCGCGGTCGAACAGCAGGAAGCGCTGGGCCTCCGCCGCCGTCAGCTTCGTACCCCGTGCCTCGAAGGCGGCCAGGCAGCCGGCGCTGGCCAGCATCGACTTCCAGTCCTCGCGATAGCCGCCGGAACTGTCGGGCGTGATGGAGACGCGATGGCCCACCTGCACCAGCCGGGCCAGGTTCTCCGCCCGCTCCATGTAGCGCGCCATCCAGAACAGGCTCGATGCCGTGCGGCCCAGCATCGCTAGCGTCCTGCCCGCGGAGTGTGTCCCGCCTGGGGCACGCGGAGCGGATCAGCAGGCCGGTCAACGGAAGAAGCCGATGTCCCGGTCATCGGCATTTCCGGCTTGGCGCGGTCCTGCATTCGGAGCATCAGTCCTCCAGCACCCAGGTGTCCTTGGTGCCGCCTCCCTGGCTGGAGTTCACCACCAGCGAGCCCTTCTTCAGCGCGACGCGGGTGAGCCCGCCGGGGACCACCCGCACCCGGTCGCCGACCAGCACGAAGGGCCGCAGGTCCACGTGGCGCGGCCCCACCCCGCCGCCGGCGAAGGCCGGGCAGGTGGAGAGCGCCAGCGTCGGCTGAGCGATGTAGTTGCCGGGGTTGGCGCGAATGCGTTCGGCGAAGTCGATGCGCTGCTGGCGGGTGGAGCGCGGGCCGATCAACATGCCGTAGCCGCCCGAGCCGTGCACCTCCTTGACCACCAGGTCCTCCAGGTGGGTCAGCACATGGCCCCGCTCCTCGGCGACAGAACAGCGCCACGTAGTCACGTTCTTCAGGATCGGCTTCTCGCCCGTGTAGAACTCCACGATCTCCGGCACATAGGCATAGACAGCCTTGTCGTCGGCGATGCCGGTGCCGGGCGCGTTGACCAGCGTCACCCGCCCGGCGCGGTACAGGTCGAACAACCCCGGCACGCCCAGCATCGAATCCGGCCGGAAGTTCAGCGGATCGATGAACGCGTCGTCGATGCGGCGATACAGCACATCCACGCGCGCCAGCCCGCGGATGGTGCGCATCCAGAGCGCGCCGTCCTCAACGACGAGGTCACTGCCCTGGACGAGTTCCACGCCCATCTGGTCGGCGAGAAACGCGTGTTCGAAATAAGCCGAGTTGTAGATACCTGGCGTCAGCACCGCGATGCTCGGCTCGCCGTCGCAGCCCGAGGGCGCCACGCTTTCCAATGTCTGGCGCAGCAACTCCGGGTAGCGTTCCACCGGCGCCACCCGATGGGCCGCGAACAGTTCCGGGAACAGGTGCATCATCGTCTCGCGGTTCTCGAGCATGTAGGACACGCCGGACGGGGTCCGTAGATTGTCCTCCAGCACGAAGAAGCCCTGTTCCTCAGTACGGACGATGTCGGTGCCGATGATGTGGGAATAGACGCCGCGCGGTGGATCGAAGCCCATCATCTGCGGCAGGAACGCGGAATTGCCGTTGACCATGTCCGACGGGATGATGCCGGCGCGCACGATCTCCTGGCGGTGATAGATGTCGTGCAGGAAGGCATTCAGTGCGCGCACCCGCTGCTCGATGCCGCGTTCCAGGAAACGCCATTCGGCCGCCGAGATCACGCGCGGGATCAGGTCGAACGGGATCAGCCGCTCATTGGCCTCCGCGGCGCCATACACCGCGAAGGTGATGCCCAGGCGGCGGAAGATGGCGTCGGCCTCGGCCTGCTTGATGCGGATGCCGGAGGCCGTCTGGCGGTTCAGCCAGTCGAACAACGTGCGGTAGCAGTCGCGCGCGGAGAAGTCGGAGCGCAACATCTCGTCGAAGCAAACTGTATCGTTGCCCGTGCTGTATGCCTGCTTCTTAAGCACGTCGGCGCAGTCCCATGCCCGTAAAAACCCCGAACCCGATCCGTGGGCATCATTTTAGCATGGATCCTGGCAACAAGTGTGCCAGCAAGGAAAGGGGACGGTTCCGGCCCCGATCAGGCGGCCGGGTGTTGCTTGGCTGCCTCGAACAGGGCCAGGCGCTCGGCGAACTTGCCGGAGGCGGCGTTGCCTTCGCCGGTGATGTTGGGCGGCACCGGGATCTGTTCGAAAAAGTGGCAAGCGACCTTCTGGCCTGGCCCGGCATCGCGCAGGGCCGGGATCTCCACGCTGCAACGCGCCTGGGCGTGCGTGCAACGTGTGTGGAAGCGGCAGCCGGTCGGCGGCGAGAGCGGGCTCGGCACGTCGCCGGGCAGCAGGATGCGGGCGCGCGCGATGGTGGGGTCGGGTTTGGGGATCGCCGAGAGCAGCGCCTGGGTATAGGGGTGGCGCGGGGAGGCGAAAAGCGTGCGCTTGTCGGCGATTTCGACAAGGTTGCCGAGATACATCACCGCGACGCGGTCGGCGATGTGGCGCACCACGGCGAGGTCGTGGGCGATGAACAGGTAAGACAGGCCAAACTGGCGTTGCAGGTTCTGCAGCAGGTTCACCACCTGGGCCTGGATGGAGACATCGAGCGCACTGACGGGTTCGTCGCACACGATCAGGTCGGGGCTGACGGCCAGGGCCCGGGCGATGCCGAGGCGCTGGCGCTGACCGCCGGAGAACTGGTGCGGGTAGCGCCTTGCGTGCTCTGGCAGAAGGCCCACCACCGAGAGCAACTCGCGCACGCGTGCCTCGATGGCCGCAGCTCCGTCGGCGAGGCCGTGCAGCACCAGCGGTTCGGCCAGCATCTGGCCCACCGTCATGCGCGGGTTGAGGCTGGCGTAGGGGTCTTGGAAGATGATCTGCAAGTGGCGGCGTATGCGGCGCATCGCGGCCTTGTCGAGCCCGGCGATCTCCTGGCCCTTGAAGCGGACGGAACCGCTGGTCGGCTCCAGCAACTTCAGGATCAGGCGCCCCGTGGTGGACTTGCCGCAGCCGGACTCGCCGACCAAAGCGAGGGTTTCGCCGCGGGCGATCTCGAAGCTGACATCGTCGACGGCGCGGACGTGGCCGACGATGCGGGCCAGGACCACGCCACGTCGGACGGGAAAGTGTTTCACCAGGCGATCCACCTGGAGCACTGGCGGCTCGGCGCGGGTGGGCTGGTTCTGCAGGCCCTGCGCGTGCGTCAGGTCATTCATGCCGCCACCTTCCCGAATAGTTCCACCGGGGCCTTCCAGCACGCGACATCGTGGCCACCGCCGAGGTCGCGCAGAGGGGGCGGCTCGTCGCGGCAACGGGTGTCGGCGAAGGGGCAGCGCGGCGAGAAGCGGCAGCCCTTCGGCTGGTTGGCGGGGCTGGGCACCGTGCCCTCGATGGTGGCAAGGCGCTCGCGATACTCGCCCAGGCGCGGGATGCTGCCGAGCAGGCCGATCGTGTAGGGGTGCTGCGGGTCGGCAAACAATTCGCGCACTGGCGCACTTTCGACGATCTTGCCCGCGTACATGACGATCACCTCGTCGGCGATCTCGGCAATTACGCCGAGGTCGTGGGTGATGATCAGGATGGCCATGCCGAGCCGGGCCTGGAGATCACCCAGCAGGTCGAGGATCTGCGCCTGGATGGTGACGTCGAGTGCGGTGGTGGGTTCGTCGGCGATCAGCAGCGCTGGGTCGCAGGAAAGCGCCATGGCGATCATCACGCGCTGGCGCATGCCGCCGGAGAGACGATGGGGGTATTCGTCGATGCGCGACTTCGGGGACGGGATGCGCACGAGGTCCAGCACCTCGATGGCGCGGTCGCGGGCAGCGGCGGGCGAGAGGTCGGTGTGGGCGCGGACGGCCTCGATGATCTGGTGGCCAATGGTGCGTACCGGGTTCAGCGACGTCATCGGCTCCTGGAAGATCATCGACATCTTGCCGCCGCGCAGCTTGCGGCGCTCGTCGGCCGACATGGTCAGCAGGTCCCGGCCCTCGAAGCGCAGGGCGTCGGCGGAAACGCGGCCCGGCGGCGAGGGGACGAGGCCCATGACGGACAGCGAGGTGACCGACTTGCCGCATCCGGATTCGCCCACCAGCCCGACGGTGCGGCTGCGTCGCACGTTGAAGCTGATGCCGTCGACGGCACGGAACAGGCCTCGTTCGGTGTCGAAATGCGTGCTCAGGTCGCGGACTTCGAGGATTACGTCAGACATGCGGTGTTCCCGTTCGCGGTGCTGGACTCATGGGGTGAAGTCGAGCCCCTTGAAGAAGCCGATCGCATAGAGCGGATGGCCGCGCACGTTCTTGATGCGCTTGTTATTGATCACGTAGAGGTTGATGTTGGCAACCGGCATCCACAAATGCTCGCGCGTCACCTTCTCCTGAACCAGGCCGTAATTCAGCAGCTTGTCCTGCGGGTTGAGTGCAGCCTTGGCGGCGGCAAGCCAGCGGTCGGTCTCCTCGTCCTTCCAGTTCATCCGGTTGGGGGTTGGGATGTTCCGGCTATCGAAGTAGAGGCTCATGATGTCGCCGGCCGACAGGTACGGCACGGTCACCGACCAGATCTCGTAATCCTGTTCGCCCATCTTCACCGGCGCGATGGTGGAGTCCCACGCCTGGATGCGCCAGTCGACGCCGATCCGCCGCAGGTAACCTTGGATTGCCTCACCGACCTTGACCGAATTGCCGCCCGCGGTGACATAGACCTTCGGCGCAAGCTTCACCCCGTCCTTCTCGCGGATCCCGTCGCTGCCCATCTTCCAGCCGGCCTCTTCCAACAGGCGCCTGGCGCGTTCGACATCTTCCTTGATGATCGTCGCGGTCTTCGGGTTGTAGTCGAGCGTGGCGTCATCGGCATAGGTGAAGGCTGCTTCGGCATTGCCCAACAGGACGCCCTTGACGATCTCGGCCCGGTTGATGGCGATGTTCATCGCCTCGCGCACCCGGGCGTCGGCGACCATCGGACGGGATGACTTGTAGCCAAAGTAGAGCAACTGAAAGGTGGCATCGACCTTTTGCACCACAAGGTTCGGATTGGCCTTCGCTTGGCTGATGAAAGCAGAGGGGAAAGAAGCGGTGAAGTCAAACTGCCCGGACATCATCGCGGCCACCCGGCTGGACTCTTCGGGGATGATCCGGACCGATAGCCGTTCGAACTTCACCGGACCCGGGTTCTGGAAGATCTTCGGGCCCCACTTGTAGGCATCGTTGCGCCGCAACACCGTCTCGGTGCGCGGCTGCCACGACACGAAGCACCACGGTCCGGTGCCGTCCAGCCCCTTGATGCCGTACTCCTTGCCCAGTTCCTCGACATTTTCGCGATTAAGGATGTTGGCGGTGAACATGGTGAGCTGCAACGGGAGGTCGGAATATGGCTCGCTCAGCTCATAGGCCAGGGTGTGGCTGTCAATGGCGCGGAGTTGCTTGATCTCGCCCGCCCGCCAGCCGAATGGCGCGCGGGTCTCCGGCGCCTTCAGCCGTGTCATCGTATAGACCACGTCCTCGGCGGTGAACTTCTTGCCCGAGCAGAATGTCACGTCGTCGCGCAGCTTGAATGTGTAGGTCCGCCCGTCCGGGCTCACCTCCCACGATTTCGCCAGGTATGGCACCGGCGTCTTGCCATCCCAGTCCAGCGCCACCAGCCCGCTCTGCGTCATGTTGCTGACGCTGCCGTTCGGACCCCAGGTGCTGCGCTGGACGTCGAAATGCGGCGCGTCGATCGATTGCATGAGGCGAAGCGTCTGCGCCTCGGCCCCGCCCAGGCTTGCCGCCAGCGCCGCTGCGGCGAGTAGTCCGTTCTTCAGGTATGCCATTCGATCCCTCCCCGGGGGTCAAAGTCAGAAGCTCAGGTCGAGGCCTTTATAGAACACGTTCTGGTACAGCGTGTGGGCACGCGCGCCCTTCAGCCGCTTGTGGGTGACCATGTACATGTCGACGTTGAGGACCGGCATCCACAGGTGCTCGCGCATCACCTTCTCCTGCACCAGGCCGAAATTCAGCGTCCGCGCCTCGGGCGTCAGCGCCCCTTTGCCCAGCGCCAGCCAGCGGTCGGTCTCCTCGTCCTTCCAGTTCATCCGGTTGGGCGTGGGGATGTTGCGGCTGTCGAAATACAGGCTCATCAGGTCGCCGGCCGTCAGGTAAGGCACCGTTACCGACCAGACCTCATAGTCCTGCTCAGCCATCTTCAAGGGCGCAATGGTCGCGTCCCAGGCTTGGATGCGCCAGTCCACACCGATCCGGCGCAGATAGCCCTGGACCGCTTCGGCCACCTTGGCCGAGTTGGTGCTGGCGCTGACATAGATGCGCGGCGCCAGCTTTACCCCGTCCTTCTCGCGGATGCCGTCGGCGCCGATCTTCCACCCGGCATCTTCCAACAGGCGCCTGGCGCGCTCGAGATCCTCCTTGATGATCTGGCCCGTCTTCGGATTGTAGTCGAGAGCCAGCGGATCGACATTGGCATAGGCCGGCTCGGCATTGCCCAGCAGCACGCCCTTGGCGATTTCCGCTCGGTTGATCGCTATGTTCATCGCCTCCCGCACCCTGGCATCGGCCACCAGCGGACGAGTGATCTTGTAGCCGTAGTAGAGCAGCTGGAAGTTCGGCTCGGCGCGCGTCACCGTAAGATTCGGGTTGGCCTTGGCCTGCGGGATGAAAGCCGAAGGGAAGCCGCCGGTGAAGTCGAACCGGCCCGACATCATGGCGGCAACCCGGCTGGACTCCTCGGGGATGATCTTGATCTGCATCCGCTCGAACTTCACTGGCCCCGCATTCTTGAACATCGCCGGGCCCCACTTGTAGGCATCGTGGCGGCGCAGGTTGATCTCGGTGCGCGGCTGCCAGTTGCCGAAGCACCACGGCCCGGTGCCATCCAGGCCCTGTACACCATAATCCTTGCCCAGCGCCTCGACGCTCTCGCGGTTCATGATCACGTTGGTAAACATGGTAAGTTGCAGCAACAGGTCGGAAAACGGCTCGTTGAGTTCATAGGCCACCGTATGGGTGTCGATGGCACGCACCGACTTCACCTCGCCCGCCCGCCACGAGAACGGCGCCTTGGTGTCCGGATTCTTCAGCCGGGTGATCGAGAAGGCGACATCCTCGGCCGTCAGTTTCTTGCCGGAGCAGAAACTGACGTCCTCGCGCAGCTTGAACGTGTATGACCGCCCGTCCGGGCTGATCTCCCAGGATTTCGCGAGATAGGGGATCGGCGTCTTGCCGTCCCAGTCCAACGCTACCAGCGTGTCCTGTGTCATGTTGATGATATCGCCGGCCGGCGACCACGTGGTACGGTGCGCGTCGAAGGTCGGCGCGTCGCCGGCGCGCATCAGGTTCAGGGTTTGCGCCGCGACGGGACATGCGCCCAGGATCGCTGCAGCACTCAGCGCGGCCAGTAAGCCGACGTGTATCTTCATTATCGTTCCCTCCCTGTCAGAATGCGCGTCTCATGGAGTAAGCGGGCAGCGGCCCTGATGACCTTCCGGCCCTCATGCCGTCACGGGGACAGGTCGAGCCCCTTGTAGATCAGCGAGCCATAGACGTGGTGCGCCCGCACATTCTTGACCCGCTTGTTGGCGACAAGCGGCAGCCCCTGGTGCACCAGCGGCACCCACAGCGCATTGCGGGTCACGATCTGCTGCACCTCGGCGAAGGCCGCGATTCGCGTCGCGTCATCCAGCGCCGTTGTGCCGCGGTCGAGTGCCGCGTCGGTGGCGCGGTCGTTCCAGTTCATCCGGTTCGGCGCCGGCATGTTTGTCGAATGGAAATACAGGCGCAAAGCATCGCCCGCGCTGGAGTAAGGGAATGAGATCGACCAGATATCGTAATCCTGCTGGGCGAGCTTGGAAAACACGATGGTGCCGTCCCACATCTGCAACTGCAGATCGACGCCGATCCTGCGCCAGAAGCCCTGCACCGCCTCGGCCACCTTGGGCGAACGCCCGGCGATGAAACCATACAGCAGGAGGGTCAGTTTCTGGCCGTCCTTGTAGCGCAACCCGTCGGAGCCCATCACCCACCCGGCCTCGTCGAGCAGGCGGCCGGCCTCGACGATGTCGTAGCGGCCGAGATTGGTCGGTGTGGCCGGGTCGAAATCCTGCGCCTTCGGGTGGACATAGGTGCTGGCTGCCTCGCCGTTGCCGAACCAGATGGCGTCCACCAGTTGCTTGCGGTTGATCGCCATGCTGAGGGCCGTGCGCACCCGCATGTCGGACACGTTGGGCCGGCTGGTCTTGAAGCCGAGATAGAACAGGTTGAGGTTGGCCGCCGGCTCGTGGATCGCGAGATTGGGCATCTTGCCGATCTGCGGCAGGTACTGGTCGGGCATCACCGCGGTAAGATCGCCCTGGTTCGAGGCCATGGTGGCCAGCCGCGCGGCCTCCTCAGGAATGATCTTCCAGATCACGCGCTGGTATTTCGCCGGGCCGCGATTCTGGTAGACCGGCGGGCCCCAGCGATAGGCCTCGTGCCGCGTCGCCACAACCTGGTTGCGCGGCTCCCACGACTGGAAGCAATAGGGCCCGGTGCCGTCGACACCCTTGATGCCGAAATCCTTGCCCAGCGCCTCGACGTTTTCCTTGTTGACGATGGTGGCGTGGAAATTGGTCAGGTTCAGCAACAGCTCGCTGAACGGCGCGCTCATCTTGTACTCGACCGTGGTCGCATCCTTGGCCACCACCGAGATCGCCGGGCCCATGCGCCAGATGAACGGCGCGCGGGTTTCCTTGTCCAGCACGCGTTGGAAGGTATAGACGACATCGTCGGCGGTGAACTTCTTGCCCGAGCAGAAGGTGACATCGTCGCGCAGCTTGAAGGTATAGGTGGTGCCGTCGGCGCTCACCTCCCACGACGTCGCCAATGACGGGCGGATCGTCTTGAGATCGTAGTCCAGGGCGACCAGGGTGTCGCCGGTCATGAACAGCACCTCGCCCGTGGCCCCCGAGGTCGTGCGCACCCCGTCATAGTTCGGCGCATCGATACCGCGGATGATCGTAAGGGTCTGGGCGGCGGTAGAACCCGCGGCCGCGACGCCCAGCACGATGGCGAGCGCGGGAGCCAGAAGGCTGCGCAAGAGCATGTTTGTCTCTCCGTCAGGGATAGCGGACTATTGTTGCAGCCGCGGGTCCAGCACGTCGCGGATGGCATCGCCGAGCAGGTTGGCGCACAGCACGACCACGAAGATCGCCATGCTCGGCACGGTGGCGATGTGCGGCGCCATGAACAGGAAATCGCGGCCCTGGGCTGCCATCATGCCAAGCTCGGCCATCGGCGGCTGCGCGCCCATGCCGAGGAAAGACAGCGCCGAGCCGGTCAGGATGATCTGGCCGAAGCGCAGGGTCAGGAACACGAAGATCGTCGAGATGCAGTTCAGCGCCAGATAGCGCCAGATCAGCGTGGTGTCGGACACGCCCAGCGCGCGCCCGGCCTCGATGAACTCCTGTTCCATCACCCCTATCGCTGCCCCGCGCGACACCCGCGCCACGTCGGGCACGGTGGCCACCACCAGAGCGATCACCACCGCCATCAGCCCGGCGCCGGCAATCGCCGCCACTGCCAGGCCGATCAGGATGGCGGGAAATGCCAGCATCACGTCGACCAGCCGCATGATCCAGCCATCCAACCGCTTGTAGAACGCGGCCAGGATGCCCAACAGCCCGCCCAGCAACCCGCCGCAGAGCACGCCCACCAGTCCCAGCATCAGCGTGTTGCGCGCGCCGTAGATCACCCTGCTGAGGATGTCGCGGCCATTGCTGTCGGTGCCCAGCAGGTTGTCGCCACCGGGTGGCTTCATGACATTGGTCAGGTCGATGGCATAGGGATCGAACGGCGCGACAAAGGGGGCAAAGGCCGCCGCCAGCACGATCGCCGTAAGCGTCAGCGCGGCCCCGCCGGCCACCCGGTCGCGCGCCAGGCGCCGCAGCAGCGATGCCCGCCCCATCTCGCCCGCCATCGGGACAACCGCCCCGCCTGCAGCCGCCGCATCCATTGTGGTGCTCATCAGCGCTGCATCCTCGGATCGAGATAGACATAGAGCACATCGACGATCAGGTTGATCGTCAGGAAGGCCAGCGCGAGGATCATGATCGCGCCCTGAGCGGTCGGGAAGTCGCTGGAGATGATCGCGCCGACCGCCAGCCGCCCGACCCCGGGCCAGGAGAACATCGTCTCGGTCACCACCGCGCCGCCGAGCAGGAAGGCGGCCTGCAGCCCGATCAGCGTGACCACCGGGATGAGTGCGTTACGCAGGGCATGACCCACCACCACCTGGATCTCGCGCAGGCCTTTGGCGCGC
This sequence comes from Rhodospirillales bacterium, assembly GCA_031424895.1. Taxonomy (GTDB): domain Bacteria; phylum Pseudomonadota; class Alphaproteobacteria; order Acetobacterales; family Acetobacteraceae; genus CAMDGX01. The sequence goes on from JANPIH010000247.1 coordinate 24,655, forward strand.
GCAGTGCGAACGAAATCGGCGCCCAGCACTTCCAGCACCGCGGTGCGGGTGAGGCGCGAAATCGGCCCGATCAGCACGCTGCCCAAGGTGAGGCAGGGCAAGATCAGGCTCGGCAATCCGCCGTCCCAGATCGGACCGGTGCGGCCGGTGAACGGCAGCATGGCCCATTTGTAGCCGACATACTGGATCAGCAGCAGGCCGATGAAGAAGATCGGCATCGACACCCCGGCCACCGAAAACGCCATGATCAGCCGGTCGACGATGGTGCCGCGGTTCACTGCCGCCAGGGTGCCCAACGTGATGCCGCACGGTATGGCGATCAACAGCCCGCCAAGCATCAGCTCCACCGTTGGCCCGATGGTGTGCAGCAATTCCTCGCTGACGGCCTTGTTTGAGATGATCGAGCGGCCGAGATCGCCCTGCAGCACGCGGCCAATATATTCGATGAACTGGATCGGGATCGGCCGGTCGAGCCCCAGTTCAAGACGGATGGCATCGATCGTCTCCTGCTTGGCGTCGGGCCCCGCGATAATCATCGCGGGGTCGGCCGGCACCACTTGCAGCAGCAGGAAACACAGGAACAACACGCCGATCAGCGCTGGAAACGAAATGATCAGCCGGTGAACGATTTGCCGCCCCATGCATCCTCCCCAAGACAGGAGGTACTTTAGCTGCCCGGCATAGTCCGGCGCCTCGTTCCCTCCCGTTCGCGCCCCTGATGGGGCATCGTTGATAGCCTCCGCAGGCGTGGCCGATCAGCGTCGGCGCGTTACTCCGCGGCTCCAGTCGTGCATCTTGTGCATATCAGACAGCATTCAACGCATCAACTCAATTGAAATAGCGAGGGTCAGCGATTGATCGCCCCGGAGGCGGCCAGGGCAGCGATCTCGGCTTCGGAATAGCCCGCTTCGGCCAGGATTTCGCGCGTGTGCTCGCCCAGGGCAGCAGCGAAGTCGCGCACTCGGGTCGGTCCGCCGGACATGCGGAAGGGGGCGTTCATCACGCGGAAGCTGCCACCGGCGTCGCGTACCTCGGCCAGCGCCTCGCGGTGGGCAAGCTGCGGGTCGGCCAGGGCCTCAGCGACAGTGCGGTAGGCGGAGCAGGGCACGCCGTGGCGCGCAAAGGCGGCCTCGACCTCCTGGGTGGACAGGGTGCGCGACCACGCCTCCATCTCCTCGATGAAAACGCCCCAGTTGCCGCGGCGATCAGGGTATTTTTCGAAGCGCGGATCGGTGATCCAGTCCTCGCGGCCGGCCGCCTTCGCGGCGTTCTGGAAGGTGCGCTCGCTGGCGATCGCCGGCAGGACGTAGCCGTCCTTGGTGGCGACCGGCCCGAACATGTGGCGCGGCGGCGGTGGCGGCAGTTCGAACTGCGTGCCCTGCACCTCGCCGAGGGTGAGGTTGAGCATCGCCTCCAGCATCGACACATCGATCACCTGGCCGCGGCCGGTTGATTGGCGTTGCACCAGCGCGGTGGCGATGGCGCCGAAGGCGTAGGTGCCGCTGAGCACGTCGGCGATGTAGATGCCGCAGAAATCGGGCATCGTCCGGCCTGGCTGGTAGGCCATGTGCGAGGTCGAAGCCGGACGAAGCGTGGATCGCCGGGGCATAGGCGGCGAGCTTCGACGAGGGGCCGGTCTGGCCGAAGCCGGAGATGGCGCAATAGACAAGGCGCGGATTTTCCTCCAGCAGCCCGGCATGGCCAAGGCCGAAACGGGACATCACGCCGGGGCGGAAATTCTCCACCAGCACGTCGGCACTGGCGGCCAGCCGGCGCACCACGTCGACCGCGGGTTCCTGCTTGAGGTCGAGCACCAGGCTGCGTTTGCCGGCGTTGAGCCCGCCATAGGAGGTGCTGGCGCCGGCGCGAATGGGCGGGCGGGAGCGGGTGAGCTCACCCTCCGGGGCCTCGATCTTGATCACCTCCGCGCCGGCATCGGCGAGTAGCCGGGCGCAATAGGGCCCGGCGATGGTGGTGCACATGTCGATGACGCGCAGCCCGTCGAGCGGGCGCCCCTTGGTGGTGCTCATCCGTCTCCCCCTTTGGCGTTGGGCGAACGCTAGCAGGGTGGAAGGGAAAGGGAAGGCGCGGTCAGCGCCGTGTGGCGCTCAGGGAATAGGACAGCGGCAGCCAGGGGCGGTCGGGCCAGCGGAAGCTGCCCCTCGGCCCCTCGGCGAGGCAGGCGAACATGCGCCAGGGCACGCTGTCGTGCTCGTGCAGCCAGTCGAGCGACAGGCCGGCCTCGATCAGCGCGGTGACCACGCTGGCGAGCGGGTGCATGAATTCGTGGGTGCGGGTGTTGACCAGCCGCGCCTCGGGGTCCGCATAGTCGCGGTCGTCGTTCAGCTCCAGCGTGCCGGCCAGGAAATACGGCACGAAGAAGCCCGGGCGGCCGTCGGTGCCGGGTGTGGCGTCGTCCAGCACCAGGGCGGCGGGATGGCCCTCGGCGAGATAGAGCCGGCCGCCCGGGCGCAGGAAATGTGCGACGATCCGCGCCCAGAAGCTGATGTCCGGCAGCCAGCACAGCGCGCCCCAGGTGACATAGACCAGGTCGAACCCGCCGGGCTCTGACAGGGCGACGGAAGCGTCGTAAAGGTTTGCCTCGACGAAGCGGGCGCGATCGGTGAGCGCGAGTTCGCAGGTTAAGGTGCGGGCGGCGGCGATGGCGCGGGGGGAGAAGTCGAGACCGACCACCTCGGCGCCACGCTGGGCCAGGGCGAGGGTGTCGGCGCCGAAATGGCATTGCAGATGGAGCACGCGCAGGCCGGCAACGGGGCCGAGCTCAGCCTCCTCGATCGGATTGAGCATGCCCTGGCCGACACGCAGCGAGGCGAGGTCGTAGCCGCGCGGCCCGAGGTGGATATCCACCCGCTCGTCCCAGTTGGCACGGTTCAGCGTCAGCCATTCGGTCATGTCGTACGCCTCCGCAAGCCCGGCAGCGTGGCCATAGCACGACGCCAGACGTGGCGGCGACGTTCGCTTGCCTCGGCGACCAGCAGCACGATCAGCGGCGACAGCCCGAAAACCAGGAGGCGGGTGGCCCAGTGGTCCTCCGGCCAGGGGGTGGCGGCGGCGATGAAATGGATCAGCGGAAAGTGAAGCAGGTAGAGGGTGAATGAGGCGCCGGCGAGCCATGCCACCAGCGGCGCAATCGGCCGTAGCCAGCGCCAGAGATCCGCCGAAAGGGCATGCACGCCGACAATCTGCGCCGCTACCACCAGTCCCACGATGTAGTCGGCGTACATGTCGAGCAGGCAGTCGAAGCTTCGGTCGAACGGGCCGTAGGGGTAGCAACCCCGGATGCGCGGGTCCCACACCAGCAGCACGGCACATGGTGCCAGCATTAGCACCCAGCCGGTGCGGCGCGACATGCCGCCGTCGGCGCAGAAGCGCCAGCAGCCCACGCCCAAGAGCCAGAGCGGGAAGAGCAGCGCGATCTTCGGCCCGGCCACGGCCATGGCGGCGGCCGGGCCGAGCCAGTTCCAGGGGCGCGGTGCAAAAAGCAGCAAGCCGAAGGCGAGGTAGTACCAGGCCTCGAACGACAATGACCAGTAGGGCAGGTTGCTGCCGGGCTGCGCGGCGCGGAACCAGAGATGATCGAGGAACAGGAGCGATGAAAGCAGCTCGGCCAATCCGGCCGGGCCATCGAAATTGGGAGCTACGTTGTAGACGGCGGGGCCGAGGCGGGGACCGACGGCGTCGAGTAGCCAGCCGATGGCGAGGCAGGGCAGCACGACGGAATAGATTCGCGCCACGCGGGCCACGACATAGCCGCGTCCGTCCTGGCGGGCGGCAGCGTGGGCGATAACAAAACCGGAAACGACGAAGAACACGTCCACCGCCGCCTCGCCATAGAGGACGAACTGGTGGAACAGTCCACCCGAAATCCGCTGCGTGCCGGCATGGGCGAGGAAGACGACGGCAGCAGCACCCAGGCGCAACAGGTCAAGCCACGTCGACAGCGCCGGCGGCATCGCCGAATAAAAGGCTGGCCTCGAAGCCGCAGACGGCGCCTGCGGTATTGTGTCCAGGGAAGCTATGCGGGGTCTGCCAGAAGCGAGTCGAGCTTGCCGGCGCGGTCCAGGGCGACGAGGTCGTCGCAGCCGCCGATATAGGCACCGTCGACGAAAATCTGCGGCACCGTGGTGCGTCCGCCGGAACGCTGCGTGGCCTCGGCCCGCTCGGGGGTGCCGTTAGGGGCGTCGATTTCGCGGTAGGCCGCGCCCTTGCGTTCCAGAAGCTGCTTGGCGCGGGCGCAGAAGCCGCACCAGTCCTGGGTGTAAATTTCAACCTGTGGCATCGCGGTCTCCTTTGTATATTATGGTCGTGTCGGCCGAGCGCCGATGCAAGACGCGCGTCGCGGCAGGCTCAGGCGGCGTTCGGGGCGCGGACGCGGGCGGTGACTAGCACGTCCACGCCGGCCGCGCCGGCATCAAGCAGGGCGAGGGTGCAGTTGCGCGCGGTGGCACCGCTGGTCAGCACGTCGTCAATCAACAGTATATGTCGGCCTTCGACGGCGGCAGGGCGGCGGACGGCGATGGCACCTTCGAGCATGCGGGCGCGGGCGGCGGCGGAGAGCTCGCCAAGTGAGCGAGTGGCACGGGTGCGGCGCAGCGCGTCGGGCAGGTGGGGCACGCCCGACAGGCGCGACAGGGCACGGGCGAGCAGGGCAGACTGGTTGTAGCGGCGGGCGAACAGCCGGGTGCGGTGCAGCGGAACCGGCACCAGCAGATCGGCGCGGGGGAGCAGGGCGGCGCCGGCACGGGCCATCATGCGGGCCAGCGCGGTTGCCAGTTCCGTGCGGTCGGAGTGCTTGAACGCCAGCACCAGCCGGCGGGACTGCGCGTCGTAGGCCAGCGCGGCGCGCGCCTCCCCCCAGGGCGGCGGATCGGCGGCACAGCCGGCGCATACGATCATCCCGGGCTGCGCGTGCGGGAAGGGCGCGCCGCAGGTGAGGCAGTGCGGCGCGGTGATGAACTGCGTCTCGCGGAAGCAGGCAGGGCAGAACTGGCCGGGGCGGTCGACTAGGGTGTCGCAGGTGAGGCAGTGCGGCGGCAGCAGCGTGTCGAGCACTATGCGGGCCGCACCGGCGGCGGCCCCCAGACCCCAGCGCGCCGCCTGTCGCAGCGGCATCTCAGGCGCCAAAGCGCACTGTGCCGTCGCGCTCGATCTCGTGCACCAGGTCGATCTCCCACGACAGATAGGCCTGCATCGCCTGCTCCACGCCGGAATTGCGGTCGTAGGGGCGAAGATAGAAGTCGATGCAGTCCGCATCAGACGGGATGGTGCGGTCACGTTCGAGCGGGCGGCCGGCCTGGCGCCATGCATCGGTGCCACCGCGCAGGGCGGCAACGGGGGCGCGGGCGATGTCGCGCAGTTCGGTAACGGCAAGTGCTGCGAGCATGCCGTCGGGCGAAGTGACGATGACCTGTGCGGCGCCGGCGAGGCGGGGGGCGAGCGGGGCGAAGTGGCTGCGCACGCCCCAGAGTGCCCCGGGGATGTGACCGTCGCGGAAATCGATGCTGCGGGCGAGGTCGACCACCACCGTGCCGGGGGCGTCAACGGCGGCGAGGTCCGCCCAGGGCACGGCCGGCAGGGCGGGGGCGGACGGCATGGCGGTGCCGAGCGCGCCCTCGGCGACGAACACGTCGCGATGGCCCATCTGGCGCAACCAGGCCGCCGACATGCGCGCCCGCACCCCGTCGTCGTCGATCAGCACGATGCGCGCACCGCGCACGCCGATCCATGTGTCGGTGGCCTGGACCAGCTGGCCACCGGGGGCCGGGATCGCGCCGGGGCGGGTGCCGGCGCGGACTTCCACGGGGTCGCGCACGTCGAGCACGTAGAGGCTGCGCGAGGGGTCCGCCTCCATGGCGGCGAGTGCGGCGGCGTCGATGGAGCGCACGCCCGAGCGGGTGGCAAACGCCTCGGCGCGTTCCCGGGCCAGGGCGGCGGTTTGCGGGCGTCCTGGGGTGAATTCGGCGAGGCGGTCGCGATCGGGGGTAAGGCCGGCCAGCTCCCAGCCCATGGTGCCGTTGCGCAGGGCAACAACCCGGTTCGGCACCCCGGCCTGGCGCAGGCTCTCTGCACCGAGGATGGAGCGGGTGCGGCCGGCGCAGTTGACCACGATCAGCGTGTCGGCACTCGGCACCAGGTCGGCGATGCGGTAGGCGAGTTCGCCGCCGGGCATGGATCGGCCGGTCGGAATCGACATGCGGCGGAATTCCTCGATCGTGCGGCTGTCGAGCACGACCATGTCGCGCTGCTCGGCGATCCAGGCGTTCAGCTCCGGGGCATCCACGCTCTCGGTGCCGAAATGGTGCTCCACCCACTCGCCGAATGCCTTGCTGGGCACGTTCACGCCGCTGAACAGCACATAGCCGGCCGCGCCCCAGGCCGGGGTGCCGCCATCGAGCACGCTGACATCGGTGCAGCCGATCGATTCGAGGTAGGCGGCCAGCTTCTCCGCCACGCCGCGTCCGTCGTCGCACACCACCACGCGGGTGGCGCGGCGCGGCAGCAGGGCGGGGGCGCGAAGCTCGCGCTTCGAATAGGGGCACGGGACGGCCCAGAACAGGTGGCTGGCGCCGAATTCTCCCTCCTCACGCGCGTCAAGCAGGGCCAGTTCCTGCCCACCCTCCTGCTGGCAATCCATGATCCAGCCGCGCAGCGTGGGGGCATCGATCCGGCGCATTCTGGTCTCCCGCGTCCAACGCGCGGACCTTACGCCTTGGCATGGAAGGGGGGGAAGGGCACATGGAGAGCATGAGCGATTCCATGCTGGTGTTCGACCGCCGCGCCGTCCGGCTGCATCGCGACCGCGCCGCCGCAACGGTGGACACGGTCGCGCCGGTGCTGCGCGAGGTGGCGGAACGGCTGTTGGACCGGCTGGACGACACGACGCACCGCTTCGCCCGGGCGCTCGATGTCGGCGGGCGGGGCGCCGTGGTCCCGCTGCTGCGGGCGCGGGGGATTGATGTCGTCAGCTGCGACCTCTCCCCCGCCATGGCCGCGCGCAATGGCGGGGCAGCGGTGGCCGCCGACGAGGAGGCGCTGCCGTTTGCGGCGGGCAGCTTCGACCTGGTGGTGGCGAACCTGTCGCTGCACTGGGTGAACGACCTGCCTGGTGCGCTAATCCAGCTGCGCATGGCGCTGAAGCCGGACGGGTTGTTCCTTGCCAGCCTGCCGGCGCTGGGCACGCTGTCGGAGCTGCGCGCGGCGCTGACCGAGGCAGAGGCGATGGTGGCCGGCGGGGCCTCGCCGCGCGTCTCGCCCTTCCCGGATCTGCGCGATGCGGCGGGGCTGTTGCAGCGGGCGGGGTTCGCGCTGCCAGTGGTCGATGCCGATACGCTGGTGCTCGCCTACGCCGATCCGCTGGCCCTGCTGCGCGAGTTGCGCGCCGCCGGGGAGGCCAACGCGGTGGGGCTGCGCAGCCGGCGCGTGCCCCCGCGCGCGCTGTTCCCGGCGGCGCTGGCCGGGCTGCCGCAACAGGGCGGGCGGGTGCCGGCGACGCTGCGGCTGGCGATGCTCACCGGCTGGGCCCCGGCGGCCACGCAGCCCAAGCCAGTGGCTCGGGGGAGCGGGCAGGTGCCGTTGAGAGAGGCGCTGAGGTAAGAATGTTCTTTTTTGAGAAAAAGAACCAAAAAACTTTATTCCATTTGCCAATGGCGAATGCACTGCAAAGGATTGAAAGTTTTTTTGCTTTTTTTTCTACAGAAAAAGAAGCTCTTCCTTACGTCGGATCCAGCTTCGCTTGCTCGGCCCGCCGCGTCGCTTGTTCCTGTTCCAGTCGGTCGCGCAGCTTCTCGCCCTTGGTGCGGCCGTGGAAGATGCGGTTCTGCGCCGCATCGGCCTCGCGCGCCTCGGCGGTGCGTTGCTTCTTCACGCGGTGGAGGTTGACGATTTCAGCCATGCGGCCATCCTGGTCGGCACGCGCACCACAAGACAAGGGAGTTCTCGCCATGGGCCAGTTCATCACGCTTACCGCCCAGGATGGGCACAAGCTTGCCGCCTGGCAGACCGGGCCGCAGGAGGCGAAGGCCGGGGTGGTGGTGATCCAGGAGATCTTCGGCGTGAACAACCACATGCGCAACATGTGCGAGAAGTTCGCCCAGCAAGGCTATGCGGTGATCGCCCCCGCGCTGTTCGACCGTACGACGCGGGGCGTGGAGCTGGGCTACATGGTCGACGACGTGAAGGCGGGGCGCGACCTACGCGGCACGCTATCCGACGCCGAGGTGATGTTCGACGTGGAGGCGGCGGCCAACGCGCTGGGCAGCCGCAAGCTCGGCATCGTCGGCTATTGCTTCGGCGGCACCGTTGCGTGGTGGGGGGCGACGCGGACCAACAAGTTCGCCGCCGCCAATGGCTGGTATGGCGGCGGGGTGGCCGGCACGCGCATGGAACGGCCGGGCTGCCCGGTGCAGCTGCATTTCGGAGAGAAGGACACCGGCATTCCGCTGGGCGATGTCGAGGCAATCCGCGCGGCGCAGCCGGGGGCGGAGGTGTTCGTCTATCCCGGCGCGCAACACGGGTTCGGATGCGATGAGAGAGGATCGTTCTCGGCGCCGGATGCATCGTTGGCACATGAGCGGACGTTTGCGTTCTTTGCGAAGCACCTGAAATAAGGCCTTCGTGAATTTTCTACGCTTTTCGCCCCGCCCGGTGTTCCATCGCTACCAGGAACATCCCTGCCGCCAGGATGATCGCCGCGCCGATCCACACCGCCGTTGGCGGGTGGTCGGCGAAGATCAGCCAGCCGAGCAAGAACGCCCAGATCAGGCCGCTGTATTCGACCACCGCCATCACCGCGACAGGGGCCCGCCGAATGGCGGCGAACTGAACCAGCTGGCCGCCGGCGGCGATCGTGCCCGTGAACACCAGCAGAAACAGCTCCAGCGCCGAGGGTGTCACCCAGACGTACGCAGTCCAGCCTGCGGTCGCCACCAGTGAGAACGCGTTCTGCACCAGCATCTGCACCAGCGGACCCTCGTGGCGGACGATCTGGCGCATCAGGATTACCGCATAGGCCCACAGCACCGCTGCGACCATGACCAACCCGATCGCCCAGGCCGGCGTCTCGCCCACCAGCAGGCCGCGCGGGTCTGCCGCCACCACCACACCGCTGAAGCCGAGAAAGATCGACACCCAGCGAACCGTGCTGACCCGTTCGCCCAGGATCTGGATCGCCAGCAGCGTCGTGAGGATCGGCGCTGCGAAGTAAAGCGTCATCAGCTGCGCGAACGGCAAATGCGGCGACGCGGTGAAATAGCATAGCCAGGCGATCAAGGTGATCGCCGAGCGGAACAGCATGCGCCGAAGCACCGGGGACGCCACCACCGCCGCCACCGCCGCGCCCCGCCCAACGATCAGACAACCGATGGCAATCGTCACGCTGCGGAAGAACAGCGCCTGGGCCACCGGCAGGGTCTCAGCGAGGAACTTGTAGGTGGCGTCGTTCAGTGCGAACAACGCATAGGCGCCGACACCCAGCAGCATGCCTGCAATCACGCTGTCGGCTTTCATGGTGCCTCCCCTACTCGGCGGCGGACCTCAGCGCCGCACCCGCGGCCAGCGGGCAGAGCGGGAGGGCGGCAGCGAACACCGCGCACAACAGCAGCAGATGCGGCCGCGCCGCCAGCCCGACGGCAGCGGCATCGGCGGCACCGACGCCGAAGATCAGCACCGGGGCAGCCAGCGGCAGCACCAGCAGCGGCAGCAGCACGCCGCCTCGCCGCGCGCCAAGCACCATCGCCGCCCCCGTAGTGCCGAGCAGCGACAGCACGGCCGTGCCGGGCAGCAGGCCCAACAGCAGCGCGGGGATCGCGTCGTCCGGCATCCGCAGCATCACCGCCAGCGGGCCGGCGGCTAGCAGCAGCGGCAGGCCGGTGGTCAGCCAGTGGGCGATCGCCTTGCCCAGCGCCACCAGCGCCGGCGGCAGGCCGGAAAGCAACAGCAGGTCGAGGGAGCCGTCCTCCAGGTCGGCGCCGAACAACCGGTCGAGCGGCAGCAGGGCGGCCAGCAGCGCGCAGACCCAGACGATCCCGGGCGCGATCCGCCCCAGCGTCTCCGGCGCCGGGCCGATGGCCAGCGGGAACAGCGCGCCGGCCAGCAGGAAGAACATCAGCGCGGCGAGGCTGTCGCTGCCGTGGCGCAGCGACAGGCGCAGCTCGCGGGCCAGCAGTCGCCTCATGCATCCATCCGCAGCGTCGTCGCATCCGGCAGGGGCAGCGGCAGGTGGGTGGCGGCGAGCACCACGCCGCCCCGGCCGCGATGCTCGGCGAAGACCTTTCCCAGCCTGGCGACGGCAGCGGCGTCGAGCCCCAGCGTAGGCTCGTCGAGCAGCCAGATCGGGGCGTTGGCGAGCAGCAGGCGGGTGAGCGCCAGGCGGCGCTTCTGGCCGGCCGACAGCATGCGCGCCGGCAGGTCGGCCAGGCGGCCCAGGCCCATGCCGTCCAGCGCCGCGGCGACGGCGGGCGGGTTGCCCCAGAAGGTGAGGTTTTCGGACACGCCAAGCCCAGGCTTGATCGCGTCGAGATGGCCGAGATAGGCGACGCGGGCGGCATGGGCGGTGCGGTCGGCCAGCGCATTCTCGCCGTTCCAGTGCACCGTGCCGACCTCCGCGCGGCCCAGCCCGGCCAGCACGCGCAGCAGGGTGGACTTGCCGGAGCCGTTCGGCCCCTCCAGCAGCAGCGCGCCGCCGGGCGGCAGGGCGAAGGAGATGCCGGCAAAGACCAGCCGCTCCCCGCGGATCGCCGCCAGCCCCTCTGCCTGCAAACCGTCCGGCACGCTGGATTTCCCGTCGCTCAGTGGACCTGTTGTGCCTTATGGGCTAATCCCGCGGGCGGAACCACCGGGCAGCTGGCCGTGGCGCGGCTCCGCCCCATTTCCGGGGTGGATCGTCCGCACCGTGCGTCACCCTCAGCGAAGAGAGCCATCCCCATGAAGAGCATCGGCCGGGACAGCCTGAACACGCAGCGCACGCTGACGGTGGCGGGCAAGACCTACACCTACTTTTCCATTCCGGAGGCGGCGAAGGTCATAGGCGACGTCGCGCGCCTGCCGGTCAGCCTGAAGGTGCTGCTGGAGAACGTGCTGCGCTTCGAGGATGGCGCCGCCTATACGGTGGACGATGCGAAGTCGGTGGCCGGGTGGCTAGCCAGCGCCAGCTCCACCAAGGAAGTGCCGTTCAAGCCGGCGCGCATCCTGATGCAGGACTTCACCGGCGTGCCCGCGGTGGTGGACCTCGCGGCGATGCGCGACGGCATCCTGCGGCTGGGCGGCAACCCGGAGCGCGTGAACCCGCTGGTGCCGGTCGACCTGGTGATCGACCACTCGGTGATGGTGGACTACTCCGCCACCGCCGACAGCGAGCGCAAGAACGTGGATGTGGAATTCGAGCGCAACGGCGAGCGCTACACCTTCCTGCGCTGGGGCCAGACCGCGTTCGACAATTTCCGCGTGGTGCCGCCGGGCACAGGCATCTGCCACCAGGTGAACCTGGAATACCTGGCCCAGGCGGTGTGGACCGCCGACCTCGACGGCAAGACCTTCGCCTATCCCGACACGCTGTACGGCACCGACAGCCACACCACGATGGTTAACGGCATGGGCGTGCTGGGCTGGGGCGTGGGCGGCATCGAGGCCGAGGCCGCCATGCTCGGCCAGCCGATCGCCATGCTGATCCCCGACGTGATCGGCTTCCGCCTGACCGGGCGCATGCCGGAAGGGGCGACCGCCACCGACCTGGTGCTGACCGTGACGCAGATGCTGCGCAAGAAGGGCGTGGTGGGCAAGTTCGTCGAGTTCTTCGGCCCGGGCCTGGACGAGATGACGTTGGCCGACCGCGCCACCATCGCCAACATGGCCCCGGAATACGGCGCCACCTGCGGCTTCTTCCCGGTGGACCGCGTGACCCTCGACTACATGCGCCTGTCCGGCCGCGACGAGGACCGCATCGCGCTGGTGGAGGCCTATTCCAAGGCGCAGGGCATGTGGCGCGACGCGACCACGCCGGACCCGGTGTTCACCTCCACGCTGGAGCTGGACATGTCGACCGTGATGCCATCGCTGGCCGGGCCGAAGCGGCCGCAGGACCGGGTGCTGCTGAAGGATGCCATGGTTGCGTTCCGCGGCGAGCTGACCAAAAGCCTGGGCGTGCCCGCCAACGATGTTGGCACCAAGGCGGCGGTGGCCGGCAAGAACTACGAGATCACCCATGGCGACGTGGTGATCGCGGCCATCACCTCCTGCACCAACACCTCTAACCCCGCCGTGCTGGTGGCCGCCGGGCTGGTGGCGCGCAAGGCGCGCGCGCTGGGGCTGACGCCGAAGCCGTGGGTGAAGACCTCGCTGGCGCCGGGCTCGCAGGTGGTGACCGAGTATCTCGACGCCGCCGGGCTCAGCGCGGACCTCGATGCGATGGGCTTCCAGACCGTCGGCTACGGCTGCACCACCTGCATCGGCAATTCCGGCCCGCTGGAAGACGCGATCGTGGATGCGATCGAGGACAACAAGCTGGTCGCCGTCTCGGTGCTGTCGGGCAACCGCAACTTCGAGGGCCGGGTGCATGCCAACGTGCGCGCCAACTACCTGGCCAGCCCGCCGCTGGTGGTGGCATATGCCATCCTGGGCACGATGAACGAGGACATCACGACGGCGCCGCTGGGCATGTCGAAGGACGGCAAGCCGGTGTATCTACGCGACCTCTGGCCGACCAACAAGGAGATCGCCGACGTGGTCGGTGCCCACCTGTCGCGGCAGATGTTCCTCAAGCGCTACGGCGAGGTGTTCAAGGGCCCGAAGCAGTGGCAGGCGATCCAGGTCGAGGCCGGGGCGCAGACCTATCGCTGGTCGGACAGCTCGACCTACGTGAAGAACCCGCCCTATTTCGATGGCATCACCATGGAGCCGGCGGCGAAGGGCGATATCAAGGGCGCGCGCATACTGGCGATGCTGGGCGACAGCATCACCACCGACCATATCTCCCCGGCCGGCAACATCCGCAAGACCTCGCCGGCCGGCGAATACCTGCTGGAGCGGCAGATCCTCGCCCATGACTTCAACAGCTACGGCGCGCGCCGCGGCAACCACGAGATCATGATGCGCGGCACCTTCGCCAACATCCGCATTCGCAACGAGATGCTGCAGGGCGTGGAAGGCGGCATGACCCGCGTTGGCGCCGGCGCCCCGCAGTCGATCTACGACGCTGCGATGAAGTTCAAGGGCCAGGGCACGCCGCTTGTCGTGATCGGCGGCAAGGAATACGGCACCGGCTCCTCGCGCGACTGGGCAGCCAAGGGCACCGCACTGCTAGGTGTGCAAGCGGTGATCGTGGAGAGCTTTGAGCGCATCCACCGCTCCAACCTGGTGGGCATGGGCGTGCTGCCGCTGGTGTTCAGGGACGGTATGGACCGCAAGTCGCTGGACCTCACCGGCGACGAGGTGCTGGACATCCTGGGGCTGGACAACCTGACCCCGCGAATGGACCTGATGCTGGTGATCCACCGCGCCAACGGCACGGTCGACGAGGTGCCGGTACAATGCCGCGTCGATACGCTCGACGAGGTGAGCTACTACCGCCATGGCGGCATCCTGCACTACGTGCTGCGCGAGATGGCGACGGCGGCCTGAGAGAAAGGAAGGCCAGGGGCTCTGCCCCTGGACCCCGCCGGGGCATCGCCCCGGGCCCCATCCATTGAGGGTCCAGGGGGCTCGCCCCCCTGGCGGGTTCCCCGCGGCGCGACTTCGCGTCGCGACGGCAGAGCCGTGGCCTTGCTCCAATGACCTCTGGCCCCCTCCCCGCCTATCACGCCCGCGTCGCGCAAGGCGAACTCGCCCCCGACTCCGCCCAGGAAGCTGCCGCCGTGCGGCTCCAGGCGCTGTGGGAACAGTTGCGCGGCTACGAGCCGGTCCGCCCGGCGCCGAAGCCGGGCCTGTTCGGGCGGCTGTTCGGCCGCGCGCCGGAGCCGCCGCCGCCACCCAGGGGGCTCTACCTTGTCGGCCAGGTCGGGCGCGGCAAGTCCATGCTGATGGACCTGTTCTTCGACACCGCCGACGTGCCCCGCCGCAGGCGCATCCACTTCCACCGCTTCATCCAGGAAGCCCACAGCCGCTTCCACGCCCACAAGCGCGCGCATCCGGAGATCGACGACCCGATCCCGCCGCTCGCCGACCGGATCGCCGCCGAGGCGGCCCTGCTGTGCTTCGACGAGTTCCAGGTGCACGACATCGCCGATGCGATAATCCTGGGCCGGCTGTTCGAGGCGCTGTTCGCCCGGGGGGTGGTGGCGGTGGCCACCTCCAACACCGCGCCAGACAATCTGTTCCGCGGTCAGCCGGGGCGGGATGCGTTCCTGCCGTTCATCGCCATCCTCAACCGCCAGATGGATGTGCATCAACTCGACAGCGCGCGGGATTTCCGCCGCCAGCGGATGCGCGCCTTCGCCACCTGGCACGTACCGCCGGACAGCCGGGCCGATGCGGCACTGGACGACGTGTTTGCCACGCTCGGCGGCGGCGAGACGCCACATGCGGTCGACCTGACCGTGATGGGCCGGACCCTGCGCGTGCCGCTGGCCGCCGGGCGGGTAGCGCGGTTCGACTTCGAGGCGCTGTGCGGCGAGGCGCTGGGCGCGGGCGACTACCTGGCAGTGGCCGAGCGGTTCCATACCGTGGTGCTGGACGGAGTGCCGCGCTTGTCGCCGGACAATTTCGACAAGGCGCGGCGCTTCATCGTGCTGGTGGACACGCTGTATGACCACCGGGTGAAGTTGTACGCGTCGGCGGAGGCGATGCCGGACCAGCTGTACATGCGCGGTGAAAACGCAGCGATGTTCGAGCGCACCGCCTCACGGCTGGAGGAGATGCGTAGCCAGGACTACCTGGAGAGCGAACACCTGGGGTGACGCGCCAAGGCCAGAAGGTGGGCCGGGGGATGCCCGGCCCGGGCCGTCAGTCCTCGCTTGGCGCCGCGGCGATCGGGATTTCCCGAACCTCCACCTGCGCCCCGGGCTGCTCACCGAAACCGGGCTGTCCGTCGGACTCATCGGACTGGCCGTCGTGGTCGCGATGGTGGCGCGAGGGCGCCTGTTGCATGCCGCCGCCTTGCTGCTGGGCAGCCTGGTTCATGGCGTTGACGATGCGGAAATAGTGCTCGGCGTGCTGGAAGTAGCTTTCCGCCATCACCCGGTCACCGGAGCCCGAGGCGTCGCGGCCGAGCTGCAGGTATTTCTCGAACAGCTGCTGGGCGGTGCCGCGGACGCGCAGGTCCGGGCCGCTGCTGTCAAAAACGTGGTTTCGGTTCAGCGGGATGTTGCCGCCGTGGTGCCGGACCGGGCTACCGCCGCCGCCCCCTCCACCACCACCGGCGCCGCCACCTCCGCCGCCACCACTGCGAAAGTTACGTCCACGTGCGCGTTTCATGTTCATAAGCTTGCTGAACCGCTTTCCTGTTCCCGCCCAGGGGCACGGCGGCGCATCTGCCCCGCACGCCACCCCCAGGCGATCCGCCACCACAGCCCAAGGGTCAGACCGTGTCGATGGCAAACCTGTGTCACTCAATGGGCTTCTGCGCGACCTGCCGACCCACCGCAGCCGCATGATGCGGCTACGCGATTCGGGGCAGGAGGAGCCAGCCATGTTGGCCCTGGCTCCCGTCGCACGCGGGGCAAGCTAACGAAGCTGCCCGCGTCTGCCAAACGTTTTTTCACGCAGGCCGCGCCGCAAGCACCAGCGCGCGCGGCACACCAGCGAGATCGGGGTGCGGAGCGCGCGGCACAAGGCCGGCAGCATGAGCTAGGACGGCGACGGGTGCTGCCTGGCCAATCCCGAGTTCCAGTACTGCGATCCCGCCCGGGGCTAGCAGCGCCGGCAAGGCCTGGACCAGGCGGCGATAGTCAGCCAGGCCGTCCGGCCCGCCATCGAGGGCGCGAGCCGGTTCGTGATCCGCGACTTCCGGCATCAGGCCGGCCAGGTCGGGGCTGGAGATGTAGGGCGGGTTCGACAGCACAAGGTCGAATCGGCTGGCGATGGCAGCGTTCCAGTCGCCGCACAGGAAGCTGGCGCGGGCGGCCATCCCGTTGGCGTAGGCATTGTGGGCGGCCAGCGCCGCGGCCCCGGGGGCAATGTCGATGCCCAGGCCCCAGGCGGCTGGCCGTTCGGCGAGCACTGCCAGCAGCAGGCAGCCCGTGCCGGTGCCGAGATCGAGCACCCGCGCAGGCGCCGGGTGCGCTGCCAGGGCCGCCTCCACCACCGCCTCCGAATCCGCGCGCGGGATCAGGGTGTCGCGCGAGACCTCGAGATCCAGGGTCCAGAAACCTTGGCGGCCAAGGATCAGCGCCATCGGCTCGCGTGCAACCCGGCGGGCGAGCAGAGCCGGCAGGGTGGGGGCCGCCACCTTCTCGCGTCGGTCGATCAGGGCGCCGGAGGGGCGATCCAGGGCGTGCAGCAGCAGCAGGCGGGCTTCGCGCGCGGGGGCTTCCACGCCGGCACGGTTCAGTGCGGCCGCGGCCTCGGCCAGCAGGTCGGCGACGGGGCGGGGGGTCATTGGCCTGGCTGTCGCATGCGGGCCGCCCGCGCGCCTATAGGGTACGGACCGGCCTCGGGCATGTCTCCCCGGCTTGTGGCGCATGCCGGGCACCGGGAGTTCGCTTGCCGTCGGCGCGCCCGCCACCCTAGCGTCAGTCGTCGAAGAGAGGAATCGCCCATGCCCGCTTCAGGTGGCGTCGCCAACGGGGGCACGATCCGCGCCTGGCCGATCCTGGTCGGCGCGGCGCTGCTGCTGTCGCTGGCCATGGGCATCCGGCAGAGCCTGGGGCTGTTCATGCAGCCGATGACGGCCAGCGGCATCACGGTGGCGGATTTCACCTTCTCGGTCGCGGTGCAGAACGTGGTGTGGGGGCTGTCGCAGCCCTTCGTCGGCGCCATTGCCGACCGGCACGGGTTCCGGCGCGTGTCGATGACCGGGGCTGCGCTGTATGCCGCTGGCATCCTATGCGCGGTGTTCGCCACCGGGCCGCTGTGGTTGAGCTTGGGAACCGGGCCGCTGCTGGGCGTCGCGCTGTCATGCACGGCGGCAAGTCTGAACCTTTCGGCCTCCGCCCGCGCGGTGCCAGAGGCGCGGCGCAGCCAGGCGCTGGGCATCGTCTCCGCCGGTGGGTCGCTGGGCACGCTGATCGCTGCGCCACTGGCGCAGGGGCTGATGACTCACCCGAATGGCTGGCAGATGGCGATGTGGGCCATGTTCGGCCTCGCTTTGCTGATGGTGCCGGCGGCCTTCCTGATGGGCCGCGCCGACAAGGTGCCGCTGCCACCCAAGCGCGGCGAGGCAACCAGCTTCGGCGAGGTGTTGCGCGAGGCGATGCGCCGTCGCGCCTTCCTGGTGATGGCGGGCGCCTTCCTGGTGTGCGGATTGCAGTTGGTGTTCCTGACGACGCACCTGCCGACATATCTCGCGATGTGCGGCATGGACCCGATGCTGTCGGCGCAGTCGTTGGCGGTGATCGGTGCGTTCAACATCGTCGGCGCCTATACGTGGGGGTGGCTGGGCGGCATCTATCCCAAGCACGCGATGCTCGGGCTGCTGTACATCCTGCGCAGCTGCGCGATCGCGGTGTTCTTCCTGTTCCCGCCGAGCCCGGTGACCACGCTGGCCTTCGCCGCCGTGATGGGGCTGCTGTGGATGGGGGTCTCGCCTTTGACGGCGGGGCTGGTCGCGCAAATGTTCGGGCTTCGCTACATGGCAACCGTCACCAGCATCGCCTTCCTGAGCCACCAGGTCGGCAGCTTCCTGGGGGCCTGGGGCGGCGGGCTGATCTTGGAGACGCTGGGCAGCTATGACCGGGCGTGGCAGCTCGGGGTGACGATCGGACTGATCGCCGGCACGGTGCAGATCGTGTTCGGCGGCGAATCGCGGCCGAAGCCGCGCTTGCAGCCGGCGATAGCATAGGAAGCAAGGCCTTCTTTTTCTGAAGAAAAAGAAGCAAAAAGACTTTTCCACTGGCACCGTGCCTGATCACATCGGCACGGCGCCAGTGGATAGAAGTTTTTTGGTTCTTTTTTTCAAAAAAGAACCGCTTCCCTTACTGCACCGGCGAGAACGGCGTCGGCGCCAGGATGCGGTTTTCCATCTCCAGCAGCACCTCGGCCTCGGCGACCGCGGTGAGATAAGCGCCCCAGGCGGGGTCGCCGGCCATGGCCTTGCGGCGCTTCTCGCGGTCGCCCTGGTCCTCATAGCCCCACATGTGCACCACGCGGTTCAGCGGACCCTCGACGGTGGTGTACCAGCCGAGGCACTTGCCCAGGTATTTCTGCTGCAGCGGCCAGGCCAGCTCCTGATAGATCTTCACGAACTGGGCCATCTTGTTCGGTTTGCAGGTGTAGATGCGCAGGTCGACGATCATGGGCGTTTCCCCTTGGTTGAACTGGCCGGTGCCGCCGGCCAACGGAACGGGATGGCGGGTGTCAGGCCTGGATGAAGCCGATCTGGTCGGCCTCCAGCACCGCACAGGTGAGGCGACCGTTGAACACCGCGCCAGTGTCGATGCCGATGCGGTTGAAGCGGATCTCGGGAGCGATGCGCGGCGTGTGGCCATGCACCACCACCACGCCGAAATCCTGCTCGCTGTAGAGGAACGAGTTGCGGATGGTGATCATGTCCTGCTCGGTCTGGGCCGCCAGCGCCACGCCCGGGCGGATGCCGGCATGGACGAACAGGTAGCCGCCGACCTGGTGACGCAGGGCAAGGCCGCGCAGGAACGCCATGTCGGGCGGCGGGACATGCGCGGGCCAGGTGGTGCGCGGGGCATCGGGGTCGCCCCCCCAGCTGGCCAGCGCCTCGCGGCCGCCAGAGATCATCCAATCGGTCGCCGAAGGGCCGATGCCCTCCAGCGCGTCGATCATGGTGCGCTCGTGGTTGCCCATCAGGTTGATGGTCGGCATGCCCGCAACCGGATCGCCGGCGGCGAGCAGGCGCACGACGCCGGCACTTTCGGGGCCGCGATCGACGTAGTCGCCGACATGGACCAGCAGCGGGCTGGGCATTGGGCGGGCGGCGAGGTCAGCGGCAATAGCGGCATGCAGGGTGCGCAACCTGTCGAGGCAGCCATGGATGTCGCCAATGGCATAGACACGGTGGCCCTGCGGCAAGCGGCCGGGGGCGTCCTGGAGCGCGATCATGGCTGGCCGGCCACTGTGCCGGTTCCGGCACTGGCGTAAAGCAGCGCATAGAGGGTTGGCGTGGCGGGCAGGCCGAGCATGGCGGCAGCCAACACAGCGGCGGCATGCACTGGGGCAGGGTCGGTGCCTTCCACGACCAGGATCGCGCCGAGGCGGGTGTCGGCGCCCGGGCGCAGCGCGGCCTCGGGATTGCTGGCGACGTCCTCGGCTTCGGTCCACAGCCGAACGCGGGAGACGCTGCCCGGCGACAGCAGCGGGGCAAGGTCGGGTCGGGCGGCGATGGCTTCGGAAGCGCCAACCACGGCCGCCACGCCACCAATGCCGCCACCAACGTCGGCGGCGACCGCGCAGATGCTGCGGCACATGGCGCGGAAGTGGCGCATCATCGCGACGGTGCCGGGGGTGGGCGTCGCGAGACGGTCGAGATAGGCCTGGGTGCGCAGCACGGCGGGGGTGTCGGTTTCGTAGAAGGTGAAGAACTCCTGCTGCTGCTGGCCCTGCTCGGCCATGCGGCGATAGCGGCGTGCGTGGCGGAAGCCTGGAACGGCGAGGCGGTCGGGCATGTGGTCCAGCAGGTACCAGGCCTCGTAGGCGGCGCGGTCACACGTGGCGTCGAGGTCGTTCAGAACGGCAAGGATGCCACCCGGCTGCATCGGCGATTTCCTGTCGTGCCGCCGACGGCGGCGGTCCCTGTCATGCCGCGCGCGGCGGCGGCAGATTGCGGGCGGGGGCGGTGAAGTCAAGGCATGGTGGGGCGTGTCTCATGTGCGGCGCCGTGCTTCGCGCCGCGCGATCCAGGTGGTGGACAGGAAGATCACGAAGCCGCCGAGCATGGTGGTCTCGCTCGGATAGTCGCCGAACACCACGATGCCGGCGAACGAGGCCCAGATCAGCTCCACGAACTTCACGTTCTGCGTGGCCGAGGCGTCGGCGGCGCGGAGCGCCCGTGTGCTGAAATAGTGGCCCAGGCTGCCGATGATGCCGCAGGCGAACAGCAGGCCCCACTCGGGCCCAGTCGGCCAGCGCCAGTCGAGCAGGGCGAAAGGGAACAGGAACACCGTGACGGTCAGCGATTGCCACAGCACGATCACCTCCGGCTTGTCGCGGCGGGTGAGCATCTTGGCGATCAGGAACGAGGTGGCGAACAGCGGCGAGGCGCCAAGCATCACCAGCTGCCAGAAACCGCCGCCGCCGGTCCAGGCCGGGGCGACAACGATGGCCACGCCCACGAAGCCGAAGCCGGCGGCAACATAGCGGGCCGGCACCAGCTTCTCGCCAAGGGCCAGCGAGGCGCCAAGCATGATGAAGATCGGCGAAGTGAAGCCCAGCGCCACGTTGTCGGCCAGCGGGATGTGCGGCAGCGCCGAAAACCACAGCAGCATGCCCGCGGTGTGGGTAACGCCGCGCCAGATCTGGCCCTTGAAGTTGTTGGTGGCGCAGTTGGCGATCCCCGCGCGCAGCACCAGCGGCAGCAACACCAGCAGACCGAAGGCATAGCGCAGGAAGCCAAGCTGGAGCGGCGCCAGGCTGGTGCTCATGGCCTTCATGATCGTGTTCAGCGCGGTGAACACGAGGCCGGCGCAGACCATCCACATCATGCCGCGCACCGCCGGCGGCAGCGCGAGGGCTGCAACAGTAAGCTGCGCATGCAAACGGCGCCCAGCCGCAAGGCCAGACGCCGGTCGCCAGTTCGGCAGGCTCATCCGCGCGCGTCCCGTGGGATCATGCTGGAAGCGCGCGGTGGAGACGGTGGTGCGGGCCGATCAGGCCTGCATCTGCGGGCCAAGCTCGGTCAGGCCGCGGTCGAGCACGTCGATGATGCGGTCGATTTCGCTGCGGGTAATGACCAGCGGCGGCGAGAAGGTGAGCGTGTTGGAATGGCGGCTTCCACCACCCGAGCGCCCGATGATCACGCCGTTCTTCCTGGCGAAGCCGACCATGGCGCCGACATGGGCGGACGAGACCTGTTCCTTGGTCTTCTTGTCCTTCACCAGCTCCAGGCCCAGCAGCAGGCCCTTGCCGCGGACGTCGCCCACGGTCGGGTGCTTCAACAGGGACCTGAGGCCGTCCATGAAGTACTTGCCCATCTCGGCGGCGCGATCGGCCAGCTTCTCCTCGGCCATGATCTCGATGTTGCGCACGGCCACGGCGGCGGCGGCCGGATGGCCGCCATA
The DNA here is from genome assembly GCA_031424895.1 of Rhodospirillales bacterium. GTDB lineage: Bacteria > Pseudomonadota > Alphaproteobacteria > Acetobacterales > Acetobacteraceae > CAMDGX01. Next base: position 46,005 of record JANPIH010000247.1, read on the forward strand.
GGTGTTCACCTGCATCACCTGGCGCATCTCGGCTTCCTCGCCGAGGAACGACTGGAACACCTCGTTCTTCACCACGGTCGCGGCGATCGGCAGGTAGGCCGACACGATGCCCTTGGCCACCGCCATGATGTCCGGCTTCACGCCGTTGTGCTGGTGGGCGAACATCTTGCCGGTGCGGCCGAAGCCGTTGATCACTTCGTCAAGGTGCAGTAGCGCGCCATACTTCTCGCACAGCTTCGCGACCGCGGGCAGGTATTCATCGGGCGGCACGGCAATGCCGACGCCGGACATGATCGGTTCGATCAGGATCTCGGCGATCGAATCCGGCCCCTCGCCCTGGATCGTGCTTTCCATGTTGGTCACGCAGGCCAGCTCGCAGGTCGGGTATTCCAGGCCGAACGGGCAGCGGTAGCAGGTGGGTGCCGCGACATGCACGAATTCGTTGCCGCCCAGCGGCTCGAACTTGCCCTTGCGCTCGCCCATGCCGCCGGCCGCCAGCGTCGCCAACGTGGTACCGTGATAGGCATAGTAGCGGCTGATGGTCTTGTAGCGGAATGCGCCCGGCTTCTGCTCGTGGCGCTGATACTGGCGGGCGATCTTGAAGCCGGCCTCGTTGGCCTCGGAGCCCGAGTTCACGAAATAAGTGTGGTAGCCGCCACCCATCAGGCCGTTCATCTGCTCTGCCAGGCGCGCGGCCGGGAAGTTCATCGCCGTGTGCGGGTAGTAGGCGATCTGCTGCATCTGCTCGGCGGCAATATCCGCGAGCTCGGTGCGGCCATAGCCGATGTTCACGCACCACAGGCCCGCCATCGCATCGAGATACTCGGTGCCGTCATAGTCGCGCACGGTCGAGCCCTGGGCGCCGGTCACCACCATCTGGTTCTTTTCCAGCGCGGTGTGCTGGAGAATGGGGTGCAGAACGTTTTCCAGGTCCTGCTTGACGACGGCCTTGCGGATTTCGGGATCAGGTGCGTTGGTCAGGGACATGACTGCCTCTTGCGGGTTGCTCGTTTCAGCCTAGCGCAGGCATCGCCCGGCTGTCACCCCGCACGACTCAGGAAAAGGTCAGGAACGCTGCCCGGGGCGGCCACCTGCCCTTGCCCCTCTCCCTATCTCACGGGCGCCACGTCCTGCGCGCGGGTGCGCTCGTCGATGCGCGCCTCATGCACGAAGCCCTGGCGCATCGCCCAGACGTTCTTCTGAACGTGGGTCGGCGCGATGGCGACGTCATCGCCGATGGCCAGGCGGGTGACGGCCTGGAGCATGGCTTCGCGCTTGCCGGCGTCCAGTTCGCGCATCGCCGCGATCAGCCCGTCATCGAAGTTCGGGTTGCTGTAGCGGAAGCGGTTGACCGACCCCAGGCCGCGCTTGGCGTCGAAGGTCCCGAGCACGGAGCGCAACCCGGCCGACGGCTCCCCGGTGGAGCTGCCCCATGAGACGAGAAATGCGGAGAATTCCTGCTTGCTCGCCTTCACCACGAAGCTGGCATAGGGCGCGACCTCAACGGCGGTGCGCACGCCCGCGCGCGTCCACATCTGGCCGACCGCCTGGGCAATGCGGGCATCGTTCGGGTAGCGGTCGTTGGAGCCGTGCAGCGTGACCGCGAAGCCGTTGGGATAGCCAGCCTCGGCCATCAGGCGCCGGGCCTCGGGAATGTCGGCGCGCTGGTTCTTCTCCAGCTCCGGCGCATGGCCGAAAGTGCCGGGCGGCATGAACTGGTTGATCGGCAGGGCCACGCCCTCCATCACCCGGTCCACGATCGCCTGGCGGTCGATGGCAAGCGAGAGCGCGCGGCGCACCCGCACGTCCTTCAGCGGGTTCTTCTCCAGCTTCTTGCCGTCCAGCGCGGTGACGAACGGCGGGTCGGTGTCGCGCGACTGGTCGAAGGCCATGTAGATGAAGCGCAGGCTGCCGGATTCGGACAGCTTCACGCTACTGGTGCCGCGCAGGCGCTCGATGTCGTGCGTAGGCACCTGGTCGATGAAGTCGACATCGCCGGCCAGCAACGCGGTCATGCGCGCGGGGGCGGAGGTCACGATGCGGTAGTCCACCTTCTCCCACGCCGGCTTGCGGCCCCAGAAGGCGTCGTTGCGCACCAGCTCCACGCGCTCGCCATGGCGGGCAAACACCATGCGGAACGGGCCGGAGCCGATCGCCAGCTCGCCACTGTTGAAGCGCTCGGTGGTGGCCCCGGCGTGGGTGGCGCGGTGCAGGATGGCGACCTGGGCGAGGTCGGTGGGCAGCTGCGGATAGGGCCCGTTGGTGCGGATGCGCAGCGTCAGCGGATCGACGACCTCCACCCCCTGGATCGCCTGGGTATAGGTGCGGAAGGAGCCGGGCGAGTTCGTCACCTGCGGAACGCGTTCCACGGTGAAGGCAAAGTCGTCGGCGGTGAAGGCGGCGCCGTTGTGGAAGGTGACACCCGGGCGCAGCTTGAATTCCCACACGTCGTCGGCGATCGGCCTCCAGTTCTCGGCCATGCCAGGCACCAGCTTGGAGTTGCCGTCGGTGTCCAGCAGCGTGCCGAACACCATGGTGGCGAAGGCGTTGTTGGGCGAGATGTTGTGGTAGTGCGGGTCGATCGACGTGACCTGCGCACCAACGGCCATGCGCAGAGTTTGCGCCTGCGGTGCGGAGGCCAGCATGGCGGCAGCGACGGTGCCGAGCGTCAGGGCGCGGAATGTGCGCTGCATGGTGTTTCTCCCCCTCGTTTTCCCAGGCAGTAGCGCGGATCGCCGCGGGGCGAAAGAAGCGACGCGCGGGCCTTGTCGCCCGGCGGCTGCGGGGCCTAGGCTCACGTCCAAGGGAAACGACAAGGAATTGCGCGCATGAGCGGGCCGCTGGCAGGCATCAAGGTGATCGAGGTGGGCCAGGCGTTGGCCGGGCCGCTGGCGGGGATGATCCTGGCCGACATGGGCGCCGAGGTGATCAAGGTGGAGAAGCCCGATGGCGGCGACGATGCCCGCCTGTGGGGCCCCCCGTTCATCGACGGCGACGCGCTGTTCTTCCACGCCACAAACCGCAACAAGAAATCCGTCACCATCGACATCAAGAACGCCGAGGATGTCGCGAAGCTCAAGACGCTGGTGCGCAGCGCGGACATTCTGATCCAGAACCTGCGCCCGGGCATCGTGGGCGAGATGGGCATCGGGCCGGACGTGATGATCGTGGAGAACCCGCGCCTCATCTACTGCTCGATCTGGGCGTTCGGCCACAAAGGCCCGCTGCAGAACGCGCCGGGCTTCGACCCGCTGCTGCAGGCCTTCGGCGCGGTAATGACCATGACCGGCCGTCCAGAGGACCCGCCTACCTTCTGCGGCCCGGCGATCAACGACGTCTCGACCGGCATGTGGTGCGTCATCGGCGCGCTAGGCGCCTTGCAGCAGCGCTACGCCACCGGCCGCGGCTGCGTGATCGACTGCTCGCTGTTCGAAAGCGCCGTCGGCTGGGTGAACGGGGCACTGAACGGCTACCTGCTGAACGGCAACGTGCCCAAGCGCCACGGCACCGGCAGCAACCTGCTGGTCCCCTACCAGGTGTTCGAAACCGCCGACCGCCCGATCTGCATCGCCGCCGGCAACGACCGGCTGTTCGTCAAGACCGCGCAAGCAATGGGCCATCCGGAATGGGCGACCGACGAGCGCTTCTCCGACGGGCGCAAGCGCGCCGCCAACCGCGACGCGCTGATCCCGCTGATCGCCGAAGTGGCCCGCACCCGCACGCGCGACGAATGGATGGCCGCCCTCGGCGCCGTCGGCGTGCCAGTCGCCCCCGTGAACAACGTGGCTGAACTGGCCGCCAGCGAGCAGCTCGCGGCGATGGACATGAAGCGCACGCTGCCCGGCACCAACCTCACGGTCATGGGCCTGCCGCTGAACTTCGACGGCCAGCGGCCGCATCCGCACAGCGATTCGCCCAAGCTGGGGCAGCACAACGAAGAAGTGTTCGGGTAGGAAATCATGGGACTTCTCGACAGCAAGGTTGCCTTCATCACCGGCGCGGCAAGCGGCATCGGCGCCGCCTGCGCGCGTGTCCTGGCCAGCGAGGGCGCAACGGTGGTCATCACCGATGTCGACACCACGCGCGGCATGGCGCTGGAGGCGGAGATCACCTCCTCCGGCGGGCGCGCCACCTTCATGACGCAGGACGTGGCCGACGAGGACGGTTGGAAACACTGCGTCGACGAGACGCTGCGCCACTACGGGCGGCTGGATATCGCGGTCGCCAATGCCGGCATCGCCATCTTCGGCCCGGTCCTGGAAATGACGCTGGCCGACTTCCGGCGGCAGAACGCGGTGAACATCGACGGCGTGTTCCTCACCGCGAAATACTGCGTGCCCGCCATGCGCAAAGGCGGAAGGGGCGGCTCGCTGATCATGATCTCCTCCGTCGCCGGCCTGCGCGGCTCCGGCATGCTGGCGGGCTACTCGGCCAGCAAGGGCGCGGTGCGCCTCTTCGCCAAGTCCATGGCCATGGAATGCGCCGCCGCCGAGGACGGCATCCGGGTGAACTCCGTGCATCCCGGCATCATCCTCACGCCGATCTGGGACAAGGCGGCGACCGCGGCGGGCGGCGGGCTCAACGCGCCGCTGAACCCCTACGACCTCGCCACCGCCGGCGTGCCGCTGGGCAAACCGGCAGACCCGGTGGAGATCGCCAACGGGGTCCTGTTCCTCGCCTCCGACCTGTCCTCGCACATGACCGGCTCGGAACTCGTGATCGACGGCGGCATGACCGCCGGCACCGTCCGCAGAAGGTAACGCGCCATGCCCATGCTCGCCCCCTACCGTGTCGAGGCGTTCAACACCGCCAAGGAATCCGAGAACAAGATCCACGATGACACCGTGGCCGCGCGCTTCGGCTTTACCGGCGGGCTGGTGCCGGGCGTGGACGTCTATGCCTACATGACCCACCAGGCGGTGGCGAAATGGGGCCGCGACTGGTTGGAACGCGGCACGCTGGAATGCCGCTTCGGCAAGCCGGTGTACGACGGCGAAATCGCCGAAATCGACGCCACCGACATCGAGGGCGGCATCGGCCTGTCCGTCACCAGCAAAGGCGACAACTGCGCCACCGGCATGGCGTCCCTGCCCGCCGCCGAGCCCGCGCCCACCCTGGCCGACTTCCCGCAGCACCCGGTGCCGGACCACCGCGATCCCGCCAGCGAAACGACGCTGCCGCAGGGCGGCTGGCTCAACTCGCGCACCGTCTCCTGCACGCCCGATTTCGTCCGCCAATACCTCGCCGACGTGCGCGAGGCCGCCTCGCTCTACGCGGAGCAAAAACTCGTGCACCCGGGCACCGTATTACGCCTGTGCAATTACGTGCTCAGCAGCAATGCGGTCCTCGGCCCGTGGATCCACGTCGGCAGCAAGGTGCGCAACTTCACGCCCGCCCGCGTCGGCGACGACCTGGTGGCGCGGGCAAAAGTGATCAGCAACCACACCCACAAGGGCCACAAATTCGTGGTGCTCGACGCCCTGGTGGTCGCCAACGGCACCACGCCAATCGCCCGCGTGGAACACACCGCAATCTACCTGCCGCGGCAGGTGGCGGCGGCGTAGGAAGGGAAGCGCAGGGCGCTGCCCTGCACCCGCTGGGGCCTGAGGCCCCAGACCCCCATCCGCAAGCAAGCCCCGACCTCACTTCCCTCCCCCCGCACTTCGCGGGGGGAGTCGGAGGGGGGGCCTCGTCACCGCCCTGCGCAACGAACCCACACCCCGGTTCAAGGCAAAAATTCTCCAAACACCGAAAAAATTCCTTTCAATGGAGCGATGACGCGGTCTACTATCGCCGCATGTCCCATTCGTCCGCACCCCAGGCCACCGCCGTCGCCTGCCTGATCGCCGCCCTCCGGGGCGGCGTGGTCGAATTGCGCCCGGGTGCCGGAATCGCGACCCTGATCCTCACCCTGCTCCTGCGTCTTCTCGCCCGCACCGAAGCAGCCTGGGACATCCTCCCCACCACCACGAACGAGCTCGACTACACGGCGCACGCCATCGCCACGCCCGCCATCGGCCGCGCGCCGCACGCCGCCTGCATCGAAGCGGGCCTCGTCCCCGACTGGATTCTCCCAGGCATTCGCAACCGCGGCATGCGCCCGGCCACCGCCCCCGCACGCTTGCGCCGCCGCACCCGCCCTGCGCGCGCGCCGCCGTCCTGTGTTTAGTCCTGTGCTGAAATCACCTCTGGATCGAGGGTGTCGATTCACGCGCCCTATCATTCCAATAAAGGAATGAGGTCCAGGGGCTCGGCCCCATAGGCGCGAAGTTAAGTTGCAAAGAGGTTTGCCCATTGCAGTTGTCGTCGCCGCGGTGCCTCGGCAAGTTTGCGGGCGGCTCCTCGTTTTCGTCGCCGGCTATGGCGGCGGGGGGT
>JANPIH010000248.1:0-3395 GCA_031424895.1 Rhodospirillales bacterium
GCATCGAATGGCTCTACCCGACCTATCGCGAGGGCCTCGCCGCCATCATTCGAGAAGGCGGCTGACGGTGCTGGTCAGCAGGGCGATGTCCTGCGGCCGCGACAGCCGGTGGTCGCCATCCTTCACCAGCGTCATACGCACGTCGTCACCCTCGATGGCGTCCATGAAGCGCAGCGCGTGCTTCCACGGCACGTCGGTGTCGCGCATCCCCTGAAGTATGCGCACCGGGAAGCGGAACGGCAGCGGGCCGCCCAACACGGACTGGCGCTTACCGTCCTCGATCAGCGCCCGGGTGATGGGGTAGCCCTCGCCATACTCGGAAGGCGCCAGCCAGACGCCCTCGCGCGCGATGGTAGCACGGACGGCCGGGCTGAATTGCGGCCACATCAATTCCTCGGTGAAGTCGGGCGCCGGGGCAATGCCGATTATGGCGTGGACGCGTTCGGGGTGCGCACGCGCGAGCAGCGCCGCAATCCAGCCGCCCATCGACGAACCGATCAGAAGTGGTGGCCCGCTGGTCAGCCGTTCCAGCACCGTGGCGGCATCCGCCGCCCAGCGGCCGATGGTGCCGTCGGCGAAGGCGCCGCCCGAGCTGCCGTGGCCGGCATAGTCGAAGCGGCAGAAGGCCTGGCGGCGGGCGACGCACCAATCCGAGAGCGCCTGTGCCTTGGTGCCTGCCATATCCGAATGGAAGCCGCCCAGGAACAGAATGCCAGGGCCGCGGCCGAGCAGGCGACGATAGGCAAGCGGCGTGCCGTCGGCAGCCGCGATGGTTCCGGTGTCTTCCATGGCGGCAGCATAACATGTCTGGCCGGCGATGGTTCGCAGCCGGGCACGCCTGCCTATATAGAGGCGGTTGTTGCATTGAGATGAACGCCAGGATGATCCACTACCGCCTCCGCTGCTCAGCGGGCCATGAGTTCGAAAGCTGGTTCGCCAACGCCGCGGGATTCGACCGCCAGTCGGCCGCCGGCATGGTGGAATGCCCGGTTTGCGGCGGCGCGAAGGTGACGCGCGCGCTGATGACGCCGGCGGTGGGGCGGAAGGGCCGGGCGCGCCGGGCGGAGCCGGTGGAGGCACCGCCGCCCGCTGTGCAGGAGCCCTCGCCCGAAAAGATGGCAGCCGGCCCGATGCCGGCGCAGATGGTCGCCCTGCTGCAACGCATGCGCGGCGAAATCGAAAAGAACTGCGACTATGTCGGCCCCAGCTTTGCCAAGGAGGCGCGGCGCATCCACAACGGCGAGGTGGCGGCGCGTGGCATCTATGGCGAGGCGACGGAGGCAGAGCGCGAGGCGCTGAGCGATGATGGGATTGAGGTCGGGCGGATACCCTGGATTCCGCGGGCGGATGGGTGAAGCGGGGCGCCCATGCGCCGCCCTCAAGGCAGACTGACGCTCGGCGTAACCGGTGCAACAACTGCATCCCGTTGATTTCGGCAGTGTCCTCGTTTCGTTTGGTGGGCTTGGTCAGCCCAAGGCTGGACTTTGCATCATCTTAGTCGCCAGGAACGTTCACCTGGTCCGGATCGGTCTTCCAAGCCGCCAAAGACCTGGCGTCACCGCCACCTGACTCTTGGATGAACCTTCACCAAGTCGGCGGCTAGGTCCGGCATGCCCTTGGCTTGCTCGACGGTGGCGCTGATGAAGGCTGCCTTGTCTGCGTTGAAGTCGAGCACGGCCTTGGTGATGACCGTGTCGTGAACGGAAAACCGATCTGTGGTGTAGACGGAGACAGGCTTGGCATCGGATTTTTCCCCGGCCGTCGGCTCTCGCATCCGTGAAGTCTCAGCACGGCAACATTTTCTGCTGATGTGTCCATTCCGAACCTAGCCCCGCGGCAGCTCCTGCTCCACCAGCGCCGAGAAGAAGCCAACCCCATACGGTGCCGCATCGTCGTTGAAGTCGTATTTCGGGTGGTGCACCGGCACGCCGCCACGCCCGTCCGGCGCCCTCTGCCCCAGCTTCACGAAAGCCCCCGGCCGCTTCTCCAGCATGTAGGAGAAGTCTTCCGCGCCCATGATCGGCGGGCGCTTGCGAATGATTCCCTCGGCCGCGAACACCTTCGCCGCCGCCGTCGCCGCCAGATCGGCCTCGCGCGCGTGGTTGACCGTCACCGGGTAGCCGGCCTGCCAGTCCACCGTGATCTGCGCCTCGAACGCCTCGCCCACCGCGGCGCAGATGCGCTTGATGTGCCCCTCCACCGCCACCCGCGTCTCGGCCTTCAAGGTGCGGATGGTGCCATGGATGTCGGCCAGCTCGGGTATGACGTTGGACGCGCTGCCGGCGTGGAACTGGCACAGGCTGATCACCACGCTGTCCAGCGGATCCACCCGGCGGCTCACGATGCCCTGCAGAGCCACGATCAGGTTGGCGCCGACCAACACCGGATCGATCGCCATATGCGGCCGCGCGGCATGGCCGCCCAGGCCGCGGATTTGGATGTGAACACGATCGGCTGCCGCCAGGATCGGCCCGGCCACGATGGAAGTCTGCCCGAGCTCGAGCGACGGGTCGTTGTGGATGCCGTAGACGCTGTCGCAGGGGAATCGGTCGAAAACGCCCTCCTCCACCATCACCCGGCCGCCGCCGCCGCCTTCCTCCGCCGGTTGGAACAGAAAGTTGACGGTGCCGTCGAAATTGCGCGTCTCGGCCAGGTATTTGGCGGCGCCCAGCAGCATGGTGGTGTGGCCGTCATGCCCGCAGGCATGCATCTTGCCCGGAATGACGGAGGCGTGCGGCAGGCCGGTCGCTTCCTCGATGGGCAGCGCGTCCATGTCGGCGCGCAGGCCGATGGCGCGGCCGGTCTTGCCGTGGCGTCCATGGATGACGCCGACCACGCCGGTCTTGGCGATGCCGGTGACCACTTCGTCACAGCCGAACTCGCGCAGCTTTGCGGCGACAATGCCGGCAGTGCGGTGCTCCTCGAAGCCAAGCTCGGGGTGCATGTGAAAATCCTGCCGCCATTCCGTCATTTCGGGATGGAATTCGGCGATGCGGTTGATGATAGGCATGGGGAACTCTCCTGTTGCCTCAACAAAACGTCCGCGCGAGGCCTTCCGCAAGGGGGATGGGCGTCACACCCAGCGTTTCGCGCATGCCGGTGATGTCAAAAGCCTTGTCCTCGGTCAGGCGGCGGATTTCATCGGCGCCGATGCGGGGCAGAAAAAGGCGGGCGAGGGGGCTTGCAGCCATCAGCAGGGAGGCCGGCAGGGGCAGGACGGGGCGGGGTGTCAGGCCGGCGGCGCGGGCGACGGCCGCGCAGAAATCGCGATAGGCCAGCGGCTCAGGGCCGGCGATGATCGTGACCTCGGGCGTGGTGTTGCCGCGCGCGGCGGCGGCGAGGAGGCTGCGCGTCACGTCATCCCGGTGGATGGGCTGGACCAGGGAGGTGCCGCC
>JANPIH010000249.1:0-15343 GCA_031424895.1 Rhodospirillales bacterium
GGCGAGATGGCGGGTTTTGTGGTGCGGGGGCGCCCCCCCGCCGGCGGGGAGGGCTGAGGCATGCCGATTGTGCAGCAAGGCAGCATCAACACCACGGCGCTGATCGTGCCCGATCTGTATGTGCAGATCGTGCCGCCGCAGAACCTGGTGATCAACGGCGTGCCGACCAACGTGGTCGGCGTGGTCGGCACCGCGAGCTGGGGCCCGGTGGGCGAGCCGGTGATCGTGGGCAGCATGAGCGACTATGCGGCCGTATTCGGCCCCGTGCTGGCGCGCAAGCATGACATGGGAACCATGGTCGCCACCGCCGTGCAGCAGGGGGCGGCGGATTTTCGCTGCGTGCGCGCAACGGACGGCACCGACACGGCAGCCGCCTTCCAGATCCCGACGACGGGCTTCGTGCTGACCGCACTGTACACCGGCAGCCGCGGCAAGCTGATCGCGGTCGCCCTGGCGCCGGGCAGCAAGGCCGGAAGCTGGCGCTTCACCATCACCCTGCCGGGGCTGGTGCCGGAGGTTTACGACAACATCACCGGCACCGGGGCGGCGTTCTGGCAGGCGGTGGCCGATGCCATCAACAACGGCCTAGGGCCGCAGCGCGGGCCGAGCCAGATCGTGGTGGCCAACCCGGGTGCGACGGCCATCGCGCCGCTGAACTTCGTGTGGGATTTCTCCACCGGCCCGGGCGGCAGCGACGGTGCGGGCGTGTCGGCCACCCACCTGGTCGGCGTGGACACGGTGCCGCGGCGCGGCATGTATGCGCTGCGCGGCCAGCGCTGCTCCCTGGCACTGCTCGCCGACAGCGATGCGACCGCGCAATGGACGACCCAGGCGGCGTTCGGGCTTTCCGAAGGCATCTACATGATCCTTGCGGGTGCCGCCGGGCAGGGCATCAGCGCCGCGGTGGCCAGCAAGGCGGCCGCGGGGCTCGACACCTATGCCTGCAAGCTGATGCTGGGCGACTGGATGTGGTGGAACGACCAGGCCAACGCGACGCTGCGCCTGGTCAGCCCGCTGGGCTTCGTGGCGGGGCGGCTGGCCAACCTCTCGCCCGAGCAGTCCAGCCTGAACAAGCCGCTGTTCGGGGTGGTCGGCACCCAGCGCTCCGGCAGCCCCGGCAGCGGGCAGCGCGGCACATGGTCCACGGCGGAATTGTCGGCGATGCTGACCGCGGGGATCGACGTGATCGCCAACCCGCAGCCGGGCGGCGCCTTCTGGGGCGTGCGCGGCGGGCACAACAGCAGCAGCAACGCCGCGACCAACGGCGACAACTATACCCGCATGACCAACTTCATCGCAGCCTCACTGGCCGCCGGCATGGGGCAATACGTGGGCCAGGTGATCAACCAGGACCTGTTCCGCCGCATCCGTGCCATGCAGCTGTCGTTCCTGCAGAACATGCTGGGCCAGGGGCTGCTGGGCTCGCGCGACGGCGCGCTGCCGTTCAGCGTGATCTGCGACGCCGGCAACAACCCGCTATCGCGCACCGGCCTGGGCTACGTGCAGTCCGATGCGCAGGTGCAATACCAGGCGATCAACGAGAAGTTCATCGTGAACCTGGAAGGCGGCCAGACCGTGGCGGTAACGCGCCAGACGCTGCCGAGTTCGCAGGCGGCCTGAGGCCAGGGCTTCGCCCTGCACCCACCAGGGGGCCGAGCCCCCTGGACCCTCATGAATGGGGGTCTGGGGCCTCAGGCCCCAGCGGGTCGAGGGCAGAGCCCTCGCCTTGCCTTTGGACCCATAGGGAGAATCCTAAATGGCGAGCAATGAGTTTTCTGTGGGCCGGGACTGCCAGCTGGTGGTCATGGGTCCGTTCGGGCGCGTGGATCTGGCGCATGTGACCGGGTTTGACAGCCGGCAGCAGACCGCCTCGATCCGCGTGGATCGCATCGACGGCCGGCAGATGGCGGCCGAGTTGCCGAAGGGCTGGGAGGGGATGTTCGAGCTGGAGCGCGGCAGTTCCGCGGCCGACGACTTCATCGCGCGCATCGAGGCCGCCTACAACCAGGGCGGCGCGGTGCCGGCCGGCACGCTGTATCAGTACATCAGCGAATCGGATGGCTCCACCAGCACCTACCAGTACGACGGCGCGGTGTTCCGCTTTGCCCAGGCCGGGCAGTGGCGCGGCGATGCCTCCGTGCGCCAGCGGCTGGAGTTCTTCGCCAGCGCCCGGCGGAGGATCTGATCGGATGGCGGACGAGGTGATCGACGCGCGGGGCCGGGTGCTGCTGCTGCGCCGGTTGACCGTGCTCGACCGGCTGCGGCTGTTCGAGGCGGCGGGTGCGGAGCTTTCGCGCAACGATCGCTGGCTGGGGCTGGCGATCCTGGCGGCCAGCGTGGCGGCGATCGACGGCGTGCCGGTGCCGATCCCGGCCAGCAAGGCGGGCATCGAGGCCGCGGTGCAGCGGCTGGACGAGGCGGGGCTGGCGGCGGTGGCCGCCGGGCTTGTGCCCGAGCCGGCGTTCGACCGGGCCATGGCGGGAAACTGAGCCGGCACCCCGAGCTGCGCGACGTTCTGTATCTCGCGATGCACGGGGTGCCCTTCGAGACCGCTGCGAGCCTTTCGGCCACGCAACGCTTCGCCTGGGTGGTGGCGGTCGGCACGCTGAAGGGCCGCGCCTTCGACTGGGACAGTCTTTCCTGGAGGGATGCATGAGCGACCAGCCCGCGCCAGAGGATGCGGCCGAGCTTCCGTTGGAGGAACGACTGTCGGAGGCGGCGCTGGCGGCGCTGATGGGCGACCCCTACGAGGTCGGGCTGCGCGTGGCACTCGATGACGGCGTGGCCGCGGCGTTGCCGGCAGTGGCGCGCGAGCTTGCCTTCCTCGACCGGGCCGTCGCGACGGTGCAGGCGGGGGTGGCGGGGCTTGCCTCCGTCCCGCTGCCGCAGCCGGTGCGGGCGGCGACGGTTGCGGCTCCGGAAGAGGCGGCGGCGTCGCCCGACCGTGGTGCGGCGCCGACGGTGGCGGTTTCGGCCGGGGTGCGGCGGGCGGCCGAGCCCATGGATGCGGTGTCGCGCGCGGCGGAGCGCATGGCGGCCGAGGTGGTGCCTGTGGCTGCGCGCCAGGTCGCACCCGGCCTGCCGCCGCCGCGCGAGACGGCGCCGCATGATACGGGGCCGCGCGAGACGGGGCCGCATGAAACGGGGCCGCATGAAACGGGGTCGCGCGAGGCGGGGCGGCTGGATTGGGGCGGCGTCGACTGGGGTCGGCTGTCCGCCGTGCCGGGCGAGGCGCCGGCGGCGGCGGAGCCTGCGCTGTTGCCGATCGCCGAGGGTTCGGCGCCCATCACGACGCAGGCTGCCCCCGCGGCGCGACCCATGTGGGACGGGCCTGACCAGGTGCTGCCGTCGGCGGCCCCGGTCGAGCGGGCGCCTCCGCCGGGCTTCGCGGCACCGGCACCGGAGCAGGCCACCGCCGCCGCGCCGGGGGCGGCCTGGTCCGAGGCCGCGCCCGAGGCGGAGCAGGCCGAGCGGGCGATCGAGGGCCGGCTGGAGATCGACGGCGCGCTGCTCGGCCGGTTCGTCGCCGAGCACCTGGCGCGCGAGGCCGGCCGCCCGCCTTCGGGCATGACCGGGTTCGACCCGCTGCTCTCGCCGGAATGGGCGGGGGCCTTGCAGGGATAGGGGGCGGCGATGGACCCGCAGGACGATGCGCCGCAGGGCTGGGCGCTGCATGTGCCCTTCGTGTTCGTGCCGGAGGGCTCGGAGCCGCCGGCGGCGTGGCGGGCGGCGCATCCGGAGGCGGTGAGCGTGGCGGCGCGGCTGGTGGTGCGTGGCGGCGTACAGCAGGTGCAGTTTGCGATGCCGATTCCGGCGCCACCGCCGCCGCCGGGCGTATCAGGAGTGCCAAAGAATCCTGCGCATGAACTGGGAAAGCGGCTACAGAACTGGTGGCGCAACACAGTCAGGAGCGAACGCTTCGATGAGCGGCGCAGCAAGCCGCCACCCGGCTCCCGCCCGATCAACCAGACACCCTGGTCAGGCAACCATCCAGAGATTAAGCAGGGGATCGGGTCCGAAGCGATCGACAATGTCAGCATCGCACCCGATGGCACTGTTTGGGGCGAGAACCCGGATGGGAGTTGGACCAATCATGGACCCGCAGAAAACTTCATCGAAGGATCGCACCCAGAAGGACGACGAGGAAAGGACCGCGACGAACGGCGACAGCAACGACGGCCCAGGTGATGTCTGGCCCGCCTTGCGCTTCTCGCTGGCCGTGGCGGTGCGCCATCCCGACATCGACCCGCAGGAGATCACCGCCGCCCTGGACCGCACTCCGTACCAGTCGTGGCAGGCCGGCGCGCCGCGTCGCACGCCGTCGGGCCATCCAATGCCTTCGGTGGGCCGCGAGAGCTACTGGATTTGGACGATCAAGGTTGCCGGACAAAGGAACTTCTTCTCCGCGCTGATGGACGAGGCCGAGCTTCTGGCCGCGCGCGCCGAGTTCCTGCATGGTATTGTCGCTGCGGGAGGGCGCATCAGCCTGACGGTCTCCTTGCCGGGCGATGTGAACATTGGCGCGACATTGCCGCATGCTGCCATCAGCCGGCTGGCGGAACTGCCAATCGACCTGGGGATCGAGGTTTTCCCCGACATGCGTTGACCGCCGCCGGCCGTCGCGACGCATCAGGAGACCCGAAGATGACGATAGCCGGCGCCGAGCGGGGGCAGGTGGCCGTCGACCTGTTGAAGTTCATGCACTGGTTCCCCTGGGATGCCCAGCGTTTCGAGGGCCAGTTCTACCTGGTGCCCGAAAGCGAACGCGCGCGATGACCGAAGGCACCGAGGCGCCGGCTGCACCCGGATTGCGCCGCCGTCTGGCGTGCGGCGCGCTCTGGGCGTTGCTGTGGCTGCCGTTTGGTATCGTGCTGGGGCTCGTGCGCCCTTGGGCGGGTGACTCGCCCTGCGATCTGCGCATGGAAGAGCCTGTCCATCTCTCGCCGGACGGTGCCCTGGCGGTCCAGTTGCGACCCGAGGTGTGCGACGCCGGATTGGTATTCATCGAGCTGATCACCCGGTTGGAGGCATGGCGGGTGGCTGCGCCGGAGACGCGCTACACCCTGGCCAGTTGGGAACGGGCTGGGCTCGACGACGATGTGGCGGTGACATGGACCGGCCCGGGAGAGCTGAGCCTGTCCCTCACGGCGTGGTCGGGAGCGAGACTGCGTGCGCCGCCGCTGGTGGGGCTGGTTCTCACCGTGCAGCAGGCCGCGCCGGTGAAGGATGAACCCGCGGAAGGCAGCCTGCGTGGGCGTGGCGCCGATCGCAGCACGAGGGCCAGGTGAACTTCGGGCAAGCCGTGAGCGCCACCGACAATCCGCCCGCCGAACGAAGCTGGGCGCTTTCGTTCCGCGTGAGCCACCCGAGCGCCGATCTGGCTGATCTTGCCGACCGGATCGGCGATGCGTTCGACATGGACCCGGAGGTGCTCTGGCAGGCGGGCGACCTCAGGCCGCATGCGAAGCCGCCGAGGCGGCATACCAGTTCCTACTGCTCGGTGAGCTGGGACAACCATGGCGAGACCATCACACGGGCGCTGGACGACGCGCTCGACGCCCTGGTGCCGCTGGCGGCGGACCTCGCTGCGGTCCGGGCCTCGGGCGGGACGCTGGGCTTCTTCGTCGGGTTGTTCTTCCAGCGGACCATGGGCGTGGTGCTGCCGCCGGCGCTGCTGGCGCGCATGGGTGCGGCGGGCATCGAGCTTCTGCTCGACCTCTACGGCGGAGACTGGGGCGAGACTTCCACCTGACGCATCGGGTGCCGCGCCCGATCTGAGACCACATCCACCAACAGGAGGCGACATGTCCGAGTACCTGCTGATCGGGCCGGTGCTGCTGGAGGCGTTCGAGCTGCCGTCCCGCGTGTTGTGGGGTGGGCGGCAGCGCCTGGCGGTGCATCGGCTGCCGGGTGGGCGGCGGGTGATCGACGCGCTGGGGCGCGACGATGCCGACATCGCCTGGACCGGCACCTTCACCGGGCCCGACGCCATGCTGCGCGCGCGGGCCATCGACCTGATGCGCGGCGACGGGCGCGTGTGGCCGCTGTCGTGGGGCAGCTTCTTCTACAGCGTGGTCGTTTCGCGCTTCGAGGCGAGCTACGAGCGGGAGAACTGGATCCCCTACCGCATCGCCTGCACCGTGCTGCGCGACGAGGCGGCCGCTGTCGCCGAGGCCGGGCTTTCGCTGGCCGAGGGCGTGCTGGCCGACGTGGCTGCCCTGTCCGGTGGCGGGTTCCCGGGCGTGGCGGGGGTGGTGGACGCGGCGGGGCTGGCGGCCCTGGTGTCCCTGCCCGGCGCGCTGCGGCCCGGCACGGCGGCGCGCGGCCAGGCGGTGGCCGGGCTGCGCGGGCAGGAGGCGGCGGTGGAGCGGGCGATGGCCGAACGCGGCGCCCGGCTGCGCGCGGCCGATGGCGGCACCGCCCAAGGGCTGCTCGCCGCACGGGACGAGGCCGGCGCGCTGGCCGGACTGGCCGCGGCGCGCGGCGTGCTCGGGCGGGCTCGGGCGGGGGCGGAGGCAGTAGGGTAGGAAGTCTTCTTTTTCTGAAGAAAAAGAAGCAAAAAGACTTTTATCCATTTGGCCCCGTTCTATTGATGAAAGTTTTTTGGTTCTTTTTTCCAAAAAAGAACTGCTTACTTTCTTAGGAGCCTGTTCATGCGCACCATTCTCCAAGCCGGCGGAACCCTGTTCCACCTGGCCGCGACGGAACTCGGCGATGCGACGCAATGGCTGCGGATCGCGCGGCTGAACGGGTTGTCCGACCCGATGCTGGACGGCGTGGTGCGCCTGCGCCTGCCGCCGCGCGACCCCCAGGCGGGAGGCGGCATTGCCGAACAGTGAACCCGCCTTCGGCAGCCTGCGCCGCCCGCGCCTGCTTGCCCGGCTGAACGGCGAGGCGGTTGCCAACGCCGTCAGCGCCCGCGTTGCCAGCAACAACCATTACGCGGCCGACCGCTTTTCGCTGGTGGTGGCGCTGGGCGAAACCCCCGCCGCCACCTGGATGTCCGCCGACCGGATGATGGTGGAGATCGGCGTGGGCCTCGACCTTGCCAGCACGTCGCTGGTGCAGGGCGAGGTGGACCAGGTGGAGCTGGACGCGGTGCGCCGGCTGGTGTTCCTGACCGGGCGCGACCTCACCGCCCGGCTGATCGAGGCGCGCACGCAGGAGAGCTTCTCCAACCGCACCGCCAGCGAGATCGCCACCCTGCTGGCCGGGCGCCGCGGCCTTACCGCCGATATCGCGCGCACCACCACGCCGGTCGGCCGCTACTGGCAGTTGCAGCGCGACCGCATCACGCTGGACCAGTTCAGCCGCGCCACCACGGAATGGGACCTGCTGGTGACGCTGGCGGGGCTGGAAGGGTTCGACGCGTGGGTCGCCGGCACCACGCTGCATTTCCGCCCGCGCGAACAGGCCGACGCCGGGGCCACCGTGCTGCGCGCCAGCGACGGGCCGGGAGGGCAGGCAAACGTGACCGGGCTGCGCCTGGAACGCGCGCTGACCCTGGCGCGCGATATCGAGGTGGTGGTGAAAAGCTGGAATGCGCGCCAGCAGCAATCCTTCCTCCGCCGCGCCCGCCGCGGCGGCGCCAGCAGCGACCAGATCCAACGCTACGTGCTGGTGGTCCCGAACCTCACGCCCGACGAAGCCCTGAAACTCGCCCAACGCAAACTGGCCGAACTCACCCGACATGAACGCGTGGTGGTGGCGGACATGCCGGGCGAACTGGCCATGGCACCCCGCCAACGCCTGCGCATCGAAGCCACCCACACCGACTTCGACCAGGAATACTGGATCGATGAAGTGGACCGAACCCTGCACACCACCCGAGGCTTCACCCAAACCGTCCGCGCCCGCAACGCCAGCACCACCAGCCAAGCCACGACGCCCGCGGCGCGGGTGGCGGGGTAGGCGAGCAAGGCCAGGGCTCTGCCCTGGACCCGGCAAGGGGCCGAGCCCCCTGCACCCTCAAACGTTGTTCCGCCTTCGGCGGGAGGGGCCATCGAGGCCAATCGAACCGCCCGGACGGCCCCTCCCGCCGAAGGCGGAAAAGGTCCGGGAGTCCAGAGGCCCTGCCTCTGGTGGGGTCCAGGGGCAAAGCCCCTGGCCTTTCTTGACCTCACCGAGCCACCCACACCGAGGAGCCTCGATGGACAGGTTGTTGAATGCGTTGAAGGCGCAGGCGGTGGCGTTGGATCGGTCGCAGGGTCAGGCCAGGTTTGGCGTGGTGGCCAGTGCCGATGCGGCGCGCCATGTGGTTCGGGTTCGGTTGCAGCCGGAGGGGGTTTTGACGGGTTGGTTGCCGGTGGCGTCGCCCTGGGTGGGGGCGGGGTGGGGCATTTTCTGCCTGCCGTCGCCGGGCCATCAGGTTCTGGTGGTGGCGCAGGAGGGCGATGCCGAGCACGGCGTGGTGGTGGGCGGCTGTTTCAGCGATCCGCGCCCGCCGCCGCCGGGTGCGGTGGGCGAGCTGGTGTTGCGCCATGCCTCCGGGGCGTCGCTGCGCCTGGCCAATGACGGCACGGTGCGGGTGCAGGGCGACCTGCATGTGTCGGGCCGCGTGTTCGACGCGGACGGTCCGCTCAGTGCGTTGCGCGATGCCTACAACATCCACACCCATCCGGGGGCCAACGGCCCGCCGACGCCGCAGGATTGAGGGGGAACCATGCCCGATCTTTCGCACGAGTTCGGCGCCGACCTGGCCGCCGGGCCGACAGGTGACCTTGCCCTGGCCGAGGGGGCGGCGCTGGGCCGCCAGCGCGTGCTGCGCCGGCTGCTGACCAATCCCGGCGACTACATCTGGCAGCCTGATTACGGCGCGGGGCTGGGCCGGTTCGTGGGCCAGCCGGCGGCGCCCGAGCGCATCCGCGCGGTGGTGCGCAGCCAGATATTCCGCGAGCGCAGCGTGGCCCGCAGCCCGGAGCCGTTGGTGGAAGTACAGGCCGGCGACGACGGCCGCGTGTTCGTGGCGATTCGCTACGCCGACGCCGACAGCGGCGAGACGCTGGGCATTTCATTGAGCGTGGGAGAGCAGTGATGCAGCTGAGGCTTCAGGATTTCCCCACCCTGGTGGCGGGTGCCGCGGCGGCGGTGCAGGCGGCGTCGCGCACGCTGCTCGACCTTTCGGTGGGCTCGGTGCTGCGCGCGATCCTGGAGGCGCAGGCCTCCGTGGCGCTGTGGCTGCAATGGCTGATCCTGCAGGTGCAGAGCATGACGCGCGCTGCCACCAGCGAGGGGGCGGACCTGGACAGCTGGATGGGCGATTTCGCCTTCGCGCGGCTGCCGGCGGTGGCCGCACAGGGGCAGGTGCGCTTTGCCCGTTTTGCCACCACGGAGGCGGCGCTGGTGCCGGTGGGCACGCTGGTGCGCACGGCCGACGTGAAGCAGGGCTTCGTGGTGCGCGAGGATGCGGGCCACGCGGCCTGGAGTGCCGCACAGGGCGGCTACGTGCTCGGTGCCGGCGTGGGCGGCGTGATGGTGCCGGTGCGGGCGGAGGCGGCGGGCAGCGCGGGCAACGTGCTGGCCGGCAGCATCACGCTGATCGCCGACGCCGTGCCTGGCGTGGACACGGTGGCGAACGACTGGCCGCTGCTGGGCGGGCTGGATGCGGAGAGCGATGCGGCGTTGCGGCGGCGCTTCCGCGACTACCTGGCCAGCCTCGGGCGCGCGACGCCGGTGGCGGTCGGGCATGCGGTGGCCTCGTTGCAGCAGGGCGTGCGCTGGTCGGTCGCGGAGGGTGCCGGCACCGGGGCCTTCGTGGTCACCGTCGATGACGGCAGCGGCGCGCCGCCGGGGGCACTGCTCGATGCGGCGGCGCGGGCGATCGAGGCGGTGCGCCCGGTGGGTACCAGCTTCGCGGTGCAGCCGCCGGCGCGGGTGCTGGCGCATGTGGCCATGACCGTGGCGGTTGCCCCGGGCGCGGTGGCGGTGGAGGTGGCGGGGGCGGTGCAGCAGGCGGTGGTGGCGCATCTGGCCGGGCTTGGCATCGGCGAGGTTCTGCCGTGGTCGCGCCTGGCGCAGATCGCCTATGGCGCTTCGCCGTCGGTGGTGAACGTGACCGCGGTGGTGCTGAACGGCGGCGCCGCCGACCTCAACCCGGGTGCCGCCGGCGTGGTGCGCGCCGGCAGCGTGGTGGTGAGCTGACATGGTCGGAGACAAGCAGGACATGCTGGCGCGCATGAAGGCGGTGCTGCCGGCGCGCTGGCACGGTGAGGGCGGCGAGCGGGTGGATGCCGTGCTGGCGGGGCTGGCCGAGGGCTGGGCCTGGCTGCACGACATGCTGGCCACGGTGCGCGCGCAGGCGCGGGTGGCGACGGCTTCGGGCACCGCGCTGGACCTGATCGCCGGCGATTTCTTCGGCCCCCGCCTGCGCCGCCGCCGCGCCCAGGGCGATGCGGCGTTCCGGGCGGCGATCTTGCGCGAATTGCTGCGCCCGCGCGCCACGCGCCCGGCGCTGGTGGCCGCGCTGCGCGACCTGACGGGGCGCGCGCCCGCGGTGTTCGAGCCGCGGCGCCCCGCCGACACCGGCGCCTGGGGCCTGGCCTGCGGCTGGGGCGTGGCGGGCGGCTGGGGAAGTCTTTCGATACCGTATCAGTGCTTCGTCACCGCCCGGCGGCCGCAGGGCAGCGGCATCGGCCGCCTGTCCGGCTGGGGCGGCGGCGGCGGCGGCTGGGGGGCCGGAAGCCTCGCCTGGGCCAGCCTGTCGATGATCGAGGGCCAGGTGACGGACGCCGACATCCACGACGCCGTGGCAGCCGTGCTGCCGGCGGCGACGACCGCCTGGGTTCGCATCGAGAACTGACGCCACCCACGCTCCCACGCTCCCACGCCACCGGCTTCCTCCCATCCCAGCCCGCACCCGCCCGCATCCCGGGCGGCGGCGGGCGCGCGCACATCATCAAGGCGAGGTCTCAATGGATCGCAATATCGTCTATCCCGGCAGCATCCCGCTGGACACCGACCTGCTGGAGACCAACCGCAACGCGATGGTGGCGCTCGGCGCGCTGATGCGCGCGGTGCTGGGCACCGCGCCGGTGATCGACGGGCTGTCGGTCAGCCCGACAATCCCGGCCACCATGGCCATCACGGTGGGCGCCGGCAGCATCACCCAGCTCGCCACCGTCGATGCCGCCGCCTATGGCACGCTGGCGGCGGACGCGGCCTCGGCGTTGGTGAAGATGGGCATCAACCTTGCCCCGCAGACCTTCGCCGTCGCACCGCCGTCCACCTCTGGCCAGTCGGTGACGCACCTGGTGGAGGCGGCGTTCCAGGAGGCGGATGTCGCGCCGGTGGTGCTGCCGTACTACAACGCCGCCAATCCGGCGCAGCCCTATCTGGGCGCGGGCAACACCGGGGTCGCCCAGAACACCCGCCGGGTGCAGCGGGTGCAGATCCAGGTGAAGCCCGGCGTGCCGGCCACCACGGGCACGCAGGTGGCGCCGCCGGTCGATGCCGGCTGGGTGGGGCTGGCGACCGTGACCGTGGCGTACGGGCAGGCCAGCGTGACCGTCGGGCACATCGCCGGGCTGTTCAGCGCGCCGGTGCTGCCGTTCCGCCTGCCGGAGCTGCGGCCCGGCTTCGCCGCCATGCAGGCCTTCACCGCCGGCGGACTTTTCGTGGTGCCGCCCGGGGTTTCGCGGTTGCGCGTGCGCGCCATCGGCGGCGGCGGCGGTGGCGGCGGTAACACGGGCAGCGGCGGCGGTGGTGGCGGCGGCGGCGGCGGCTACGGCGAGGGCATCTACGCCGTTGGCCCCGGCCAGGTGATCGCGGTCGTGATCGGCGGCGGCGGGGCGGGCGGGGCGAACGGTGCGGGCAGTGCGGCGGGCAACAGCGGCGGGGCGGGCGGGGCCAGCGGCTTCGGCGCCTTCCTGTCGGCGGCCGGCGGCATCGGCGGGCAGGGCTCGCTGGCCGGCGGGCAGGGCGATTCCGGCCCGGGCGGCGCGGGCAGCGGCGGGGCGGTGAACATGACCGGCTCGGCCGGCAATGCCGGCTTCAACGGCGGGCCGGCGGGCTATGGCGGCCATGGCGGGGCGGCGGCCTCGGGCGGCGGCGGCGGGGCGGCCAGTTCCGGCCGGCCCTGCGGCGGTGCCTGTCCCGGCGGCGGCGGCGGCGGCGGCGGCGGCAATTTCGCGGGGGCCGCGGGTGCCGCCGGCCTCGTCATCGTCGAATACTGAGGGAGCCCATGCATGAGCGAGACCCTGACCAAAGTCTGGCGGCCCAGCACCGCGCGCCGCGTGGTGCTGGACGGCTTCGCCCCGGTGCCGCGCGGCACCAGCCAGGCGGCCCCGCCGCTGCTGTCCTGGCCGGCCAAGGACCCGGCCGACGTGCTGGACTACGAGTTCGACATCTCGGCGGCCGTGGCGGGGCATGAGAGCGACGCCATCTCCGGCGTGGCCGTCGCCACCACGCCGGCGGGTGCGGGGCACCTCGTGGTGGGCAACATCGCCGCCGACGGGCGCATCGCCGTGGTGTGGCTTTCGGGCGGGCAGGCCGGCACCACCTATCGGCTTCAGGTGACGGTGACGACCGCCAGCGGCCGGGTGCTGGGGCGGGCGGTGGCACTGCCGGTGCTGGCGCTCGCCGCGCAATCGGTGCCCGCGGGCGCGCTGCAATCGGGCGGCGGGGCGGTGATCACCGACGAGAACGGCAACCCCATCCTGATCGGAGGCTGAGCGATGCCGACCATCGACGAGCTGGCCCCGGCGCTTGCCGCGGCCGATACCGATGCGCTGCCGGCAAGCCAGGGCGGCGTGCTGCGCCGTGTCAGCCGCGCGCAACTGCGGGAGGGCTTGCAGGCGCAGATCACCCTTTCGCCGGGTGAACTTCTGGGCCGCGGCGGCGGCGCGATCGGCGGGCCGGAGGCGGTTGCCGTCGGCAATGGCCTGTTGCTGTCGGGCCGCGTGCTGTCCGCCCCGCCGCCCGGTGCGCTGGGTTCGCTGACCAACATTTCCGCCACCACGGCGCAGGCCGCCGGCACCACGGCTTCGCGCAGCCTGGCGCAACTGCTGGCCGACGCCGTCGGGCCGGAAAGCTTCGGCGCCGTGGGCGACGGCATCGCCGACGACACCGCCGCCTTTGCGGCGGCCGTCGGCAGCGGGCGGCCGGTGCGCCTGGGTCCGCGCACCTACCGCATCGACGGGCAATGGACCGTGGCCCAGCCGAACACGGTGCTGCTCGGCACGCCCGGCCTGTCGGTGCTGAAGCGCGGCGTGCAGGGCGGCGGCGGGGCGTGGATCAGCGTGCAGGCGCCGGGCTTCCGCGCCGACGGCGTCACCTTCGATGCCAACCGCACCGTTGTGCAAACGCAAAGCTGGGGCGTGCTGCTGGCCGCCGGCTGCACCAGTTCCGACCTGCATCGCTGCGTGTTCACCGGTGCCGCCGGCGACGTGCTCGGCAGCGGGCTGGTGGTGGCCGCCAGCGACCCCGCCGCCGCCCAGCACGTGATCCGCGATTGCACCTTCGCGCACAACGACGCGCACGGGCTGTGGGTGCAGGCCTGCGCGGGCGTGCTGGTGAGCGAATGCCGCGCCCATGGCAACGCGAGATACGGGCTGAACATCGACTTCAACGACACCGCCTTCCTCCGGCGCGTGCGCCTGGCGCAAATCACCGGCAACCGCTGCTGGGGCAACCAGCGCGGCATCGCGGTCGGCAACTTCAACGCGCCGAACACCGAGCCGCCGGTGTGGGGCAATGCCAACCCCGACGCCGTCGCGGTGCTGGTTGCCGGCAACACCTGCCACGACAACGCGGTGTATGGCATCGCCTGCGCCGGGCGCGCGCTGCTGGTGCAGGGCAACATGCTGTCCGACAACGGCAGCTTCGCCAACAGCGGCGCCGGCATCCTGGCCAACGTGGCCGCAAGCCGCATCGCCGGGAACACCATCCTGGGCAACGCGCTGTACGGGATCGACTGCGGCGGGGCGATCGACAGCGACTTCAGCGACAACCACATCCTCGGCCACGGCTATGGCATCAACTGCGGCGGCAGCGCCAATCTGCGCGTGTCGGGCAACTTCCTGGCCGAGTTCAGCATCTTCGGCGTCTGTGCGACGAACGTGGAAACCGATGGCGGCGCGCTCAACTTCGCCATCGCGTGCGACCGCCTGTCGATCACCGGCAACCGCATCGCCATGTCCGGCACCGGCGAGGGCGTGTGGCTGCGCGACGGGCCGACGCGCACGCTGGTGGCGGACAACGACTTCACCGGCCGCGCCCCCGCGCAGTGCCTGCGCGCGGACACCGACGGGGTGATCGTGCGCGGCAACCGCCACGACTTCACCGCGCGCTTCATCGCCAACCCGGTGCTGATCGACGGGCGCCAGACCGTGGTGTTCCCCGATATCGCCGACAGCATCATGATCACCGCGGCGCCCCTGGGCGTGCAGGCGATCATCGGCAGCAACCAGGCCGCCTGGGCCGGGCGCATCAGCTTCGTGCGCGTCACCGCCGGCGGCGGCGGCTACAGCTTCGCCAACGTCGCCATCGGTGGGGGCGGCGGCGGTGCGGGCGCCGAAGCGGTGCTGGCCGGCGGCAAGGTGATCGGCATCGTGGTCATCGCGCACGGCATCGGCTACGGCCCGGTCGGCACCGCCGTGCCGGTCACCATCACCGGCAACGGCAGCGGGGCCACGGCGGTCGCCTATGCCGCGCCGCCGCTGGCGGAGGAGCGCACGCTGCTGGTGCGCTGCAACACCGCCGTCACCTTCGCGCGCGCCGGCAGCCATCCGTTGCAGGAGAACTGGACGCGCGGCGACCTGAGCGTGGCCGCCGACGGCGACGTGGAGTGGATCGCCACATGGGGCATGTGGCGCGCCGGGCGCTTCGCGCTGCCCGACTGCGTGGCGCCCGATGCCAGCGGCGACCTGACCCTGCGCCCGCGCGGCACCGGGCGGCTGCGCCTGGCCAGCCCCGCGGAGCCGACGGGTGCCACCTCCAGCCTCGGCCGCGGGTCGCCCGAAGGGGCGGTCAGCGCGCCGCCGGGCTCCGACTTCCGCAATCTCGATGGCGGGGCGGGGGCCACGTTCTGGATCAAGCGCACCGGCACCGGGCCTGCGGGCTGGATCGCCATCGCCTAAGGCCAGGGGGCTTTGCCCCCTGCACCCCTACCAGGGGGCCGAGCCCCCTGGACCCTCATGAGATGGGGGTCCAGGGCCTCAGGTCGTCGCGCGAAGGCGCGCGCCGGTCCCAGTGGGGTCCAGGGGCAAAGCCCCATAGGCGCGAATCGAAGGGTCTTTTCCCGACGCGGCTTGATGTGATTCGGTGCGGGGATGAACACGACATCCCTGCATGACGGCACATGGAGTTCGGTCATTTTGCGTCTGAGCGCGGTGTGCGACCTTGAAGC
>JANPIH010000250.1:0-19275 GCA_031424895.1 Rhodospirillales bacterium
ATGAATGGGGGTCTGGGGCCTCAGGCCCCAGCGGGTCCAGGGCGGAGCCCTGGCCTTACGTCAAAGCCTGCGCCAGATCGTTATACAGATCTTCCACATCCTCAATGCCCGTGGAAAGCCGCAGCAGGTCCGGCGGGCACGGGGAGCCCGCGCCTTCGATGGTGGCGCGGTGTTCGATCAGGCTTTCAACGCCGCCGAGCGAGGTGGCGCGTTTCCAGAGCCGCACCTTGGCCGCCGCGTCGATCGCCGCCTGTTCGCCCGCACGGATGCGGATGGAGAGCATGCCGCCGAAGCCGCCCTGCATCTGGCGCTTGGCGAGTTCGTGGCCTTGGTGGGTCGGCAGGCCGGGGTAGAGCACTTCATGGATGGCGGCGTGGTTGGAGAGGCGCGTGGCGAGGTCCATGGCCGAGGCACAGGCGGCACGGACGCGCAGGTCGAGCGTGCGCATGCCGCGGATCAGCAGGAAGGCCTCGAACGGGCCGAGGATCTGGCCGAGCGTGGCGCGGACGCGCTTGATGCGGGCCCAGAACTCGTCGTCCTTCGAGGTGGCGAGCGCGCCGGCGATCACGTCGGAATGGCCGTTCAGGTATTTCGTGGCCGAGTGCATGACGATATCCGCGCCGAGATCGAGCGGGCGCGTCAGGATCGGGGTGGCGCCGGTGGAATCGACGGCCACGCGGGCGCCGGCCGCGTGGGCGATGTCGGACACGGCGCGGATGTCGGTGATCGACCACAGCGGGTTGGACGGGGTTTCGAGCCACACCAGCTTGGTCTCACCGGGGCGGATGGCGGCGCGGACGGCATCAAGGTCGGAGGTGTCGACGATGTCGACCTTAAGGCCCCAGGTGGTGGCGTCGTTCAGCAGCCA
This sequence comes from Rhodospirillales bacterium, assembly GCA_031424895.1. Lineage (GTDB taxonomy): Bacteria > Pseudomonadota > Alphaproteobacteria > Acetobacterales > Acetobacteraceae > CAMDGX01. The sequence goes on from JANPIH010000250.1 coordinate 869, forward strand.
GAAGCGCAGTGCCCAGTACATCACCGAGGAGGCGACGATGTGGTCGCCGGGCTTGAGGGCGAGAAACACCGCCGTGGCGGCCGACATGCCGGAGCCGAGGACCATGGCGGCCGCGGCGTTTTCCAGCCTGGCGATGATGGCCTCGGCTTCGCGGATGGTGCCGTTGTCGGGCCGGCCATAGATGTTGCCGCTGCGGTACTGGTTGTCGGGGTCGCGGATATAGGTGGTGGCGACGTGGATCGGCGGCACGACGGCGCGGCTCGGCTCGTCGATATGGCCGAGGGCCTGGGCGAGGAGGGTGCGGGGGGACCAGTTCGGGGGAGTGTTGGGCATGGGTCTGGCTCGCCTGTGGGGAGAGGCACATGGCAGGCGCGGCCCTGGCCGTCCACCCCGATTTGCGGGATGCGGGTGCAACTGCAAGAACATGGTGATAGGTGGTGCCGACGGGCGCCGCCCCATGTCCGCGATCGGATCATGCCGGGTCAGGCGGGCCTGATGCTCGCGATGCGGATGATGGCGCGATATTTGTCGGTCTCGGCCTGGATGAATGCGGCGAAGGCAGCGGCGGTGCCGCCCATGGTGCTGGCACCCAACTCAGCAAAGCGCGCCATGACCGCGGGGTCGGCCAGGGCATCGTTCACCGCCGCGTTGATCCGCTCGATGACATCGACGGGCGTTCCCCTCGGCGCACCGAGTCCGAACCAGGAGCCTGCCTGGTAGCCGGGCATGAACTCGCCCATCGCCGGCACTTCCGCCAACATCTCCGCGCGCGTCGGCCCGGTGGTGGCAAGCGGGATCAGCCGCCCCGCCTTGAGATGGGGCATCGACGACGGCGCGGGATCGAACATCAGATCCACCTTCCCCTGCAACAGATCGTCCAGCGCCGCGGCCGAGCCGGGATAGGGCACCAGGGTCATCCGCACGCCGGCCATGTGCTGGAAGAGCTCGATGGCGACATGCTGTGGCGTCCCGATGCCGGCAAAGGCGATCCGCAGCGCCCCGGGGCTGGCCCTGGCGAGTGCCAGTAACTCCGGCACGGTGCGCACAGGAACCGAGGGGTGCACCTCGACCACAAGCGGAACGCGGGCGATCGAAGCAACGGGCGCAATGTCGCGGATGAAGTCGAACGCCAGATCGGGGAAGAGGCTGCTGTTGATTGTGTTGACTGGCCCGCACAGGAGCAGCGTGTACCCGTCCGGAGCCGAGCGGACGACGCCTGCGGTTGCCAAGTTGCCGCTGGCACCGGGATGGTTCTCCACGACGACCTCGTGACCGAGACGGCGCGCAAGTGCAGGGGCGATCGTGCGGGCGGCAATGTCGAGCGGACCGCCGGCCGGAAAGCCGACGACAAGGCGCAGTCGACGCGCAGGGTCGGACCGCACGCCTTCGGGCGCCGCGACAAGGGCGGCGGCCGCGATGAGAGGGAGGAACATGCGGCGCTGGAAGTTCATGGCGTCTCTGCAGGTCTGGCGGCTGCGTGTCGTTCGCCGGAAAGGTAGAAGCCTGGGTGCCATTCAATCCATCATGGGAGCGATGGGATTTCCATATGACGGGGATATGGCAGATGGACCTGCGCCAGCTTCGCTACTTCGTTGCCGTGGCCGAGGAGGGGCATATTACCCGGGCCGCGGAACGACTGGGGATGCAGCAACCGCCGCTGAGCCAGCAGATCAAGGCGATCGAGCAATCGCTCGCCATCCAGCTGTTCCGGCGCAAGGCGCGCGGCGTCGAACTGACAGCCGCCGGGCGCGCATTGCTGGACCAGGCGTATGGCGTGCTTGCCCGGTTCGACCAGGCCATCCTGATGGCACAGCGGACCGCACGCGGGGAGCAGGGGCGGCTGGCCATCGGGATTGCGCCGACCGCGCCGTTCCATCCGGTTGTGCCACGCATCATTCGCGCGTTCCGGGATGCATATCCGTTGGTTTCCATCAGCCTGGAGGAAGACCTTAGCCGCGATGCCATCGCGCGCCTGCGCGGCGAACGAACGGATGTCGCATTGCTGCGTGCCCCAGTGGCTGATCCGCAGGGACTTGCCGTGCACCTGCTGCTTGAGGAGCCAATGGTCGTTGCCCTGCCCGCCGCGCACCGGATGGCGGCAGCGGCCGGGGATGCACCAGCCCTGGCGCTGCGCGCACTTGCCGACGAAACCTTCATCGTTTTCGGTGGCACTGCAGGGCCTGCGATCGCCGATGCCAGCCTGGCCGCCTGCTACCGCGCCGGCTTCACGCCGCGGCTGGGCCAAAGGGCGCCGCGGATCGCATCGACACTGAGCCTCGTCTCGGTGGGGCTCGGCGTGGCCCTGGTGCCTGAGTCGATCCAGCATGTGCAGGTTGACGGAGTGCGCTACCGTTCACTGCTGCCCGATGAGCGGCCGACATCAGTCCTGAACCTTGCCTCGCGGCAGGGCGACCCCTCGCCAGTCGTACAGAATTTCGTCGCCCTGGTACGGCGCATGACACGTGAGGTGATTTCTATCGACAAGGGTATGGAATAGAGCCTTCGAACCGACACCGTTCGGCTCTCGCAGAAAGGGAGCTTGAACCAGATTTTTCGCCGTTTCGAAATCCTGAACGTCAACGCCCACTAGGGGGGTATCGCGCGGCTCCCATCCCAGCCTTCCCCAAAGGGAGGGGGAAGAATGCTGGAGGTGGGGCCTACCCGTTACCCAACCGTCTCCCATAAGGGGCGAGGACTTTTGGCGTAGGCCTGGTTTGATGCGGCGTGGCCTCCTTCCCCTTCTCTCGCTTCGCCGAGCGGGCAAGCGGGGCGGCGCGTTGGATGGACCTTGTGGGCGTTTGGGGCGTTGAGGGCGTGGCAGTGGAACAGGAGGCTTGGCCATGCAGGACGCGGGTATTCGGGAGCATATGGAAGTGATCGGGGCCGACGGTGTTCATGTCGGGACAGTGGACAAGGTGGAGGATGGGCGGATCAAGCTGACCAAAGCCGATAGCGGCGGCGGGCGGCATGGGGGGCATCACCACTACATCGATCTTGGCCTGGTTGCGGGGGTTGAGGGGATGAAGGTTCGTCTGTCGGCGAATGCGGCGGTGGCGGTGACGATGGAGCAGGAGGAGTCGGGCAAGGAGGTTTGAGGGGGCGTTGGTGTTTCGCCCCCCTGCGGCTCCACGCGCTTCGCATGGGGAGGCATGCGATGCCATGAACGAGAGTTCTTTGCTTCTTTCTTTCAAGAAAGAAGGGCTGGCTTTTTTGGCTTTGGGCGATGTCGCCCGCCCACGCCGGCCCTTCCCACGAGGGGGCAAAGGTTTCTAGTTAGCCGGAGAGCCCGAGTTTTTCGGCCAGGCCAATGCGTTGGAGCTTGCCGGTGGCGCCCTTCGGAATTTCGGCGAGGAAGACGATTTTGCGGGGGACCTTGAAGGGGGCGAGGCGTTGGCCGCAGAACTCGCGCAGGGTTGGTTCGTCGAGCGTGTGGCCTTCGCGCAGGACGATGGCGGCGGCGACTTCCTCGCCGAGCTTGGCGTGGGGCATGGCGAAGGTGACGACCTGGGCGACGGCGGGGTGGTCCATGAGGATTTCGTCGACTTCGAGCGGGGAGATTTTTTCGCCGCCGCGGTTAATGATTTCCTTGAGGCGGCCGGTGAGGCGCAGGTAGCCGGCTTCGTCGAGCGTACCCTGGTCGCCGGTGCGGAACCAGCCGTTGGTGAAGGCCGACGCATTGGCGGACGGGTTGTTTTCGTAGCCGGCGGTGACGTTGCGGCCTCGGATGACGATTTCGCCCAGCGCGCCGGTGGGGAGAAGTTGGCCGTCGTCGTTCATGATGGCGAGTTCTGGGCCGGCGGCGATGCCGACGCTGCCGGCGTAGTGCGGGCGCGGCGGGAGGGGGTTGGCGGCCATCTGGTGGGCGGCTTCGGTCATGCCGTAGGATTCGATGACGGGGACGTGGAAGGCTTCTTCCAGCGCAGTCATGACCTGGGGGGGGAGGGAGGCCGAGGATGAGCGAATGAGGCGCAGGCGGCCTCGGGCGATGAGTTCGGCGTTGCGGGCGGTGAGGCCGAGGAGCGCCTGGTGCATGGTGGGGACGGCGGTGTACCAGCTGGGGCGGATTTCGTCGTAGTGGGCGAAGAACTTGAATGCGTTGAAGCCGGGGGTGCAGGAGACGGAGGCGCCAGCGGCGACCGAGGAGAGCACGGCGGCGATCAGGCCGTGGATGTGGAAGAGCGGCATGATGTTCATGCAGCAATCCTCGGGGGAGAGTTCGAGGAAGTGGCCGATATGGGCGGCGGACGCCGTGATGTTGACTTGGCGCAGGGGGACTATTTTGGGGCGCGAGGTGGTGCCGGAGGTGTGCAGGACCAGGGCGATGTCGTCGGGCTGGGCTTCTCCGGGGTGGGCGGGGGTGCCAGAGAGGGCGGCGGCGAGGGTGAAGTCGCCGGCTTCTGCTGTTCCGGGAATGAGTTCGATGATGGGAATGTTGCGGGCGGCGGCCACCGCGCGGGCGGGGCTTTCCATGCCCTGCTGGATGACGAGGGCTTTTGCGTTGAGGTCGGAGAGGTAGAAGTCGAACTCGTCGGCGCGGTAGGCGGGGTTCAGCGGGGCGGTGGTGGCGCCGGTGGCGATGGCGATGAAGCTGGCTGCCATTTCGGGTCCGTTGGGCAGGACCATGGCGACGCGGTCGTTGCGGCCGATGCCCATGGCGTTGAGGCTGGCCACGGTGCGGGCGGCGAGGGCGCGCAGGCCCTGATGAGTGAGCCAGGGGCGGCCGGGGGTTCCGATGGCGGGGGCGTGGTCGGCGCCGCGGCGGAGGAGTTGGGCGACGGTGTCGGCTTGGTAGGTGATCATGGCGGGCCTCCCGGGCTTCATCTGGGTGTCATGGGATAGCCCGGCGTGGGGCGCAGGTGAAGGGCGCAGCGCGTGTTCGCGTGGCGCGGGGCGGGCTGGTAGCGTGGGGGCCTGGTCGATGGCGGCGGCATTGCGGGGGTAGACGAGGCGGGGCGGGGGCCGCTGGCGGGGCCGGTGATGGCCGCGGCGGTGGTTCTGGTGGCGCCGGTGGGGGCGGAGCTGGCGGCACTGATCGACGATTCGAAGAAGCTGTCGCCGGCGGCGCGGCAGGTGGCATTTGCGGCGTTGATGGCGGCGCGGGCGGCGGGGCTGGTACGGATCGGGGTGGGGGCGGCTTCGGTGGCGGAGATCGGGCGCATCAACATCCTGCGGGCGTCGCTGCTGGCGATGCGGCGGGCGGTGCTGCGGCTGCCGGTGGTGCCGGGGTTGGCGCTGGTGGATGGGAACCAGGCGCCGGACCTGCCGTGCCCGGTGTGGTGCGTGGTGGGGGGGGATGGCAGCGTGCTTTCGATCGGGGCGGCCTCGATCGTGGCGAAGGTGCTGCGGGACCGGTGCATGGCCCGGCTGGACCGGCGGTATCCGGGGTATGGCTGGCCGGAGAATGCGGGGTATGGCACGGCGGGGCACCGGGCGGCGCTAAGGGTGTTGGGCGTGACGGTGCATCACCGGGCGGGGTTCGGAACAGTGCGGCGGATGGTGCTGGAACGTGGGGCGGTGCCTCGGCGCGATTGACGCGGCTTCGCGGGGTTCGCGAGAATGGGGTTTCACTCTGGAGCGTGCCCAAGCCTGTGGAGATCGTCCGCGAACTGCCCCTCGACCAGGTGATCCTGGGCGATGCCGTGCGCATCATGCGGATGCTGCCGGCGGCGTCGGTGCACTGCATATTTGCGGATCCGCCGTACAACCTGCAATTGCGGGGGGAGTTGCGGCGGCCGGATGACAGCCTGGTGGACGGGGTGGACGAGGAGTGGGACCGGTTCACCGATTTCGCGGCGTATGACGCGTTCACGCGCGAGTGGCTGACGGAGTGCCGACGGCTGTTGCGCAAGGACGGAACGCTGTGGGTGATCGGGAGCTATCACAACATTTTCCGCATCGGCGCGCTGCTGCAGGAGATGGGGTTCTGGATTTTGAACGACGTGGTGTGGCGCAAGGCCAACCCGATGCCGAATTTCCGCGGACGGCGGTTCACCAACGCGCATGAGACGTTGATCTGGGCGGCGCGGGGGCAGGAGAGCCGGTATCGGTTTAACTACCACGCGATGAAGGCGCTGAACGACGATGTTCAGATGCGCAGCGACTGGTTCATTCCGCTGTGCACGGGCCCCGAGCGGTTGCGCAACGAGCACGGGCTGAAGCTGCATCCGACGCAGAAGCCCGAGGCGCTGCTCCACCGGGTGCTGGTTTCGAGCACGGGGGTGGGGGATGTGATCCTCGATCCGTTCCTGGGGACCGGGACGTCGGCGGCGGTGGCGAAGCGGCTGGGGCGGCATTTCATCGGAATCGAGCGGCATCCGGCCTACGTGGAGGCGGCGCTTGGGCGCCTGATGCGGGTGGAGCCAGCGCCGGATGCGGCGGTGGGGGTGACGGCAGGGCGGCGGGAGATGCCGAGGGTGCCATTCGGTTCGATCGTGGAGCGGGGGTTGCTGCCGCCGGGGACGGTGCTGATGGACCGGACGCGGGCGGTGCGGGCAGTGGTGGTGGCGGACGGGACGCTGAAGGTGGGGGAACTGCAGGGGTCGATCCACAAGATGGGGGCGGCGGTGCAGAATTCGCCTTCGTGCAACGGGTGGACGTTCTGGCATTTCGAGCGGGACGGGGCGCTGGTGGCGATCGATGAACTGCGGCGGGAAGTGAGCGAGGGGGGGTGAGGCTGGGGGATTACTGTTATGCGGCGGCGACGTGGGGAGGTACTTGCCAGCGGCGTCCAAGGCCCGTATACGACCGCCCTCCGGTAATGCCGGAACGGAGCGCGGGCGTAGCTCAGGGGTAGAGCACAACCTTGCCAAGGTTGGGGTCGTGGGTTCGAATCCCATCGCCCGCTCCAAGTTTTCCCCAATGATTTCATGTGTTTATGGGCCATCCGGCGTCACCGTCGGCACGGAGTATTTTGCGTCTGGGGGCCGTTTTGGGTGCCACTTTCGCGCGGCTGTGGGCGGTTTTCGGCGAACCTGGGCGAACAAGCGGGCTCGAATCGTCGACCGGGCGAGGATTGGCGCAGCTCAAGGCGGCGGTCGTAGTTGGCGGAAAACTGCGGAACCTCGGGCGGCGGCCGTGACTGCCATCTCAACCTGCGTCGAGGTTATGCTCTCAGGCGGTCGACTGAAAGGCGTGCGCGACGTCGGGGACTACAAAGCGATCCTGCCGATGAAAGCCAAGATCGAGGCCCGCCTCGTTGTCGTTGTTACTTAAAGCGCAAGGAGGCGCTGACCGGTGCCGCGGCGGGGTTGCGCCGCGACGCCGAGGACCGCCCCGTCGAAGCCTTTGAGCCAGGGATGATCCTATACCGGGGCGGCACTGGCTCTGTAGAAGTGGTAATCCGACCGAGCACGCGACAGTATCGAGGCCGAGGAGATTTTCCGTTTTTGTCTCAGAGTTGTGCGATGTTGGACTCAGTCAGCTCGGGCACAATCACTGCGTCGTTTGCTTATCCTTGCTGCAGCGCAAGAGCCTGATGTCGAGGGGAGACGAGAGCCAAATGCCGGTTGCCGAGCCACAACTGCTCAATGAGGGCCTTTCGAGGGCCGCGCATTGCGTGACGCTGGCCGGTCCTGTTGGTGGTCTTCGTTATCCGCCGCTGTGTCCGAACTGCGGTGCCACGGCCGCGGACAAACTGCCGATTACAAAGGTGTTTATGCACAACCGTGGCGGGTCCGATGACGCTGGCTGGGACTACCGGATTGCGAAGGCCATTCCGCTTTTTTGTCGTCGGTGCCTGGACCGCCACTGGGCTGAAGCAGTCCCTGTAACCAGTCTCGACCGGATCAGGAGCGTGGTCTTTTCGGAACTCGCGATCCCCGGCATCGGCACAGCCGCTTTTGCCTTGTTCCTGCTGGTAGACATGCGCGGCAAGCTGATGCGTGACCTGTCGCGGGAGTGGCCACTACTAGCCTTGATCGTCGGATTGCTTCTGATCGCTGCTCTGTGTTTCCGCACCGCCTGGACGAACAATGCCCATCGACGGGTGCCGCGGCAGACGCTGATTAGCAAAACATTCGATTTCGGGGACAGTGACGACTCGCCCTTTCGAACGACGGTGAGGACATATGCCGTGCGCAACGCTGCCTGTGCGGAGGCATTTGGACGGTTGAACGCCAACACAAGCGCCACGCTGCTTGGTCCAGTGCAGCGCCGACGCGAGAGCCGACGATTCTGGATAACCGCCGCTGTTATCGCAGCAATCGCGCTTTGTGCTTACCTCTTGAAGTTGACTTAGCGTGTTATACCAGCCCTCGTGATGAGTGACTCATACCAATCCCCGTGGCCTCTGCCTCACGAGGGGGATTCCCCGACGCGGCGTTGATGTGATTCACGTAGGCGAGCTCCGGAGGCTCGCCGTGGCGAACGCTATCACCCTTCGCCCTGACTTCGACGCATCTATGCTGCGCGGCTTGGCCCGGCGCAGCAAGGACGCAGCGCAGGCGCGTCCCCTGCTGTCCCTGACGGTGATCTACGATGGCGGCAGACGCACGGAGGCGGCACGCCTGGGCAACGTCGCCCTGCAGATCGTGCGCGACTGGGTGGTGCGCTTCAACGCCGAACGGCCTGACGGTCTGCGCGACCGCAAGGCACCTGGCCCCACGCCGCTGCTGAGCGAGGCACATCGCGCCGCCCTGCTGGAGATCATCGAGCGCGGCCCGACACCGGCCATCCATGGCGTGATGCGCTGGCGGATCGCCGATCTTGGTCAGTGGCTATGGGAGGGGTTTCAGGTCTCAGTCTCGCCGCAGACGCTGAGCCGGGTGCTGCGCAGCATGGGGCGGCGCAAGCTCTCGGCCCGGCCGAAGCACCACGCCCAAGCCGAGGGCGCCATTGCGGCGTTCAAAAAAAGCTCCCAATCACGCTTGCAGGCATCGCCCAGGACCAGGGTATCAAGCCTGACGCCCTCGAGATCTGGTTCGCTGATGGTTGAGCTCCAAAAGAGTTCAACCGCATAGGTCAGAAGAACAAGATCAATCGGCGCTGGGCGCGGCCCAAGGCCGGTGGCGCCGCGGGTCCAGCGCTATGCGTCCACCTACATCTTTGGCGCCGTCTGCCCGCAGGAGGGTAAGGGTGCCGCACTCGTGCTGCCTCAATGCAACACCGAGGCGATCAGCCTGCATCTGGCCGAGATCGCCACCATGGTCAGCCCTTGGGGGCTGCGCCCCGAGGTGACATGCCGAGCCTTTCCAGCGAACGTGTGGTGCGGAACGCCCTGTCCTCGACCAGCATCGCCCCGTTGCGACAAGCTGAGAAGCGGGGCCGCTCTTGACTTCGCAAGTGCGCGGGAACAAGCATTCGGCAACAAGAGTTCCGGGGGCCAAGGCGATGAATTCGATCATTGAACGTCGCGTGGCGCTTGTCGCGCTTGCCGCAGGCGCACTGCTTATGGCCACGCCGCCCGCCACCTCGCAGCCTGCCGTCACGCAGGGCCGCTACAAGGAAGCGCCGCAGCTTGGCGAACAGGTCCGCGCCGGGCGCCTGCCCGCCGTCGACCAGCGCCTGCCGGAGCAGCCCCTGGTGGTGCCGATAGTGGAACGCACCGGCGAGTATGGCGGCACCTGGCGCCGCGCCTTCCTTGGCCCCGCCGACGCCAATAACTACGTCCGCGTAGTTTATGACGGGCTGTTCCGCTTCTCGCCCGATGGTGCCAAGATCGAGCCGAAGATCGCCGCCGGCGCCGCTCCCTCGGCCGATTTCCGAACCTGGACGATCCGCCTGCGCAAGGGCTCCCGGTGGTCGGACGGCGCACCGTTCACCGCCGATGACATCCTGTTCTGGTACAACGACGTGCTGCTGAACAAGGATCTCACCCCCACCCTGCCCGGCTGGATGCGCAATGCCGACGGCTCGCCCGCCAAGGTCGAGAAGGTCGACGAGACCTCGGTGCGCTTCACCTACGCCGCACCCGCAACGCTGTTCCTGACAGCCGTGGCTAATGCCGACGGCGCGGACCGAAGCTATGCGATGTTCCTGCCGGCGCATTATCTGAAGAGGTTCCACCCGGCGCACACGCCGAAGGAGGAGATCGACCGGATGGTGCAGGCGGCTGGATTCAAGACCTGGACCGAGCTGTTCGCCACCCGCAACGCGCCGCCGGAGAACGTCGAGCGCCCGACCATGGCCGCCTGGGCAACTGCGAGCCGGGTGAGCGAGCCGGTATTCACCCTGCGCCGCAATCCGTACTACGTCGGCGTCGACCCGGCCGGCAACCAGCTTCCCTATATCGACGAGGTGCGCTTCACCTATTTCGCCGACAGCCAGGCGCTGAACCTGGCCGCGATCGCCGGGCAGTTCGATATGCAGGAACGGCATATCCAGATGACCAACTACCCGGTGTTCAAGGAACAGGAGAAGACCGGCAAGTACCGCATAGTGGCCTGGCCGACCTTCGGCGGCGCCGATGCCGTGATCGCGCTGAACAGCACCTACAAGGCCGATCCAGAGATGGGCAAGCTGATGGCCACAAGGGACTTCCGCGTGGCGCTCAGCGTGGCGATCAACCGCGAGCAGATCCAGGAATCGGTCTTCCTCGGGCTGGGCGAGGCGCGCCAGGGCGTGCCCGCGCCATGGCATCCCTATTTCCCCGGGGCCGAATGGGCCAAGCGCCACACGGAGTTCGACCGCGCCGCGGCCAACAAGCTGCTCGACGGGCTGGGGCTGACGCGCAAGGACAGCGCCGGCATCCGCCAGTTGCCCAACGGCAAGCCTGCCACCATTGAGATTTCGGTGGTCCCCGCCTTCGGTGCCTGGCCGGACGTGGCGTTGCTCGTGGCCAAGGACTGGGAGGCGGTGGGCGTGAAGACCATCGTGCAGATCCGCGAGCGCGCCCTGCACTTCAAAATGAACGAGAACAACGAGCTGATGGCCGAGGTTTGGAACGAGGATACTTCGGCGTTCCCTTACACCGGCAACGCAAAGGTCGATCCGCGCAACGCACCGATCCTGACCATAGGCCCGCTATGGCGCACTTGGTATCAGAGTGGCGGCAAGGATGGGGTGGAGCCGCCCGCGGAGGTGAAGCGCATCGTCGAGATCGTCAATACTGCCCGCACCGTCGGCCCCGACGAACAGGTGAAGCTGTCGCAGGAGCTGTACCGGATCTGGGCAGACCAGGTCTACGAGATCGGCACGGTTGGGCTGACGCCGATGGTTCAAGGCGTCGTGGTGCTGAACCCCCGTTTTCGCAACGTCCCCGCCACGCTGGGCAACGACTGGCCACTGCGCAGCCCGGGCAACGCGCGCACCGAGCAGTTCTTCTTTGCCAAATGACGACACCTGACGCCCCCCTTCCCCGCGGCGCGGGGAAGGGACGGATCGCCACGCCATGATGCGCTATATCGCCCGTCGGCTGGCGCTGCTCCCGCTGCTACTGTTGGTATACTCCTTTGTGATCTTCCTGATCATGCAGGCCCCGCCCGGTGACTTCCTTACTGCCTACGCCGCCACCCTGGCCTCCTCCGGCACATCGATCAACTCCGAACATCTACAGGCGCTGCGCGCGACTTACGGGCTCGACCAGCCCTTCCTGGTGCAGTACGGGCTTTGGCTGAAAAGCCTGCTGACCGGCAATCTCGGCCTGTCGCTGGAGTATCAGCGGCCGAACATCGAATTGATCAGCGAGGTGCTGGGCTTGACCGTGGCGCTCGCGCTGTTCGCCTTCGTGCTCACCTGGGCGATTGCCGTGCCGGCGGGCATCTGGTGTGCCACGCACCAGCGCTCGCTGGTCGACCATCTGCTGACGGTGGTGAACTACATCGGCGTGGCGACGCCGAACTTCATGCTGGCGCTGGTACTGATGTGGGTGGCCTTCGCCTGGCTGGACATCAGCGTGACCGGCCTGTTCTCGCCCGATTTCGTCGATGCGCCGTGGAGCCTGGCACGGGTCGCAGACCTGTTGGCGCATATCTGGCTGCCAGCCCTGGTGCTGGCGATCGCCGGCACCGCGCGGCTGACGCGCATCATGCGCGCCAATCTGCTGGACGAGCTCAACAAGCCCTATGTCACCACGGCGCGGGCCAAGGGCATGTCGGAATGGCGTCTGGTGCTGCGATATCCGGTGCGCCTGGCGCTGAACCCGCTGGTTTCCACCATTGGCTGGTATCTGCCGCAGCTTTTCTCTGGCAGCCTGATCGTTGCCACCGTCATGAACTTGCCGAACATTGGCCCGCTGCTGCTGCGCGCCCTGATCAACCAGGACATGTACCTGGCTGGCAGTATCCTGCTGATCTACTCGTTCCTGACCATCGTCGGCACGCTGCTGTCGGACATGCTGCTTGCACTGATCGACCCGCGCATCCGCATGGAAGGCTGACCCGGATGGCCGCAGCCCCCCCATTGCCGGTACCCGATGGCGCCGCCGCCGAGGATCGCATCGCGGTCGCCTCGAACTGGAGGCTGGTGTGGTGGCGTTTTCGCCGGCATCGGCTGGCGCTGATTTCGGCCGCGGTGCTGTGTCTGATGTATCTGGTCGTGCTGGTGCCCGACTTCTTCTCCACCCAGGACCCCGAACGCACCGACGCCCGCCAAGCTTTCATTCCGGTGCAAACCATTCGCCTGTTCGACGATGGCCGCTGGTCGCCCTGGGTGCCCAGCATCGTCGGCAAGCGCAATCCGGTGACGCTGCGCATGGAGTGGACGGCAGACCCGAACCGCAAAGTGGCGGTGCGCTTCTTCGGCCCCGGCCACACTTGGCGCGTGCTCGGCCTGTTCGAGACCAACCTGCATATAATTGTGCCGGCCGATCCCACCCAGCGTATCTTCTTGCTCGGCTCGGACCGACTTGGGCGAGACCAATGGTCGCGCATCATGCATGGCACGCAAACCTCGATGACGGTGGGGCTTGTGGCAGTCGCGCTGTCCACCTTCCTCGGCGTGCTGCTGGGCGGTGTGTCCGGTTATGTCGGCGGTCGAACCGACAGCGTGATCCAGCGGCTGATCGAACTGTTGCAGTCGGTGCCGACGATCCCAGTCTGGCTCGCCCTCTCGGCCGCCCTGCCGCGCGACTGGACGCCGATCCAGGTGTTCTTCGCCATCACCGTGATCCTCTCGCTGGTCGGCTGGACGACGCTGGGGCGCGAGGTGCGCGGGCGGTTCCTGTCCCTGCGCGAGGAGGATTTCGTGCTGGCCGCGCGCCTTGCCGGCTGCTCCCGCCTGCGGATCATCATGCGCCACATGGTGCCGACCTTCGCCAGCCACATCATCGCCACCGCTTCGCTGGCGATCCCGGTCATGATCATCAACGAAACCTCGCTCTCCTTCCTCGGCCTCGGCATTCGCCCTCCGGCGATCTCCTGGGGCGTGCTGCTGCAGGAGGCGCAGAACATCCAGTCCCTGGCCCTGGCACCCTGGCTGCTGACGCCGGGCCTGGTGGTGATCGTCGCGGTGCTGGCGTTCAACCTCGTGGGCGACGGCCTGCGCGACGCGGCCGACCCCTATGCCAACTGAACCGCTGCCCCCAACTGATCCGCTGTTGAGCGTGCGTGACCTCCGCGTGGTCTTCGATCTGGACGAGGGGCAGGTGCGCGCTGTCGATGGCATGAGCTTCGACGTCGCTCCGGGCGAGGTGCTGGGCATCGTCGGCGAGAGCGGCTGCGGCAAGAGCGTGACCATGCGCGCAGTGCTGCGCCTGGTCGACAGGCCCGGCAGGATGGCCGGCGGCAGCTTGGTCTTCCACCGCCGCACCCCTGCCGGCGAGCAGCCGGTTGACCTCGCGACCCTCGCCCCGCGCGGGGCGGAGATGCGCGCCATCCGCGGCGCCGAGATCGCGCTGATCCCTCAGGAACCGATGGCCGCCTTCAGCCCGGTGCACAGCGTCGGCAGCCAGATCATCGAGGCGATCCGCCTGCACGATCCCGGCGCCTCGAAGGCCGAGGCCCGCAATCGCACGGTGGAACTGTTTCGCGACGTGGGCATCTCGATGCCGGAACAACGGGTGGATGCCTATTCCTGGCAGCTCTCCGGCGGCCTGCGTCAGCGCGCGATGATCGCCATGGCACTGTCGTGCCGTCCGCGCCTGCTCATCGCCGACGAACCGACCACGGCAATCGACGTGACCACCCAGGCCCAGGTGCTGGCGCTGCTCCAGGATCTGCGGGCCAAGTACAACACCGCCATCATCTTCATCACCCACGACCTCGGCGTGATTGCCCAGATGACGAGCCGAGTAGTGGTCATGTATCTCGGCCGGGTAATGGAACAGGGCCCGGTCGATGCGATCTTCCACGCCCCCCTCCACCCCTACACACGCGCCCTGTTGCGTTCCATCCCGGGCCTGCATGGCGAAACCCGTGTTGCCCTGCCGGTGATCGCCGGCAGCTTGCCGCACCCGTTCAACCGGCCAAGCGGCTGCCCGTTCCACCCCCGCTGCCCCGAGGCCACCGCCCGCTGCGCCCAGGCGACCCCGCGGCTGATTGAGATCCAGCACGGCCAGCAAGCCGCCTGCTTCCTGCACCACGACGCCGCCGAAGCGGAAACGATGCGATGACCGCGCCCCCGCTGCTTGAGGTGCGCGGTCTGAAGAAGCACTTTCCCATCACCCGCGGCTTCCTCAACCGCACCGTGGGCCAAGTGCGCGCCGTGGATGGCGTCGATTTCACCCTCGCCGAGGGCGAAACCCTCGGCCTCGTCGGCGAAAGCGGCTGCGGCAAGACCACCGCCGCGCGCTGCATCCTGCGCGCCATCGACCCCACCGGCGGCGAGATCCTCTACCACACCCGCGACGGCCGCAGCGTCGACCTCGCCACCGCCCCGGCCGCGACGCTGGCCGGCCTGCGCGCCGAGATTCAGATGGTGTTCCAGGACCCGTTCGGTTCGCTCAATCCCCGCATGAACTTGCTGGACAACGTGGGCGAGCCGCTGCTGGTCAACGGCATGAAGAACCGCGGCGAACGCGCCGACCGCGTCGCCGAACTGCTGCGCCTGGTCGGGCTCCGGCCGGAGTTCATGCATCGCTTCCCGCATGCTTTCTCCGGCGGCCAGCGCCAGCGCATCGGCATCGCGCGCGCGCTGGCCACCAACCCGCGCCTTGTGGTTGCCGACGAGCCGGTCAGCGCGCTCGACGTCTCCGTCCAGGCCCAGGTGCTGAACCTGTTGCTGGAGCTCCAGGCGCGCCTGGGCCTCACCTTCCTGTTCGTCGCCCACGACCTCAGCGTGGTGCGCCACATCTGCGACCGGGTGGCGGTGATGTATGTCGGCCGGATTGTCGAGCTGGCACCCACCGACCGGCTGTTCGCCCGGCCGCGCCACCCCTACACCGCCGCCCTCATGCGCGCCGTGCCGGTCGCCGACCCGCGCGTCAAGCCCGGGGACGGCATCCTGCGCGGCGAGGTGCCCAGCCCGGCCAGCCCGCCCAGCGGCTGCTATTTCCATCCCCGCTGCCGCCACGCCCAGCCGCGCTGCACCACGGAAGCGCCGACGCTGCGCGAAGTGGCGGCTGGCCACCTATCGGCCTGCCACTTCGCCGAGACGCTGGAACTCGCCGGGGCCTGATCCCTCCACCCCAACCGCCCGCCGCAACAGGAGTGCCGCCCATGCCGAACGAACTGCTGGGGATGAACGGCAAGGCCATCATGGTGATCGGCGGTGGCCAGGGCATGGGCGAAAGCACCGCTCGTTTCCTGGCCATGGCCGGCGCGGATGTCGCCGTGGTCGATGTGGTGGCCGAGCGCGCGCAGTCCGTCGCCCGATCCGTGGAACATCTCGGCCGGCGCGGCGCAGCGGTGGTCGGGGATGTGCTGGACGACGCCCAGGTCGAGCGGATCGTCGCCGAAGCCGAGGAGAAGCTGGGCGGGCTGGACGGCATGGTCGCCATCGTCGGCGCTGCCGCATTCGAAAGTCTCCTGGAGATGACGCCGCAGACCTGGGATTTCGAGTTCGTCCGCAACCTGCGCTACGTCTTCACCGCCGGGCGGGCGGTGGCCGGCAGCATGATCCGCCGCGGGGTACCCGGCGCGATCGTATGCATCGCCTCGGTCGACGGCATGCAGGGATCGCCCATGCACGCCGCCTACGGCGCGGCGAAGGCCGGGCTGATCAACCTAGTGCAAAGCATGGCGGTGGAATGGGCCGAGCACGCCATCCGGGTGAACGCCATCGCGCCCGGCCATATCGTCACGCCGCGGCTTTATGACACACCGGCGCGCGCGGATTGGTACCGCAACAGCCTGATCCCGGCCGGACAGCGCGGCACCACCGACGATATCGGACGCGCGGCGCTGTTCCTGCTGTCAGATCTCGCCGGATACGTCACCGGCGTGACCCTGCCGGTGGATGGCGGCCTGCTGGCCGCCAACCGGGTGAACGCCGGCACCACATTCCGAAACAGCCCGAGCTGATAAACCTCTACGCACTGGGAAACTGTGTTGATGCGCTTCCGATGACGTGGAACCTGTAGATGATGAGCGAGCCGAAGAAGCGTTCGATCGCTGATCGGTAGGCGGTGAATGTGGGGCAGCCTGTGTTCCACAAGGCCTTCTCCTTCAAGAACCACCATAATTGCGCGATCAGGTTGAGGTTGGGCGCATAGGGCGGCAGGTAGACGAGGCGCATCCGGCAGCCTGGCTGTGCCAGCCACTCGCGCACTGCCGCGGCGCGAATGTAGGTGGCGTTGTCCAGGACAATGTTCGCTGCGCTCGCCGTGGGATGGCGCTCCTGCAACTCGTCGAACAGGACAATCATCTTGGCCGCCGTGATCATATCGGCGGTGCAGCGCAACACCTCGCGGCCGGGCCAACTCAGCGCGCCGTTCAGCGTTACTGTGGCCCGGCCGTGGTTGCTCCAAATATCAACCGCCCGAAATGCCGACTCTTCCGGCATTTCGGGCGGTTGGTATCGCGCGCCGGGCTGGCCGGCGGCGGCGCGCAAAGCAAAGAGTCATACCGACCGTCGTCGACCGATTCTGCATCGGTCGACATTAATGGCGGTTAATATAAGTGTTCCCGTCTCGCCGCGGCGGATTCATCCGCAGGCGTGGTGCGTCGCGTCTACGAAGGAGAGAGGCATATCCCCGTCGACCGCTGCCTCATACCAACTCCCACGGTTCAGTACCGATGCGACCAGTTTCGCATTCCAATTGAGATGATCCGCCATGGCTGATCGATGGGCCTGCTCCAGGCTTCGCAGCACTGGGCGACGATGTCGTCGTAGGTTTTGGAGATGCGGTTGGAGAGCCAGTTGTCGCGCATGAACTGCCAGACGTTTTCCATGACGTTGAGCACGGGACACTTCGACGGCAGTAACAGCCTGCGCAGCCTCATGCTGCGCAGCACACGGCTCAGTGTCTGCGGCGAGACCGAGACCAGGAACTCCTCCCACAGCCACTGGCCCAGATCGGTGTTCGGCCAGCGTACCACACCGTGGATAGCAGGTGTCGGGCCGCGCCCGATGATCTCCAGCAGGGCGGCGCGATGCGCCTCACTCAGCCGCGGGGTGGGGTTAGGCACCTTGCGGTCGTGCAGCCCGTCCGAACAGTCAGCGTTGAATCGCACCACCCAGTCTCGCACGATCTGCAACGTCAGGTTGCCCAGGCGTGCCGCTTCGCTGTGACTGCCGCAGTCTTAGATCACCGCCAGGCACAGCAGGCGACGCGCCTGCGCTGCGTCCTTGCTGCGACGCGCCAAACCACGAAGAGCCGGTGCCGTGTAGTCCGGTCGCAGTGCGATGGCGCTGGGCAGAGTGAGCCTCAGGTGCCCGCCTGCGTGAATCACATCAACGCCGCGTCGGGGAATCTCTTTGGTAAGCCACTCGCCACGAGAGTGGGTAGAACTGCCAATTCGAGCATACTTGGTCGCCCCCGTTTGCCGAAAACCGCCAACAGCCGCCCGAAAGTGGCATCCAAAACGGCACCCAGACGCAGAATGTTCCACGCCGGTGGGGGCGTCGAACAGACCATATGAAAATGAAATCATTGATGAAAACTTGGAGCAACGGTCGAACCCTGACACCAGCCCTCTCTGTGCGCCGGGAGGCCTGCAGGTGGTAGTGGATGAAAGAGCCGGGCCGATCGGCGAGAAGCCAATGCCGATGTTATACCAACTGCCCTAGCCTTTGACACACGCCCAGTGTCTGTGTCCGATAGATGCGATCCGACTTGGGTCGTCGGCGAGGAAGTTCCATGCGTCTTTGCATGCCTGGACGATGGCGTCGTAGCTGTCCCAGACGAGACTGCTGAGTTTGTTGGCGCGCAGGTAGTCCCAGACGTTTTCCATGGCGTTGAGTTCGGGCGCATAGGGTGGCAATGGCAGCAAGGTGATGTTGTGGGGGATCTTCAAGGCGCCGCCTTGCTGGTGCCATCCAGCGCCGTCGCAGATCAGCCCGGCATGCGCCCCGGGTGCCACCTGCGTGCTGATTTCCTTGAGATGCTCGTTCATTGCTTCGATATTGACCGCCGGCATGATGATGGCAGCGCC
>JANPIH010000251.1:0-15432 GCA_031424895.1 Rhodospirillales bacterium
GAAAAGCCCGCGCCCGCCAGCCAGTCGCAGGCAGCCGTCGCCGCCCGCACCACCGCGGCCTCGCCCTGCAGCGACTGCGCCGCCGCGCCGTAGAACAGCCCGACATTCACCACCATGCCGAGCGCGTCCGCCGCCCCGATCACCCGCGCCAGACGGTCCAGCATTTCGGGATAGGGTGTGCCGTCCGGCGCGAAGCCCGACAGGCACCAGGGCTGGTGCCACGAATAACCCTGCGGACTGCCGCCCTGCAGGTTCACCGCCACCGCATCCAGCCCTGAGCGCCGATACAGCGGCAGTGCGGCGATGAACTCGCGCGTGTTGCGCTCGGCACTCCAGGGCCCGTCGGCATAGGCCCAGGCGCCGGCGGTGGCCGGGTTGCTGTCGTCCACGATGGCGTTGGCCATGCGCGAGATGAACAGCCGCCCCTCGATCGACCGGCCGCGGAAGCGGCACCCGGCATGGGTGGGCGCGCCGTTCACCAGGAAGCGCTCGCCCTGGATCGAAAGTCGGGTGGCAGGCATCTCCGTCTCCCCTTTGTCGTTGTTGCCCCGGCGTCAGCCGAGGAAGCCGGTGTGCGGTGCTGCGAACCTGGCCGGCCACCGATACTGCGCGGCAATCACAACCAGGGCCGCCAGCACCCCGGCGATCACATCGTCGGCCATCACGCCGAACGCCCCCTCCTGCCGGTCTGCCCAGCCCACCGGGCCGGGCTTGAGAATATCCAGCGCCCGAAACGCCAGGAAGGCCAGCAGCAGCGACGGCGGGTTCCACGCCGCCGCGGCCGGCAGCAGCGCCAGCGGCAGCAGCGCGATCCACTGCCCCGCCACCTCGTCCACCACCACCCAGCCCGGGTCTGCCTGCGCGCCCGATTCCCGCACCGCCCACCACCCGCCCAGCACCGCTACCACGGCAGCCAGCGGCAGCAGCGCCGGCGCCACGCCCAGGATCGCCACCCCGGCCACCAGCGCTGCCAACGACCCCACCGTTCCCGGCGCCACCGGGGACAGGCCGGTGCCCAGCCCGCATGCCACCCAATAGGCGACGCCCCGCGTCATGCCGCCAGGAACCGGTCCAGCGCCGCCACCACCGCCGGCTCGCCCAGCGTCGGCGCATGCCCCACCTCCGGCAGCGCGACATAGCCCATGTCCGGCCGTACCGCGCGCATCCGCACCACCGTTGCCGCGGTAAGGATCGTGCTGCGCCCGCCATGCACCAGCAGCACCCGCACGCCCGCCAGCGCCCCGAACAGCGGCCACAACGGAGGCGCGGCGCGCCCGAGCAGTGCTGCGATCCGGGTGTCCCACAACGGATGCCACCGCCCATCGGCCCCGGGCGCATAGGTCAGCGTCGCCATATGCCGCCATTCATCCTCGCCCGCCAGCGACAGGTCCGGCAGCCGCGCCCGCAGATGCGCCGCCGCCGCCGCCAGGTCCGCCAGCGCCGGGTCATGCCCCACGAAGTCGCGCACGAAGCCCACGCCGGCCGCGCCGACCTCAGGCCCGATATCATTCAGGACCACGCCGGCCAGAAGCGTCGGCCGCGCCACCGCCAGCCCCATCGCCAGCAGTCCGCCCATCGAGGTCCCAACCGCCACCACCCGGTGCAGCCGCAGCGCCGCGCACACATCGATCACGTCGCGCAGGCACGCCTCCGGCCCATAGCGCCGCACATCGCCCGCCCGGCCGGAGGCGCCGCGCCCGGCATAATCGAGCGACACCACCCGCCGCCGCCCGCCATGCCGTGCCGCGAGATCGGCGAAATCCCCGCCCGTCCGCACCAGCCCCGGCAGGCACAGCAGCGCCGGCGCATGGGACTCCACGCCCCAGTCATGCACTGCCAGCCGCAGCCCGTCCCAGGCCGAGACCATGTTATCCACGCTTCGGGCCGCCCTCAGCGCAGCCACGGCGCCAGCGGATGCGCCTCCGCCGTGCCGGGTGGGGCGATGCGGGCACGGTAGATCACGATGTTCTCCACCACCCGCTGCACATAGTTGCGCGTCTCGGAAAACGGGATCAGCTCGATCCAGTCGACGATGTCGCCGCCCTGCGCGCGCGGGTCGCCGTTCAGGTCGATCCACTCCACCACCCGCCGCGGCCCCGCGTTGTAGCCAGCCGCCGCCATGGCGATGTTGGCATCGAACTGGTCCATCAGCCCGCGCAGATAGGTGGTGCCAAGCCGCACATTCAGCGCCGGATCGCTCGTCAGCGCCGGCAGCGGTGCCGCGATGCCCAGCCCGCGGGCCACATTGGCGGCCGTGCCGGGCATCAGCTGCATCAGCCCGCGCGCCCCGGCCGGGCTGACGGCCGTGCTGTCGAAATTGCTCTCCTGGCGGATGATCGCCAGCGTCACCGCGGGTTCCACCACTAGCGACTCACCCGCCAGCGCTGTCGGCCACCCGGTCTCCGGCAGCATCACCCCGTCCCGCCCGGCCCGCCGCGCAATCGCCACCGCGGCGTCGGTCAGCCCCAGCCCCGCCGCCAGCCGTGCGGCCAGCGCCCGGTCCGGCGGATCGGGCGATACCTCATACAGCTGCAACAGAAACGGCGTCGCCCGCCGCGGCTCGCCCCACACCACCAGCAGCGCCGCCGCCCGCGCCAGCTCCCGCCCGGCGAGATCGAGCGCGCGCGTCGCATCCGCCGCCGGGTCCCGCGACGCGGCCACCAGTGCTGAGAAGGCGCGCGCGTCCCGCTCCAGCTTGTGCGCCGCGAGCTGGCCATAGAAGGTGCTGGTCCAGGCCGCCGCCCGCCGCCACGCCGCCTCCCGCGCAGCCGCGTCGGCCGCCGCCCGCCCCAGCCAATACTGCGCCCGCCCCTGGGTGATCGCCGAGCGCGACCCATCGGCCAGCGCGCGGAAATGCGCATTCGCCCCCGCCGGGTCCTTCAGTCGGCGCAGCGCGATGAACCCGGCCAGGAACTCCGCATCCAGCCGCTGCTCGCCCGCCTGCGCATGCCCCGCCGCGATCGCATAGGCCCCGGAATCGTCGCCCTGGCGCAGCCGCCGCCGCGTCATCAGGTTGCGCTCGTCCCAGAAGCCGCGTCGCCATTCCGCCGGCGCCGCGCGCTCCGCCGCCCCGCCATGGGCGCGCCAGAACGCCGCCGCCTCGTCGTCGCGCGCCGCCCGGCGCAGGTAGCGGGCGTGGTCCAGCATCAGCCCGGCATCGCCGCGCTGCGCCGCTGGAACCCCGCCCACCAGAACCAGTGCCGCCGGTTCATCCTGCCGCAGCGCCAGCCGCGCCTCGATCAGCACCTGGTGCCCGCGCTCCAGCCGGTCCGCCTGCCGCCGCGCCGCCGCGAGGTCCGACCACGCCAGCCGCTCGAACCGCGCCAGATGGTCCGCCCGCGTCAGCACGCTGCCCCAGCGCGCGATGAACCGCGTCTCCCACGCTGCATCTCCCGGCGCAGTCGCCCAGGCGACCTGCAGCATCGGCGCCGCACTCTCTCCGTAAGCCGCCATCGCATCGGCGCAGCGCAGCAACGCGCCGGTCAGCGTGGGCACCGCCCGCCGGCATTCGGCGCGCACCAGCGCCAGATCCGGCTCCAGCATCAGCGCCTCGTCACGCCGCCGCGCCAGCACCGCCGCCATCGGCCAATCCGGATTGGCGGCCGCGAAGGCGCCGATCTCGTCCACCCGCGCCGCCCCCGGCGCCACCAGCCGCATCCAGGCGACGAGCTTGCGCGCCACCGGATCGGGATGCCCCGCCACCGCCGCCGCGGCTTCCGCCCAGCGATCGGCGCGCACATGCGCCATGACGTCCTGGGCCGCGGCCGGCCCCGCCATCGCCAGGGCGGCTACCAGGAACAGGGCGCGAATCGGAACGGTTACCCAATGCAGCATGCCGCATCCTATCGCGTCCGGCCTTGCCCTGCATCCCCCACGGCACTAGCTTTCGACGCTTCACGCCGACCGGCCCCGGGAACAGGTGGCCGGGCTCAACGACCCCAACCGGAGGACGCACATGTTCAAAGGGTCTTTTGTCGCCCTGATCACGCCGATGCGCACGGATGGCTCAGTCGACGAGAAGAAACTCGAGGCGCTGGTCGATTGGCAGATCCGCGAGGGCACCAACGGCCTGGTGCCCACGGGCACCACCGGCGAATCCCCGACCCTGACGCACGACGAGCACAAGCGCGTCGTCGAGGTCGTGTTGTCGGTGGCCAAGGGCCGCGTTCCGGTCATCGCCGGCACCGGCTCCAACAGCACCGCCGAGGCGATCGACCTGACCAGGCACGCCAGGAAGGCCGGCGCGGACGCTGCCATGCTGGTCACGCCCTACTACAACAAGCCGACCCAGGAGGGGCTCTATCTCCACTTCAAGGCGGTGGCCGAAGCCGTTGATATTCCGATTATCGTCTATAACATCCCTGGCCGCTCCGTGGTGAACATCTCGGTCGAGACGATGGCCCGGATCGCCAAGATTCCGAACATCGTCGGCGTCAAGGATGCCACCAACGACCTCGCCCGCCCGATCCACACCCGCGCCACCTGCGGCGAGGACTTCGCCCAGATGTCCGGCGAGGACGCTACCATCCTGGCGTTCCTGGCCGGCGGCGGCGACGGCTGCATCTCGGTCACCGGCAATATCGCACCGCGCCTGTGCAGCACCATGCACGTCGCCTGGAACGAAGGCCGGATCAAGGACGCGCTGGCAATCCAGGACCGGCTGATGCCGCTGCACGACGCGCTGTTCAGCGAAACCTCGCCCGGGCCGATCAAATACGCCGCCTCCCTGCTCGGCCTCACCGCCGAAACCGTCCGCCTGCCGCTCGCCCCCCCGGGCGAAGGCACGCGGGCGAACGTCAGGGCGGCGATGACGGCGGCTGGGCTTCTGAACTAGTAGGAAGGTCAGGGCGCTGCCCTGAACCCGCCAGGGGGCCGAGCCCCCTGGACCCTCACGAATGGGGGTCTGGGGCCTCAGGCCACGTCACGCGCAAGCGTGCTCCCGCACGACGGATCCAGGGCGGAGCCCTGGCCTTACTCTTTTCTGATTGACGCGGAGGGATGGACGATGGCGAAGAACACGATCTGCGTCTGGTACGACAAGGACGCCGAGGCTGCCGCCCGCTTCTACGCCACGATTTTTCCCGACAGCGCCGTGACCGCCGTTCACCACGCCCCCAGTGACTACCCCTCCGGCAAGCAGGGCGTCGTGCTGACGGTGGACTTCACCGTGGCTGGCGTGGCATGCCTCGGCCTCAACGGCGGCCCCATGTTCAAGCACACCGAAGCGTTTTCGTTCCAGATCGCCACCGACGATCAGCAGGAGACCGATCGCTACTGGAACGCCATCGTCGGCAATGGCGGCCAGGAGAGTGCGTGCGGCTGGTGCAAGGACAAATGGGGCATCTCCTGGCAAATCACTCCGCTTGTGTTGACCGAGGCGATGGCGGCCGGCGGCTATGAGGCAAAGCGCGTGTTTGATGCGATGATGGGCATGCGCAGGATCGACGTCGCCGCGATTGAGGCTGCACGGCGCGGCTGATCCCGCCTTTCCCTGGAGTTCACCATGGCCCCCGCGACAAAGAAGAAATCGGGCCTCATCAGCCACGGCATCGCGGCCCAGAACCGCCGTGCCCGTTTCAACTACGCCATCAAGGAAACCATCGAGGCCGGCATGGTCCTGAAGGGGCCGGAGGTAAAGTCCCTCCGCCACGGCCGCGCCACCCTTACGGAGGCCTGGGCCGGCGAGCGTGATGGCGAGTTGTTCCTGTTCAACTGCTACATCCCGGAATACCAGGGCGGCGTGCTCAGCCGCTTCGAGCCGCGCGCCCCGCGCAAGCTGCTGGTCAAGGCCAAGCAGCGCGACCAGCTTCTGGGCGCGATCGGCCGCGACGGCATGACGCTGGTGCCGCTGGACATCCATTTCAACGAACGCGGCGTGGCCAAGGTCCAGCTTGGGCTGGGCGCTGGCAAGAACAAGGCCGACAAGCGCGCCTCCGTCGCCGCGCGCGACTGGCAGCGCGACAAGGCCCGCCTGATGCGCGACCGGGGCTGACCCGCGTGGCCCCGGCCGGCCGACGCCGGGCTGCCGCCTGGCCGGTGCTGGGCCTTGGACTCGCCCTTCTCGCCGGCTGCGCCACGCCCGCGCCGGAACCGCCCCGCGCCGGACCCGTCAACCAGGCGGACGGGCGCTGGGCCGAGCAGACCCATTTCCTGCCGGTCACCGAGGCCGACGGCACCACGCGGCTGATCTTCGCCCGGACGTGCCGCCCGCCGGGCACCCAGGCGCGGCGCCTCGTCGTCATCAACCACGGCAAGGCGCCTCAGCCCGCCCAGCGCGCCGCCTACCAGCCCCCGGCCTGCGAGGCGGAGGCGGTGCGCTGGTTCCTGGAGCGCGACTTCGCGGTGATTCTCCCTGTCCGCCGCGGCTATGGCGCGTCCGGCGGGGTGCTGGCCGAGCGCTACCCAGCCTGCGCCCCCTCGCGCGACTATGCCGCCGGCGCGCTGGAAACTGCCCGCGACATCCGCGCGGCCATCGCCTACGGCACCGCGCTGCCGGGCGTGCAGCCCGACGGGGCAGTGGTCGTGGGCCAGTCGGCCGGCGGGCTGGGCACCGTCGCATTGTCCGGCCAGAACCCGCCGCAGGTCGCCGCCCTGGTGAACATGGCCGGCGGCGATGGCGGCCACCTGAACCAGGTGCCGCACGCGGTCTGCCAGCCGCCTGCTCTCGTGCGCGCCGCCGGCCAGTTCGGCACTTCGGCGCGACTGCCGATGCTGTGGGTCTATACCGCCAATGACAGCTTCTTCGGCCCGGAGTTGGCTGCCGCGATGCACCGCGCCTACGTCGCCGCCGGCGGCCGGGCGCAGTTGGCGCAGTTGCAGGCCTGGGGCACCGACGGCCACGCGCTGTTCTTCGGCCGCGGCGGCTCGGCCGTCTGGGGCCCGCTGGTCGAGGGCTTCCTGGGCCTGGCCCCGCGCGCCATCGTTGGCTCCGCCTTGGCGCCCCTCCCTTTGGCGCCCCTTCCCCTGGCGCGCCCCTGACCACGCCCCATATCGCGCAACGGAGGTGCCGATGCCCGACGATCCCGCGCTAGGTCCGAAAGGCGAGAAGCTGCTGGAGGCCAAGCGCGGTTGGGCGCGGGACGGGCGCCTGCTGACCGGCACCGAAGCCGACCCCGCCGCCCAGCGCCTGCCGCCCGGCCAGCGCCTCACCACGGACTGGCCAGTGCTCGACCTCGGCGCCCAGCCCGACGTGACCCCCGCGCGCTTTCGCCTCGACATCGACGGGGCCGTGCGCCGGCCGCTGAGCCTCACCCTGACCGAGTTCATGACCCTGCCGCAGCAGGACAGCGTGTCGGACATGCACTGCGTCACCCAGTGGTCGCGCTACGACAATCGCTGGCGGGGCGTCGCGGCGCGCAGCCTGCTGGAGATGGTCGAGCCGCTGTCCTCCGCCCGCTACGTCGTGCTGCACGCCCATGACGGCTACGCCACCAATCTGCGCCTCGACCAGTTCGACCAACCGGATGTTTTTCTCGTTCATAGCTGGGAGGGGGCGCCGATCACCCGCGCGCATGGCGGGCCGGTGCGCGCCCTGGTGCCGCGGCTGTATCTATGGAAATCCGCGAAGTGGATCCGCCGCGTCGAGCTGACCGACCGCGATAAGCCGGGCTTCTGGGAGCGAAACGGCTACCACAACAACGCCGACCCGTGGCGGGAGGAACGCTATGGCTGATATCGCGCGCCGCGCCCTGTTGGGGGCAGGCGGCTTGGTGGTCGGCTTTGGACAGGCAAGGGGGCGGGCAATGGACCAACTGGCGTGGGGCTTCACCTTTCCCGGTATCGAGGGCGTGCCGATCGACCTCGCCGCGCTGCGCGGCCGCGTGCTGCTGGTGGTGAACACCGCCAGCTTCTGCGGATACACGAACCAGTACGAGGGGCTCCAGGCACTGCACGCCGCGCGCGAGGCGGAGGGGTTGACCGTCATCGGCGTGCCATCGCGCGACTTCAACCAGGAATCGGCCACCGAGGCGCAGGTGAAGTCGTTCTGCGAAACCACCTTCGGCATCGACTTCCCGATGACGGCGATTCTTCCGGTGCGCGGCGCCGCGGCGCACCCGTTCTACCGCTGGGTCAAGGTGGCGCGCGGCTGGGAGCCGGGCTGGAACTTCAACAAGGTGCTGGTCGGCCGCGACGGCCGCGTGGCCGGGACGTTCGGCGCGTCAGATGCCCCTGGCGGCAGCCGGCTGGGTGCGGCCATCGCAACGGCTCTCGCCGCCGGCAGCTAGGAATTCACACAATCGTATCAAGACATTACCAAGGCGGATCGCGGCTGCCGCGGTGCCTGTGCATGTGCTAGTTCTGGCGCGGGATAATGGCACGCACGGCGCTTCGGCGCCTCGGGCCATTGACCGAACCTGGGCGATTTGGCCGGGAGCAGGGCGATGGACTTCTATGCGCGCATTCGTGCGGCGCGTGTGGGCGCGGTGTATGAGCGCCTGGGCGTCAGCCTCGCGATCACGGTGGTCAGCGGGGCAGCGGCTGCGACGGCCCTGGCGGCCGGGGGGGTGTCGCGGCTGGTCTGGGCCTGGTTCGGGCTGGTCCTAATCCTGGCCGGGCTGCGGCTGGCGGCGCTGTCGGCGTTTCGGCGGGATGCGGCGCTGGCGCGGATCGGGCTGTGGGGCCGGCTCGCGGTCGGCGGTGCGATGGCCTCCGGCTTGCTCTGGGGCCTCGGTGCCGCCCTGCTGCCATCCGTCGAGATTTCCGCACCCGGCGCGCTGGTCGGGCACGTGGTAATGCTGCTGCTGCTCGGCGCGATGTGTGCCGGGGCGGCCACCGTGCATGCGGTGCACGCCCCCACCGCGCTGGCCTTCATCATCCCGGCCGGCGTGCCGCCGGCGCTGCGCCTGGCGATGCAGGGCGATGGCCGTCACCTGCTGATGGCGGCCGTGGTGCTGCTCTACATCCTGGTGCTGGCCCTCGTGGCCCGCCGCTCCTGCCGGCAGTTCGACGAGACCTTTCGACTGCAGATCGCGCTCGCCCGGCGCACGGAGGAACTCGACGAGGCCAATGCCCGCCTGCGCACCGAGATCGCCGACCACCGGGCCACCGGCGAGTCGCTGCGCCAGGCCCAGCGCATGGAGGCGATCGGCCAGCTCACCGGCGGGGTCGCGCATGATTTCAACAACGTTCTGGCGGTGATCGGCGGCAACCTGCAGTTGATCGCCCGCCGCGCCGAGGGCAATCCCGACATCCGCCGCCTTGCCGCGGCCGCCGAGCGCGCTGCCGAGCGTGGGGCCCGGCTGACCGCCAGCCTGCTGTCCTTCTCCCGCGAGCAGCCGCTTCGCCCGGAGACGGTCGACCTCAACGAGCGCATCCGCGAGTTCGCCCCCCTGCTGCGCCGCACGCTGGACGGGCGGATGGAGCTGGCGCTGGAGCTGGCACCCGGCCCGCTGATGGCGCTGCTGGACCCCGCGCATTTCCAGGCGGCGCTGATGCACCTGGTGATCAACGCCCGCGACGCGAGCCCGGCGGGGCGGCAACTGACCATCGCGACCTCCTTGTTGCCGAGCGACGATGCTTCGGCCGAGGGCGGGCATCCTGGCCCCTTCGCCTGCGTGCGCGTCATCGACACCGGCCCCGGCATGGCCCCCGAGGTTGCCTCCCGGGCGTTCGAGCCGTTTTTCACTACCAGGGAGGTCGGCCAGGGCAGCGGGCTGGGCCTTTCCCGGGTCCATGGCTTCGCCAAGCAGTCCGGCGGCACCGCGCGGATCGAGTCGGTCGAGGGCGGCGGGACGGCGGTTTCGATCCTGCTGCCGGCCCAGGTGCTGCAACCCGCCGACGACGCCGCGCCCCCGGCTGCCAAGCCCGACGGCTGCGGGGCTGGGCGCGTGCTGCTGGTGGAGGACGACGCAGACGTGCGCGATGTGTTGCAGGAAAGCCTGACTTCCAGCGGCTGGCATGTGATTTCAACGGCGGACGGTGCGGCGGCGCGTGCGGTGCTGGAGTCTGGGGTGCCGCTTGATCTGGTGATCAGCGACGTGGTGATGCCGGGCGAGCTCAGCGGCGTGGACTTGGTGCGCATTGCCGCCACGTTGCGCCCGGACCTGCCAGTGTTGCTGATCTCCGGCTACCCGGCCGCGACGCTGGCGGCCCAGGGGGCGGATGAGAGGGAGCTGAACCTGTTGCGCAAGCCCTTCACCCATGCCGAGCTGCTGTCTCGTCTGCGGCAGCTGCGCGCCACGCCCCAGCCCGCCCGAGACACGATGGTCGTCAACACGGCCGGGGGCTGAAGCCGCGAGCCGTCAGGCGAACTTCCCGGATTTCGGGAAGCCGTTCGGTGGCAGGCGGCCGGCCTGGGCGCGCTCGCCGATCCAGTCGCGCAGGGTGTTCTCGGTGCGGGTCTTTTCGCCGAGGCGCCAGGTGAGGCCGTCGGCCAAGGCGAAGGTCTTGAGGTCGGCCAGCGTGCCTTGCTGGTATTTCTGCAGAATCACGCCGCCGCCGCGGGCCATCTCCGGCACCTGGTCCAACGGGAAGACCAGCAGCTTGCGGTTGGTGCCGATGACCGCGACGTGGTCGCCGGCGACGGGGTTGCAGAAGGCCGCCTCCTCGCCGGGCTTCAAGTTCAGCACGGTCTTGCCGGTGCGCTTCTCGGCCAGCATGTCGTCGGACTTCACGACAAAGCCGCGGCCGGTGTTGCTGGCGACCAGGTATTTCACGCCCTCACGCCAGATGAACAGCTCGGTCACGTCGTCCTCGTTGGTGAGGTCGGCGATCAGGCGGATCGGCTGGCCGTCGCCGCGGCCGCGCGGCAGGTCGGCGGCCTTCAGCGTGTAGGCGCGGCCGTTGGTGGCGAAAACGCAGAGCCGGTCGGTGGTCTCGCAGGGGACCAGCAGCTTGAGGCGGTCGCCTTCCTTGAATTTCAGGTCGTCGGGGTTGGCGACGGTGCCTTTCACGGCGCGGACCCAGCCCTTGTCGGACAGGATGACGGTGATCGCCTCGCGCTCGACATAGGCATCGGGGTTGACCTCGATCTCCTGCGGGGCGCCGGCGAGCATGGTGCGGCGGGTGCCGAGGGGGCCGGTGCCGAACTTCACCTGGATGGCTTCCAGCTCGCCGGTGATGTGGTTCCAGCGCCTGGCCTCGCTGTCCAGCAGCGACTGGACCTCCTTGCGCTCCTTCGTGAGGGCCTTGTGCTCCTTGCGGATCTCCATCTCCTCCAGGCGGCGCAGGCTGCGCAGGCGCATGTTGAGGATGGCTTCGGCCTGCATGTCGGTCAGCGTGAAGGTTCGGATGAGGGTGGGCTTCGGCTCGTCCTCGGTGCGGATGATGCGGATGACCTCGTCGAGGTTGAGGTAGACGGCGAGGAAGCCGTCGAGGATTTCCAGGCGCCGCTCGATGGCGGCGAGGCGATAGCGGCTGCGGCGGAGCAGGACTTCCTGGCGGTGGGCGAGCCATTGGGTCAGCAGGTCGCGCAGGCCGAGAACGCGGGGGGTGCGGTCGGCGGTGAGCACGTTCATGTTCAGCGGGAAGCGGGCTTCCAGCTGGGTGGCGCGGAACAGGGTGGCCATCAGGGCCTCGGGCTCCACGCCGCGGACCTTGGGTTCCAGGACCAGGCGGACCAGCTCGGTTGATTCGTCGCGGATGTCGCCAAGGAGGGGGAGCTTCTTGTCCTCCATCAATTGGGCGATCTGTTCGATCAGGCGGGATTTCTGCACCTGGTAGGGGATTTCGGTGACGACGATGAACCAGGTGCCCATGCGGCCGGTTTCCTTCTCCCACTTCGCGCGCACGCGAAAGCCGCCGCGGCCGGTTTCGTAGGCCTGGAGCAGGGCGGCCGGTTCCTCGACCAGCAGGCCGCCGGTGGGGAAGTCCGGGCCGGGCATGTGGGCCAGCAACTCGGCGGTGGTGGCCTGGGGGTGGCGGATCAGGTGGATCGCGGCGGCGCAGACTTCGCCGGCATTGTGGGGCGGGATGGAGGTTGCCATGCCGACGGCGATCCCGGCCGCGCCATTGGCGAGCAGGTTGGGGAAGCTGCCGGGCAGGACGAGGGGCTCGGCTTCCTCGCCGTCGTAGGTGGGGCGGAAGTCGACGGCATCTTCGTCGATGCCGGCGAGGAGGGATTTTGCCACCTCGGTGAGGCGGGCCTCGGTGTAGCGCATGGCGGCGGCGTTATCGCCGTCGATGTTGCCGAAATTGCCCTGGCCTTCGACGAGCGGGAAGCGGGCGGCGAAGTCCTGGGCGAGGCGGACCATGGCGTCGTAGATCGAGGCGTCGCCGTGGGGGTGGTACTTGCCCATGACGTCGCCGACGATGCGGGCGCATTTCTTGAAGCCGGCGGTGGGATCTAGGCGGAGCTGGTGCATTGCGTACACCAGGCGGCGGTGGACGGGCTTCAGGCCGTCGCGCAAATCGGGCAGGGAGCGGCTGGTGATGGTGGACATGGCATAGGCGAGGTAGCGCTGCGAGAGGGCGTCGCGCAGGCTGGTGTTCTCGACGTTGCCGATCAGGTCGTCAGGCATCGGGGGACTCCGTTAGGGCGGCGACGCGGTCGTAGAGGGCGACCCGGGCCAGGGGCAGCGGCTTGTGCTGGAGGCCGAAGATGTCGCGGGCGAGGAAATGGCCGGTCAGGCGCAGGCCGTCGGACCATTCGGCGGGGTTGCCCGCGCCGCCGTCGAGTAGGAAGGGGGGGAGGGGGAGGAGGCGCTCCTTCCAGAGCCCGGCCCCTTCCTCGCTGACGGCGCGGCCGGTGCGGGGGGAGACGTAGGCGAGTTTTCCTGACGTGCCAAGAATCGCGCAGGAAGTGAGGTCTAGGCCGTAGCCGAGGTCGCGCAGGAGGAGGGTTTCCCAGCGGATCAGCTCGGCCAGCTGGCGCTCGGCCTGGGGGAGGCGGGCGAGGAGGTGGAGCAGGGTGTCGAAGATGGCGGGGCAGGGCTGGCGTTCCGGCAGGGCGCCTTCGGCGACGGCGCAGGCGCTGGTGAGCATGGACAGGGCGAGCGCGTCGTCCAGCACCAGGGCGGCGGCGGGGTGGATGAGTTCGGCGGTGAAGCTGCCGAGCTGGTCAGACAGGCGGCCGACCCAGCGGACCTGGATGAGGTTGCCCTGCTGCCAGAGGGCGGCGCGGGTGCGGGACTGGGCGCCGCGGGCGAGGCCGCGATGGGCGCCGTGGGTTTCGGTCATGACCGTGGCGACGGCGTCCGCTTCGCCGTAGGGGCGGGCGTCGAGGATGATCGCGGGGGCCTCCCAGTCCATGCAGGGGTTTTGCGGGGCGGGGCGGCGGGATGCAAGGGTCTGAGTTCGATAGAAAGTTTTGATATCGCAATGAAATGGGTATGGGTCGGCGGGCTATCTGGAGCCGTCCAATTTTTTGGCATGGCGCGCGAAGGCGATGACGTAGGGCTGGAGGCCCAGAATGGGGTCCGTGAGTTTCAGTGGACGCTCCGGGCGGGGCTTGGACTTGCGCGGCTTGCGCGGGCGCAGGGGGAGTTTCAGCCAGTCGGGCTGGCGGACTCCGAGGGCGTGGCAGAGCGGGCGCAGCAGGCGACCGGCCTGCGGAACCTCGGCGACGAAGCATTGGAGATCGGTCTCGTTGCACAGGACCTGGCCGAGGAAGCCACTGGGCGGGGCAGATTCCGGGATGCGATGGTTCACCCAGGCGAAGGCCCGGGGGAGACGCATGTCCGGCCTCGGGCGGTGGGGGTGCGGCCTTGCCGGGCGCTTCGTGCGCGGCTTAGGGAGGGTGCCGGCGCGCCAGGCTTCGTACAGGGTGTGGAACCTGGCGAGCATGCGGCCGAGGCGGAGGTAGAGCAGGGACCAGACGGGCTCGGGGAGGGGCGGACGCTTCGAGACCGGAACGAGTGGGGAGTGGACCCGGTATTCGAGGCTGACAGGGCGCGGCAGGCCGAGCTGTCGCGCAAGCTGCACGCCGATGGCGAAGCGCAGCATCTCGACGATGCGGGTGATGTGTTCCATGAGGGTCATGGGGATATATCTAACATGACGGGTTAGACAATGCAAGGGGGGTAGGAAAATTTTTTCACGTGCGGTGTCGGCGGGAAGGTCGTGGGTTATCCTGCACGGCGATGGGCCGGCAGGGAAAGCTGCATGCGGTGATGAACACGAGGTGCGCGGAAGATGCTTGAACCCCGGCGCAAGCGGACGAAGTTTTGTTGACTTCTTTCTTGTCAGATAAAGGAAGACCCTGACGTGCTGCCGAGAAAGTGTTCCGCAAGTTCGACTGTTTTCGAAGTGTAGGCGGGGCCGCCGGTGCGGGCCTTGGGGGGTTTCGGCGTGGCTGGCCATCCAGGCCATGACGAGGATGCTGCGCGCCGTGATGGAGGCGGGGAGCAAGGCGTGCGGACGGCGTCAGAACAATTTGATTTGATATGGGAGTGAGCCAAAAATGTCATAATGACGTCATTATTGGCGGAGGGCGCTAGATGTCGATGACCCAGCCGGAGACGGATTTCCGGGCTTTTGCCCGGTCGGTCGGAACGGTGATCCGGTATCACGCCGGGGACGTGCTGTTTGGCGAGGGCGAACGGCCCGACCACATGTATGTGTTGCTGAGCGGGCAGGTGGAGATCGCGAGCCACGGAAGGGTGATCGAGATCGTGGCGCCCGGGCAGGCGCTGGGAATTGTATCTCTTCTGGACGACCAGCCGCGCACGGCAACGGCGCGGGCGGTGGACGAGTGCGAGGTGGCGGTGCTGGACCGGCGCAAGTTCCGCTACATGGTGGAGGAGGCGCCGAACTTCGTTTGGTACGTGATGGGCGAACTGGCGCATCGGCTGCGGACGACGAACGCGGCGCTGTGAGACCAGCCGCCCTTGGTTGTGACCGAAGCAGGGTGGGTCGATGGCGGCTGGAGATCGCCGCTGTCTTGCACGGTGCTGCCGGCCGGACCGGCGCGCGATACCAACCGCCCGAAATGCCGGAAGAGTTGGCATTTCGGGCGGTTGATATTAGTCGAAATCGGCTGGCAAGCCTGGTTCGCGGTGGTGGGCGAATATGCGCAGGAGCTGGGCGCGGGTGGTGCGGTCGATGGAGAAGCCTTGGGGCAGGGCGTGTTCGGGGAAGACGGCGATTTCGCTGGTTTCCTCGGACGGGGCGGAATGGGGCAAGATCGGACATGACCCAGGACGAGCCTGACCTGTTTGCGATTCGCGCTTCCGCCCCGATTGAGAACGGGCCGGGGGAGTAGGCAGGGGGGTTGGTTTGGGTGGGGCGGAAGGAGCGTGGGTGCTGCACTTCGTTCAGGATGACGTTGCTTTTTGGGGGTGAAAGTTTTTTGGTTCTTTTTTCAAAAAAGAACTGCTTTCTTGTTGGGTGGGACTGGTGGCGGGAGGCGGATGTCGCTTCGCTTATCCGTTGGGGTGGACGGCCCCACGGCATCGAGTGCCAAAGTTCGCCGTTGCTGCAGAACCAGGAGCCGTCCATGACCGAGATTACACGCGTTGCCATCGATACGTCCAAGTCCGTCTTCACCATCCATGC
>JANPIH010000252.1:0-4115 GCA_031424895.1 Rhodospirillales bacterium
ATGCCATCCGCCGTGCAGGAACGGGGCATCCAACGCCACCGGCCGCCCATCGATCAGCATCCGCACCACCGGCACGCCCAGGCAGCGCCGGTCGTCGGAAAGGTGGGTCGTGACCATCGGAACATGCGCCAGCGACACCAGCCGCGCCCCGCCGACCTTTTCCGGTAGATTGAACTGCCACGCATCGCCAAACGGCTGCGGCCGGATCTCCTGCCCATCCACCACCAGCCGCAGCTCGGGGTCGAACGGGCCCTGCAGGCCCATTTCGGCGATCCGCGCATCCAGCATCCGCCGAACCTCGGCCACTACCGGCCCGCGCACATGAAGCGGCGCGCAGGCCTGCTCGGCCCAGATAAGCCGCGCCACCGCCTCCTCAACCCCTGCCTGCGCCGGGTCGCGGTCGGTGCCCTCGAAATCGCCACGGTTGCCGGTATCTAGATAGCTCTCCGCCGACATCCCATCGGCCACCAGCACGTTGTGCCGCTCCAGTTCCACATGATAATACGACACGTGCCGCATCGGCGCGCGCGCCACGGTCACGCCGTTCTCCAGATACCGCACTGGGATCAGCATTCCGTTCACGTGCAGGGAATGGTCCGGAGAGAGATACAGGTCGCGCACCGGCATCCCCTTGCCGAACGCCCCTGCCCGCACCCGAAGCGGCCACACATCAGCCGGCTTGCGCGCCCTCGCCGTATCCAGCTCCCGCTTGCCTATCCATGTGATGGGCGCGAAGCGGCCGCCCACCATGGTCACGGCCTCGTCGCCGACCGCAAGGTCCTCCACCGCCACCTCGCCGCGCCGCGTCAGGATGCGGGTTCCAGCCAGGAAGCACGGCACGATGTAGTTCGAGTCGAACGTATTGTTGGTGAACGTAATCTGCTGGGATACGGTCAAAGGGGTGTTTGAAAAGGCAATAAAGAACCCAAGAACATTGAACACGATGATGCCTGGGCTATCCAACTCGGTGGCAATGCCCGTAAAGGTATCGCCGATCGTGACCGGATCCCCCATAGCATTGACAGTGCCGTCAACTCTTGTCGACGCGGCGTAGACGTTAGTGACAGTGATGCTTGTGCCGTTGACCGTTACATCTCCCCAGAAGCCTGCTTCATACTGGGTATCCGCAAAAACGATTGCCATTGTTTTTCTCCAAGACCGACTTTTGTTGGCTTGTTGTACGGAGCATAGCGACGAAACTGCCAAGTGGAGCTAGCCGGCATTTCCATATCCCCGGCCATCCGATCACTAAGGGCAACAGATAAACCCAGTTCCCGGCGCCAATCAACACCGACGATCGCGTGATCGCGCTATTCGCCATGTGGCCGGCGAAAAGGATCAGCACCGGACGTGTCGGCCGGGGGGTAGGTAAGCAGTTACGGCGGAACACGCTTCGCGTTTCCGCACTGCGGGGTTGGGCTAGTCGGCGGCGAGTTTGTCGAAGCGGGACCAGGCGCGTTTGAAGGTGGGTCGGATGTTGGTGCAGGTGAGTGCGCTGGCCCGGGCGATCCATTTGGTTTCGGCGGTGGCGGCATCTTTCCAGCAGGATTCGACGATCTTGCGGCGGGCCTTGGTGCCGTCGGGGCCGGGGAAGGCGAGGACGGATTCGACGCGGGCCCGGAAGTCCGCTTCGAGGGCGTCGCGTTCGGGGCGGAACCAGGCCATGGCGGCGGGGTAGTCGCCCTGGACCATGGCGCGGTGGAGGTGTTCGTGGCGCCACCAGAGGGAGGCGGGGTCGTTGCGGTCGCCGGGGCGCGCACCTTGGGGGGGGAGGCCGGTGTCCAGGAAGACCGGCTTGAAGAGCGAGGTGCAGGGGGCGGAGGTGCCGGTGACCCAGTGGACGGCGCCTTCGGCACGGAGGTCGCCGACCCAGGCGGCGACGGACTGGCCGCGGCGGGTGCCGTCGCCGGCGTGCATGCAGATGGTGACGCCTTCGATCTGTTGCGGGTGGAAGCCGGCGTTGTTTTCGGCGGCAGCGCCGTGGTCGCGCAGGTTGGCCATCATGGTGGCGGAGTCGATCTGGCCCGACTGGCGGGTCAGGAGTTCGGTGGCGCGGGCGCAGCGGCCGCGGGCGCCGGGGAGGCCGGGGTTGTCGGGGTTGGTGACGGCGGCGGCGAAGTCGAAGGGCTGGTTCTTCTGCCACCAGCCTTGGGCACGGGCGAAGGCTTCGAGGTCGGGGGATGCGGACGTGATGGTCGTATTGATGGTGTAGGTGTTGGAGATGGCGCGGGTGGGGCCGGCGCGTTCGGCGGCCCAGCGGCGACCGATGGTTTCGAGGACAAAGACTTCGGTGCGGTCGGCGATGATGAAGGAGTTGTCGTAGTAGCGCTTGGACATGTGGCCGCAGCTGCCGCCCTGGCCGTGCTGTTCGAGGAGGCCGGTGATGACCTGGACGGCCTGGGCGGCGGTGGTGCTGCGTTCGAGGCCGAGGCGCAGGAGGTCCATGCCGATGAGGGTGGCTTTGCGCTGGGGCAGGGCGCGGGGGTGGACGGCCTCGTTGCCGATGACCACGCCGTGTTCGTTGGCGCCCATCTCCGCACCCCAGATCCAGAAGGGGCGCGAAAGCAGGACGGCGTGGGTGCGGGCGACCTGGGGGATGGCGACGTAGGTGCAGCGGACGACGGCGCCGCGGCCGTAGTCCTGGGCGGGGAGCATTTCGAGGAACTGGGCCTCGTTGCGCTCGCGGTCGCTGTTCTTGGCGAACAAGGTGAAGCCGGTGGTGGTGGCCGCGCCGGTGGCGGCCATGGTGTCGCACATGGGGTGGGGTCCTCCGCTTGGGAGGGATTGCGCCTCAGGCGGAGGGTGGCGTCAATATCGGGGAGTGAGGAAGCAAGAACCTTCTTTTTCTGGAGAAAAAGAAGCAAAAAGACTTTTTCACATTTGCACAGTGTTATCCTTGTTGAGTGCGGTCTGAAGTCATGAAAGTTTTTTGGTTCTTTTTTCCAAAAAAGAACAGCTTTCTTACTTGAGAGCTTCCGCAATCCGCGTTGCGTTATGGCGCATCATGGCGATGTAGCTGGGGGCGGGGCCGTTGGGTTCGGAGAGGGCGTCGGCGTAGAGGCGGCCGCCGATGGCGATATTGGTTTCGCTGGCCAGGGCGCGGAGTGCTGTGCCGGTGCCGGCGTTTTCGAGGAAGAGGGCGCGGATGTTTTGGCGCTTGACCTGGGCTGTGAGGGCGGCGAGTTCACGGGCGGAGGGTTCGGCGTCGCGCCAGGTTCCGGCGACGGCGAGCATGTCGACGCCGTAGGCATCGCCGAAATAGGCGAAGGCCTCGTGGGAGGTGACGACGCGGCGGCGGGGGCGGGGGATGGGGGCGAGGAGGGCGCGGATTTCGGCGTCCAGCGCGTCGAGCTCGGCGGTGTAGCGGGCGGCGGCGGCGGTGTGGGCGGCGGCGCGGGCGGAGTCGGCGGCGGTGAGGCCGTCGCGGATGTTGGCGACGTAGAGCTTTGCGTTGGCGATGCTTTGCCAGGCGTGGGGGTCGAAGGCGCCGTGGGCGTGGCCGTGGTTGTGAGCGTGGGTGTGGGCGGTCTTGAGGGGCTTGACGCCGCTTGTGGCGACGACGGCGACGCCCTTGAAGCCGGCGGCCTTGGCGATGCGGTCGGACCAGCCTTCGAGGCCGAGGCCGTTGGTGACGAGAATGCGGGCCTGGGCGACGGCCTGGAGGTCTGAGGGGCGGGGTTCGAAGCCGTGCAGGTCCTGGTTGGGGCCGGCGAGGGCGCGGATGGCGACGCGGTCCTCGCCGATGCGGTGGATCATGTCGGCGAGGATGGAGAAGCTGGCGACGACGGGAATGGGGGCGGGTTGGGCGAGGGTGGGGCGGGCCAGGGGGACGGCGAGGAGGGTGGCGAGGGCGGCGCGGCGGGTGAGGGGCATGGGGGGAACTCCAGTCCGGTCGGGGCCGCGGTGGTTGGGCCTAGATTGTAATACTATAACATCACAGGTGCTCCGGGCGCGCAAGCGAGCGGCGGCAGGATAGGAAAGGCTGGGCTCCGCCCAGACCCGCCAGGGGGCGAGCCCCAAAGGCGCGAAGTTAAGTTGCAAAGAGGTTTGCCCATTGCAGGTGTAGTCGCCGCGGTGCCTCGGCCAGTTTGCGGGCGGCTCCTCGTTTTCGTCGC
>JANPIH010000253.1:0-31741 GCA_031424895.1 Rhodospirillales bacterium
ATTCGGCAAAGCGGCGCGGCAAATCCTCGCCGAACAGGTCGATTCCCTCCGGGAAGCCGTAGTGGAACAGGTCCCAGATCACCTCGACGCCATGCCGCCGCGCCGCCGTCACGAACGGCTCCACCGTCGAGAAATCGAACCGCCCGCCGCCGAGATCCACCAGCGGCCAGCGCACCGTCTCGCGCGCCGCATGGATGCCGAGGTCGGCCAGATCGCGGTAGTCGGCGTCCACCGTCAGGTCATGCCCGGTCGCCACCACCTGGTCGAACCAATCGCCATGGCGGTTGAACCCTGTCGAGCCCTCGAACCCCGCCAGAAAGAAACTTCGGAACATCGTGCCTCCTCAGCCCGCCGCGCTGCCGGGCGCCGACGGCGCACCCAGCAACCCGACGCGCGAAACTCCCGATCCGGCCAGGCTGCAATAGGCATCGACCAACGGCGTCGCCACCCGCTCCAGCCCAGCATCCAAATCCCACAGCCCCATCTGCAACAAATGCTGCGCCACGTCCCGCCGCCCCTGCCGCCACGCCCAGGTGACCAGCGCGAACATCGGCCACCAGGTGTAGCCAACCAGCTTCACCCCCTCCGCCCGCACCACCCGCACCGCCTCGACCGACCGCGCCAGCCAGCCCAGCCGCCGCGCCACGGAGCCGGAGGTCGCCACCTCCGAGATCATCATCGGCACGCCGTAGCGCGTGTGATACTGGCGTGCCACGCCCTCGATCAGCCCGTCCTCGGTGTAGGGCATGCGGATGCGCAGCCGCCCGCGCCCGTCGCGCAGCAGCCGCTTGCGGGTGAACAGCGGGTACAGGTTCAGCCCGATCACCTCCGGCGCCACGCCGCCCGCCTGCAACACGGCCAACGCCGGCTCCGTCGCGCCGTGCCCGCGCAGCCAGCCCCATAGCGGATGCGCCTCGTCCACCCGCCCGGCCACCAGGTCCAGCGCCAGGAACACGATCCGCCGGCGCAGCAGCGCCTCCCCTTCCAGCGCCGTCTCGGCGGCCTCATACAGGTCGGTCGCGTCCACGTGATAGGCCACGATCTGCGGATCGACCGCCCGCAACGCCGCCACCGTCGCCTGGATGCCGCGCGCCACCGCCAGCATCACTGCGACGAAGCCGCTCCAGCCGCGGGCATAAGGCGGCCACCAGCCCAGCCGCCCGCAATACCACGCAGTGATGCGCGGCTCGTTCAGCGGCGTGTACCAGTGGATGCGCCCGCGGAACCGCTCGGCCAACCGCCCCGCATACTCCGCGACCAGTGCGGGATAGTCGGGGTTCAGATAGGCCCCTTCGATCCACCCCGGCAGCCCGTAGTGCACCAGGTCGACCTGCGGCGCGATGCCCATTTCCAGCAGCCGTTCCAGCGGCGCATCCGCATGCGCCCAGTCCCACCGGTTGCGCTCCGGCTGGATGCGGTGCCACGGCACGCCATAGCGCGCACACCCCACGCCCAGGCCACCCATCAGGTCCAGGTCGGCCGGCCAGCGCCGGTAGTGGTCCGTCAGCTCGTATTCGTCCAGCGTTCGCCCGGTCACCGGGTGCGGCGCGGTGATGAAGGTGTCCTCGATTCCGGTGGCCCACCAGAAAGCATCGGGCCGTTCCAGCAGCCGCAGTTCGGCGCGCGTCGGCAGCATGAGCATGGCGCTAAGCCCCCGCCTGCGCGCCGGCGGCCCGCT
Source organism: Rhodospirillales bacterium (assembly GCA_031424895.1). Classification (GTDB taxonomy): domain Bacteria; phylum Pseudomonadota; class Alphaproteobacteria; order Acetobacterales; family Acetobacteraceae; genus CAMDGX01. Next base: position 1,679 of record JANPIH010000253.1, read on the forward strand.
CCATTACATCGTCCACGCCCACTGCCCAACATCCAAAGGCCAAGGGTCCAACGGCGCGGACGCAAGAGGGCTCCCGAAAAATCGACCCCCGCCCGCAGCTTTCCGCGGAGGGGATGCCGGCTCAGCCCCCGGCGGCGATCTTGTCCTGCGTCCTGGTGTCGAAATCCGACGCGTCGTGCCGCTCGTGAAGCTGCTCGGCGGGGTTGCCGCTGGTGCGGTTGACGATGCGCCCGCGCTTCACCCCCGGCCGCGCGGCCAGCTGGTCCGCCCAGCGGATCACGTTGGTGTTTTCATGCACCGACAGGAACTCGCCAGCGCCATACAGCAGGCCCTTCGCCAGGCCGCCGTACCACGGCCAGATCGCCATGTCCGCGATGGTGTAGTCTGGCCCCGCGACGAATTCGCTCTCCGCCAGCCGCCGGTCCAGCACGTCCATCTGCCGCTTGGTCTCCATCGCGTAGCGGTCGATCGCGTATTCGATCTTGACTGGCGCATAGGCATAGAAATGCCCGAACCCGCCGCCCAGGAACGGCGCGCTGCCCATCTGCCAGAACAGCCACGACAGGCACTCAGCCCGCATCGCGCGCTCTGTCGGCAGGAAGGCGCCGAACTTCTCTGCCAGGTACATCAGCATCGCGCCGGACTCGAACAGCCGCACCGGCGCTGGCCCGCTGTGGTCCACCAGCGCCGGGATCTTGGAATTCGGGTTCACCGCCACGAAGCCGCTGCCGAACTGCTCGCCGGCGCCGATCTTCACCAGCCAGGCGTCGTATTCCGCCCCGCCATGCCCCAGCGCCAGCAACTCCTCCAGCAGGATCGTCACCTTCTGGCCGTTCGGCGTGCCCAGCGAATACAACTGCATCGGATGCTTGCCGACCGGCAGTTCCTTGTCATGCGTTGCCCCGGCAATCGGCCGGTTGATGCTGGCGAACTGCCCGCCATTGGCCTTGTTCCAGGCCCAGACCTTGGGCGGCACGTATTCGTCGTTGCTCATCGCATCCTCCTCAACCGTCCGCGCTACAATCGCAGCAGCGCGCCATAGCCGTCTACCTCCGCCCGCACGCCGGCCAGGCGCAGGCAATGCCACAGGCTCGCCTGGTTCGCCGTCACCACTGGCCGCCCGAGGTCCCGCTCCAGCGCCTCGATCATGCCGACGCAGCGAAACCCCGTCCCTGCGACCAGCACCCCGTCCGCCCCGGCGGGACAGGCGGCGCGGATCTGTGCATACAGCGGCTCGATCTGCTGCGCGAAGCCCATCCCCTGCGCATACAGTTCGCCGGGCGCCAGGTCGCGCCATCCTGGGCCCGGATCGTAGCGCATGTGCCCACCAAGCGTGACGCCCCGTTCGCTGTAGTAGCGCACGCCCGCGGCCACCGTCGTGTCGTTGAACCAGGGTGGGAACACCGCGAACGGCCGCACCACCTTCAGCGCCGCCAGCGCCGCCAGGCAATCGAGCCCGTTTGTCGTCACCGCCGTCCCCGCCGCCAGCAGTGGCCGCATCGCCGCCACCGCCGCCTCGTCCCACCCCTTGCCGCCCAGGATGGAGCTGGAACTGTGCCCCAGCACCACCGCCTCCAGCGTCATCGCCCCGAGCTGCCGGCACCCGCGTGCCAGATCATCGGCCACCACCACGCCCGACCGCGCCGCATCCCACGCCGCCCAGGGTGCGGGTGCGGTCACCCGTGCCGCATGCACCGACACGCCCGGCGGGGCCATCGCCCACCACTCCGCCTCCGGCACCGCCTCGTTGCCAACGATGAACATCCCGATCCGAGCCCGCCAGCCCCAATTGTCGTCGGCCATCGTCACCGTCTCCATGAAGATGCCGAGTTGACGCCGCCCCGCCCGCAATGCCAAGCCCGCGCCATGCCGCTCCCGCCCCACCTGCGCCGCCTCGAAGCCGAAGCCATCGCCATCCTTCGCGAAACGCTGGCCAGCTTCCGCGCCCCCGCTTTGCTCTACTCGATCGGCAAGGACAGCTCCGTCCTGTTGCACCTGGCGCAGAAGGCTTTTGCCCCCGCCGCCATCCCCTTCCCCCTGCTGCACATCGCAACCGGCTGGGACTTTGCCGAGATGCTCGCCTTCCGCGACCGCCGCGCCGCCGAACTTGGCGCCCACCTGCTGGTCCATACCAACCCCGACGGCCTTGCCCGCGGCATCTCCCCCATCACTCACGGCTCGCGCCTCCACATGGACACGATGGGCACCGAAGCCCTGAAGCAGGCGCTCGACCTGCACGCCATCGATGCGGCCATCGGCGGCGCGCGGCGCGACGAAGAAAAGTCCCGCGCCAAGGAACGCATCTTCTCCCCGCGCACCCAGGGCCACGCCTGGGACCCGCGCAGCCAGCGCCCGGAGTTCTGGACCCTGTTCAACACCAGCCTCGGCCCGGGCGAGACCATGCGCGTCTTCCCGCTGTCGGACTGGACCGAGCTCGACATCTGGACCTACATCGCCGCCGAGGGCATCCCGGTCGTGCCCCTCTATTTCGCCGCTCCCCGCCCCGTGCTGCGCCGCGCTGGCGCGCTGATCGTGCGCGACGACGACCGCATGCCCCTCGCCCCCGGCGAAACCCCCGAAACCCTCTGGGTCCGATTCCGCACCATGGGCGACTGGCCGCTCACCGGCGCTCACGAAAGCCGTGCGGCAACCCCCGCGCAAATCCTCGCCGAACTCGCCATCGCCCGCACCAGCGAGCGTCATGGCCGCCTGATCGACCACGACCAGGACGCCGCGATGGAACGCAAGAAGCGCGAGGGCTACTTCTGATGCCCCAGAAGCCGCTCCTGCGCCTGCTCACCTGCGGCGCCGTCGACGATGGCAAGTCCACCCTCATCGGCCGCCTGCTGCACGATGCCGGCCTGATCGCCGAGGACACGCTCGCCACGCTTGCCGGCGACTCCCGCCGCCACGGCACCACCGGCGCCGACGTCGACCTGGCACTCCTCACCGACGGGCTGGAGGCCGAGCGCCAGCAGGGCATCACCATCGACGTCGCCTGGCGCTATTTCGCAACGCCTGCCCGCCACTTCATCCTCGCCGACTGCCCCGGCCACCCCCAGCACACACGCAACATGGCCACCGGCGCCGCCCGCGCCGACCTCGCCATCCTGCTGGTCGATGCACGCGCCGGCCTGTTGCCGCAAACGTACCGCCACGCCGCCATTTGCGCCCTGTTCGGCATCCGCCACCTCGTCGTCGGCATCAACAAGCTCGACCTGCTCGACTTCGACCAGGCCGTTTTCGAGCGCATCGCCGCCGAAGCCCGCGCCATGGCCGCAGCCCTCGCCATCCCCCATCTCGCCGCCATCCCCCATCTCGTCGTCATCCCACTAAGCGCCCGCCACGGCGACAACGTGGCCCACCCCTCCGCGCGCATCCCCTGGTACGCCGGACCGACCCTGCTCCACCATCTCGAAACCATCACGATCGACGAAACCGCCACCGAGAAACCATTCCGATTTCCCATCCAATGGGTGAACCGCCGGGACGAAACCTTCCGCGGCCTCGCCGGCACCGTGGCCTCCGGCCGCATCGCGCTCGGCGACCCGGTCACGGTCGCCACCTCTGGCGCCACCGCACCCCTCGCCCGAATCCTCGGGCCCGGTGGCGACCAGCCCGAAGCCCAGGACGGCGATGCCGTCACCCTCGTTGTTGCCGCCCCGCTCGACTGCGCCCGCGGCGACCTGCTCGCCCCCCCCACCGCCCGCCCGAACGTCGCCGATCAGTTCGCCGCCCACCTGCTCTGGACGGACGACGCCCCCCTCCTGCCCGGCCGGCAATACCGGATGCGCCTCGGCACCACCTGGACCACCGCCTCCGTCACCACCATCAAGCACCGGCTTGACCCGCAGACCCAGGCCCACGAGGCCGCCACCACGCTTTCCGCCAACGAGATCGGCCTCTGCACCCTCGCGGCCGCCACCCCGCTCGCCTTCGACGCCTACGCCACCAACCGCGCCACCGGCGCCTTCATCCTGGTCAACCGCGACACCAACCGAACCGCCGCCGCCGGTATGATCGCCCACCCCCTGCGCCGTGCCACCAACATCCACCCCGAAGCCTACCCGGTCGACAAACAGGCCCGCGGCGTCGCCCTGCGCCAGCGCCCCCTGGTGCTCTGGTTCACCGGCCTGTCCGCCTCCGGCAAAACCACCGTCGCCAAGCTGGTGGAACAACACCTCTACCACGCCGGCTGCCACACCTTCGCGCTCGACGGCGACAACCTTCGCCACGGCCTCAACCGCGACCTCGGGTTCACGCCGCGAGACCGCGTGGAAAACATCCGCCGCGCCGGCGAAGTGGCAAAACTCATGGTCGAGGCCGGCCTCATCGTCCTGGCCTCCTTCATCTCCCCCTACCGGGCCGAACGCCGCCTGGTCCGGGAAATGCTCGCCCCCGGCGAATTCGTCGAAATCTTCATGGACACTCCGCTCGACCTCTGCGCCGCCCGCGATCCCAAAGGCCTCTACGCCCGCGCCCGCCGAGGCGAAATCCCCAACTTCACCGGTATCAACAGCCCCTATGAACCCCCCGAATCCCCCGACCTGACACTGGACGGCCAATCCCCCCCCGAAACCCTCGCGCGCCAAGTGCTCGCCCACATCCTGCCCCGCATTACGGGCGAGGCGTAGGAGCGCGACGGCGAGCAAGAACAAAGAGGTCCGAAGTTCCCGAGCCACCTCTGTGCGGGCGTGGTAAGCTTCATTCTCAACCTTGCAGTCTGGTCCGGCTGCATGTGCTGTCTGTCCGCACGGGGCCGGTTTTCGTGGGGCATTGTCGCTCGAGGCGCCAGTCTGGATTAAGCTCGACCGCTGTGCGTCGTCGCAGGCGGCTATGGCCGGGGTGGCGCTGGTAGGGGGTGCGGCTAAGTGCAGCGCGCATCTTGGCGCTATGCGCAGCGGCCTGCATCGCGCTCCACCCTGGCATCATACAGCTTATCCCGGCCCTGATGGCCCAACCCCGAGTTTGAGGACACCCGCATGACCGCCACCCCTCCCCGCGTTGCTCTGCTGTGGCGCGGCGACCAGTTTGAGCGCGACGGCGCCACGCTGGGCTCCGGTCGGTTCGCCGCCACCGCCACGGCCTTTGCAGCCGCCGGCCTGGCACCGGAACCCAGCGTCTATGCCGAGGAGGCCGAAGACGCAGTGGAGGCACAACTTGGCGGCTGCGCGGCGGTGCTGGTCTGGGTCAACCCAATCCACGAAGGCCGCGACCGTCGCCGCCTCGATGCCCTGCTAGCCCGGATCGCCGCGCGCGGCGTGCTCGTCAGTGCGCATCCGCGCGCCATCATGGCGATCGGCACCAAGGAGGTGCTGCACCTCACCCGCGAGATGGCCTGGGGCGGCGACATCCGGCTGTACCGCAGCCACGATGCCCTGGCCGCGGCTCTGCCGCAACGCCTTGGCGACGGCGAGGCGCGGGTGCTGAAGCAGAACCGCGGCCACAGCGGCATCGGCATCTGGCGCATCGAGCGCGCGGGCGAGGGCCAACCCGGCCCGGACATGCAAGTGCGTGTTCGCCATGCCCCGCGCGACAGCGCCGAGGAGGTACTGCCGCTGGCGGCTTTCCTCGAGCGCTGTGCCGGCTATTTCGCCGATGGCGGGATGATGGTGGAGCAACCATTCGCCGCCCGCCTGCCGGAGGGAATGATCCGCTGCTACCTGGTCGGCGAGCGGATCGAGGGCTTCGGCTACCAGGCGATCAATGCCCTGCACCCGCCGTCGCCCTCACCGGGTAGGGAGGCTGACGCGGCGCCGCCAGCCGGGCCGCGGTTGTATTCAGATGCCGACGATCCGCGCTTCCAGCACCTGCGCCGATTGATGGAGGGCGGCTGGGTCGCGGAACTTCTGGCCGCGACCGGGCTGGCGCGTGCCGACCTGCCGGTGCTGTGGGATGCGGATTTCCTGCTCGGCGCCAAACGGCCGGACGGAGCCGACACCTACATGCTGTGCGAGATCAATGTCAGCTCGGTGTCGCCGTTCCCCGACAGCGCTCTGGCGCCGATGGCGCGGGAGGTCGTTGCGCGTCTTCGCCGCTGAGGGCCACCGGGGTGTCGTGTCGGTCAGCCGTCACTCCAGCCTGGCCGTGGCTGTCTTGCCGTCGGGGCCAGTCAGCTGGATGGCGCCCTTCAGGCCCTGGCCCGGCACCAGGCTCGCCTGGCCCGAGAGCCGGTCGGGATGCATCGCGCTCAACGGTATCCGATGCTGCTTGCCATTCGCGATCACTATTGCCGTGCCACGGAAGCCCGAGACCGGCAATGGCCGGTCCTGCGCGTCGCTTACAAAGACGTCGAGCGTGGCAGCGGCCACGACGACCTCCACATGGTAGGGGCCGGCATCGACCAGCACGCCGCCGCGCGGACCGATACGCGGCTCGTGGGCATCGGCGAACATGGGGAACAGGAGAAACAGGGCCAGCAAGGCGCGTCGGGACATGGGTGTCTCCATGATTGTCAGAAACTGGTGGCAGCCGCGGTGGTGGCCGGCGGCATCAACGCGTTCGCCTCGGTCAGGCGGCGCAGAGCGGGCTCGCCGTAGCGCAGGAACAGGGTTGGGGTCAGGACGGCGTCGAGCAACGTCGCACTGATCAGGCCGCCGAAGATGGTGACGGCCACCGGGTGCAGGATCTCCTTGCCGGGCGCGGAGGCGTCGATCATCAGCGGCACCAGGGCGACGCCAGCCGACAGCGCCGTCATCAGCACCGGAGTCATCCGTTCCAGGCTGCCGCGGACGACGAGGTCCGGACCGAATAGTATTCCTTCGTGCACAGCCAGATTGATGTAATGGCTGATTTTCAGGATGCCGTTGCGGGCCGCGATGCCGGTGAGAGTGATGAAGCCGATCATCGAGGCCACCGACAGCGGCTGCCCCGCCAGCCACAGCGCGATCACGCTGCCGATCAGGGCGAGCGGCACGCTGCCCATGATGATCATGGCCAACACCGCCGAGCGGTACCGGCTGTACAGGATCGCGAAGACCATCAGCAGCGAGACGACCGACAGCGCGGCGATGGTGCGGCTCGCTTCTTCCTGCGCCTGGAACGTGCCCTCCAGGCTGATGAACACGCCCTCGGGCAACGCAACGCCTGCAAGGTCCGTGCGGATGGCCGCGATGATCGCGGCCATGTCGCTGCCCCCGGCGGCGTTGGCGAAGACCACCAGGCGGCGCTTGCCGTTCTCGCGCAGGATCTGGTTGGGACCATCGGTTTCGCGCACATCGGCGATGGCCCGCACCGGCACCCAGCCATGCGGCGTCTCGATCAGCAGGTTGGCCAGGCCTTCCGTGGTCCGCACCGCATCTGGCAGGCGCACCACCACATCGAAGCGCCGGTTGCCGTCCACCAGGCGCGACACCAGGCGGCCGTTGGAAAGGCGCTCCAACTGCTCGGTGACCATTGCCGGCTGCACCCCGTAGAGGGCGGCGCGGTCATAGTCGATGCTGATCTCAAGCTGCGGAATGCGCACCTGCTTCTCCACCTGGAGATCGACCACGCCTGGAATCGCTTCCAGGCGCTTGCGCACCGTCTCGGCGCTGATGCGCAGCGTGTCGAGATCCTCGCCGAAGATCTTGACCGCGATCTGGGCGCGCACGCCGGACAGCATGTGGTCCAGGCGGTGCGAGATCGGCTGGCCGACATTCACCGCCATCGGCAGCACCGCCAGACGGTCGCGGATGTCGGCGATGATGGCATCCTTGCCCCGGCCCGCCCCTCTCTCCCCGTTGCGGTGCAGGTCCACCTCGATCTCCGATGAATGAACACCTTCGGCATGCTCGTCGAGTTCGGCGCGACCGGTTCGGCGGCCCACCGCCTTCACCTCCGGAACCTGCAAGATCAGCCGTTCAGCGATCAGGCCGACGCGGCTGGACTCCGCGAGCGAGATGCCGGGGTGGAACACCGTATTGATGGTCAGGGTGCCCTCGTTGAACGGCGGCAGGAAGGCGCGCGGCAACTGGCTCGCGCCCACTCCGGCCGCCAGTACCGCCAACCCCGCCAGAACCAAAAGGCGTCGCGGCCGCGGCAGCGCCCAGCGCAGCATCGCCGCGTTGCCGCGTTTGAGCACTCGCACCAGCGCGCCCTCGCGATGTTCCAGGCGGCGCATGCGCGGCAACAGGTAGAAGGCCATCACGGGCGTGAGCGTGATCGACACCAGCAGGCTGGCCAGGATGGAGATGATGTAGGCCTGTCCCAGTGGGGCGAACAGGCGCCCCTCGATGCCGGTCAGCGCGAACAGCGGCACGAACACCAGCACGATGATCATGGTGGCATAGACGATGCCGGAGCGAACTTCCTGGCTGGCGGCCACCACCACGTTGAACACCGGCAGTGGTTCGGCCAACGCGCGGTTCTCGCGCAGGCGGCGGAAGATGTTCTCGACATCGACCACCGCATCATCGACCAGTTCGCCGATGGCGATCGCCAACCCGCCCAGCGTCATGGTGTTGATCGACAGGCCCGCGAAGTGGAAGACGATGACGGCCGTCAGGATCGACACCGGGATCGCGGTCAGCGAAATCACCGTCGTGCGGGCGTTCAGCAGAAAGGCGAAGAGGATCACCGCGACCACAGCGGTGGCCTCCAGCAGCACGGTGCGCACATTGCCGATCGAGGTCTCGATGAAGTTGGCCTGGCGGAACAGGATGTTGTCGGCACGGATGCCCAAGGGCAGCGTGCGCGATAGATCGGCGAGCGCGGCCTCGACCTCGCGTGTCAGGCGCACCGTGTCGATGTCGGGCTGCTTCTCGACGGAGATGATCACCGAGGGCTTGCCCATGTAGCCGGCCTCGCCGCGCTTGAACCGAGCGGCGAAATCGACCTCCGCCACCTGGCGCAGATGGATCGCGCGACCGTCGGCGTTCGCCACGACAAGCTGGCGCAGTGACTCCAGGCTCAGGGTGCGGCCGATATTGCGGATGAGGTATTCGCGGGCGTGCTGGTCGGCATAGCCGCCGCCGGTGTTGGTCCCGAACTGGGCGAGCGCGCGCTCCACCTGCTCCAGCGTCACGCCAAGGGCACGCAGCGCGGCCGGGTTCGGGGCCACGCGAAACTGGCGCACCTCGCCGCCGATCGGGATCACCTGGGCCACGCCGGGGATGGTCAGAAGACGCGGACGGATGATGAAATCGGCCGCCTCGCGCACCTCCATGGGCGAGACACCGTCGGGCGCGGTGACCGCGGCCAGCACAATCTGGCCCATGATCGACGAGATCGGCCCCATCTGCGGCACGGCGGTGGCCGGCAGTTGGGCGCGCACCAGCGTCAGCCGCTCGGCGATCTGCTGGCGGTTGCGGTAGATGTCGGTGCCCCAGTCGAACTCGACATAGATGATCGACAGACCAACGCCGGAAACCGAGCGCACGCGCGACACGCCCGGCAGACCGTTCATCTGCGTCTCGATCGGATAGGTTACGAGCTGCTCCACTTCAGGCGGCGCCAAGCCCTCGGCCTCGGTCATCAACGTGACAGTGGGCCGGTTGAGGTCGGGAAAGACGTCCACCGGCAGGCGGGTGGCGATGAAGCCGCCATAGCCGAGCAGCACCAGCGCGATCGCCAGCACCAGGAACCGATTGCGCAGCGACTGGGTGACCAGGAACGTGAACATTCTCGGTGCCTCAGCGGATCTGGTTCAACAACTCGGCGCCCTGCGTCACGATGCGCAGGCCCGGCTTTACCCCGGCCACCACCAGCACGCGATCGCCGTTCAGCGGCGCGGTCCGCACCTCGTGCGGGCGGAACTGTTCGGCGGCGCTATGCTCATAGACGATGGCCACCCCGCTCGGCCCACGCAGCACGGCGGAGCGCGGCAGGGCCATCCCCTCCTGCGCCTCTTCGGTTTCCGCCACGATGGTCACCAGTTGGCCCACGCGCAGCCCGGTGAGATCGCCGGTGATGACAAAGTGCAGCGGGATCGCCTGGCCCGTGCCGGCCAGCCCGGAACCACGAAATTCCAGCGCCGCCGCCCGTCCGCCCGGCAGTCGCGCGCTTGCCTGTCGCGGCTGGCCCAGCGCCTCGAACTGCAACGCCTCCACCCACAGATGCCGCGGATCGACGATCTGGAACACGACCGTGCCAGGATCGGCGATGCGACCGGCCGCCGCGGTGCTGGTCGCGACCACGCCGTCGATCGGTGCAACCAGCGGTTCCGGCTCGCGGCGCACCTGATCCAGGCTGGCACGTCGCTCCCGCAGGCCGCGCAACTCGGTTTCCGCATCCTCCGCCTGGGTGCGCGGCACGATCTCTCTCAGGGTGCGCAGGCGCGTCAAACGACGCTCGACGATGGCGATCTGCTGGTCGATCTCGCTGGCCTGCTGGCGGATGTTCGAGGCATCGATCGCCTGGAACGGCGGGGTGACGAGCGCCAGGACGTCACCCGCCCGCACCGCGGTGCCGAGGCGTGGGAAGCCGCCCAGTGGCGGCGCCAGCCGGCCGCTGATCGCCGCCTGCACATAGCCGCTGGCATTGGGGTCCGGGATGATGCGCCCGGGCAGTTCCACGGTTCGTGCGTGCCGCGCTGCCCCAACCATCTCGGTGCGCAGTGCCAGGATGCGCTGGCTCGCCTTGGGAACGAACAGGCTGCCATCGGGCAGACGCTGGGCCTGGTCGCGTATCACCACCGGCGCGACCTGGGCCTGCACCGACGTCGTGGCGGCGAGCAGTGCTAAAACAGCCACTGATAAGGCCATTCGCCGGCGGCGCAGCAACAGCCATGTCACCAGCGCGCCCGCGCCGAAGCCCATGCCTAAACCGGCCGGCCCGTCAGGCACGTGTGCCCACGCAGCGCCGACCGCCGCTTGCGCGGTGTTGACGATACCAGACGAGGTTTTCGCCGGCGTCGGTGGTGCTTCGGGGATCGTCAAGGTGACCGGAAGCACCTCCAGGATCGTGCCGACCATGATCGTGACGACAAGGTCATGGCGCCCCGCCTTGAGCGCCCAAGGAGCTGCCAGCCGATAGGGCTGACCGGCCTCCGGTTTGGCGACCTCTGGACCGGCTGCGGTCTCGACCTCCACCGCCGCATTCTCGATGGGCGCATTGGTTCGGTAGTCGTCGATATAAAGCTCAAGTTCGCCACCCCGGGCGATCACCACCAGTTCGACAGTGTCGGACGCTGTCTCCGCGCGCGGTGCCGAGGCGGTTGACTGCGGTGCAGGCGGGGCGTCGTGGTCGTGTCCCTCGTGCGCCACGGCTGGCGCGACGAGGGCGGCAAGCAATACGGCAGCCCAAAGGGCCGGCAAACGAACACAAGTCATGTGGAAACCTCATCCAGCTGTCCAGGGCAAGGCGCCGCGCCATGTCAGGGCGCGGGGAATGGATCAGCGGAAGGGTCTGGGCGGCTCCGGCAACCTGGGCGCGCCACGACCTGGCGGAGCATCGCCGAGGGCGATTGCAAGGCGGTTGTCCGCGGGTGCCGGCGGGGAATCGTCCCAACCGGGCAGATAGGCGACACAACATCCGTGGCCCGTTCCACAGCATGCTGCCCCGGCACAGCCACGCTCCCCGCCCGGCTGTGCCGCGAGCGTTGCCGGATGCACCGCCTGCGGATCGTCGCCTTGCAGCAAGGCGTTGGCCGGGTCTTCATCGACATCAGGCGACGTAGTTCCGAATGACGCCTGGAAAGCCATGAGCCGGGACTGCCCACGCTCCTCGCCATGCCCCGGATGAGCCCACGCCACGCTGGGCGCAAGCACTCCCGCCGCCATCAGCAGGATGGTCGATAGCCAAAAGCACAGGTGGATGGTGCGATGGAGCTTCATGGACTTCCCACGGCCGCATAGTGCAGCCCGTGCCCGAGGTAAAGACAAATGGACGGGCTGCCTGCTGTTGTGCCGTCAGAGCCGCAGCCCGCGCAGCCGCAGCGCGTTGCCGATGACCGAGACGGAGCTGAGCGCCATTGCCGCCGCGGCGACAATCGGGCTGAGCAGCAGCCCAAGGCTCGGATACAGCACCCCTGCCGCCAGCGGCACGCCGGCCAGGTTGTAGATGAAGGCAAAACCCAGGTTCTGGCGGATGTTGCGCATGGTGGCACGGCTGAGCGTGCGCGCCCGCGCGATGCCCATGAGATCGCCCTTCACCAGCGTGACACCGGCGCTGTGCATGGCCACTTCGGTGCCGGTGCCCATGGCAATTCCCACATCCGCCTCGGCCAGCGCGGGGGCGTCGTTCACGCCGTCGCCCGCCATGGCCACCACCTCCCCTTTGGCCCGCAGGTCACGGATGATGCGGTGCTTGTCCTCGGGCATCACCTCGGCCTGGACATCGGTGATGCCCAACCGCCGGGCGATCGCCTGGGCGGTGGTGGCGTTGTCGCCGGTCAGCATCACGATCCGGATGCCATCCTGACGCAGCTGGTCAAGGGCTGCCTGGGTGGAGGCTTTCACAGGGTCGGCCACGGCAATTGCGCCGCCTGCCTGGCCATCGACGGCCACGAACAGCACGGTGGCACCGTCGCCACGCAATGCGTCCGCCTGGGCCGCCAGTCTGGTGACGTCGACGCCTTCGGCCTGCATCATCCGCGCATTGCCCAGTGCCACGCGCTTTCCAGCCACGTTGCCGGTCACGCCCTGGCCGGTGACGGAGGCGAAGTCCTGCGGCTCCTCCAGGGGAACGCCGGCTTGCTGCGCCGCTGCGACAATGGCCGCCGCAAGCGGATGCTCGCTGGAGCGTTCCAGGCTTCCGGCCAGGCGCAGCAGGTCGGGCTCAGTGATGCCCGCAACGGGGACCACCGCCACCACGCGCGGCTTGCCCTCGGTCAGCGTGCCGGTTTTGTCGACCACCAGGGTGGTAACCTTCTCCATCCGCTCCAGCGCCTCGGCCGACTTGATCAGCACCCCGGCCGTGGCACCCTTGCCCACGCCGGTCATGATCGACATGGGCGTGGCGAGGCCCAGCGCGCAGGGACAGGCGATGATCAGCACCGAGACCGCGGCGATCAGCCCATAGGCCAGCGCCGGCGCCGGGCCCCATATGGCCCAGGCGATGAAGGCCAGCACCGCGATCGCGATCACGAGCGGGACGAAGTATCCCGAGACAGTATCCGCCATGCGCTGGATCGGCGCCCGGCTGCGCTGGGCTTCAGCCACCATGGCGACAATGCGCGCCAGCATGGTCTCGGCGCCCACCTTCTCGGCCTGCATGACCAGGGCACCCGTGCCGTTCACCGTGCCGCCGACCAGTTTATTGCCAGGTTCCTTGGCAAGGGGCATGGACTCGCCGGTGACCATGGATTCGTCCACAGCGCCGTGCCCCTCCAATACCACTCCGTCCACCGGCACGGCGTCGCCAGGCCGGACACGCAGCCGATCGCCCGCCTGGACATGTCCGAGCGGGATCTCCTCATCCTCGCCCGAGATAGTGATGCGCCGTGCGGTTTTGGGGGCGAGATTCAGCAAGGCGCGGATTGCACCGCCGGTCTGCTCGCGCGCCCGCAGTTCCAGGACCTGGCCGAGCAAAACCAGCACGGTGATCACGGCCGCGGCTTCGAAATACACCGCAACACTGCCATCGGCAGCGCGGAAGCCGGGCGGAAAGACATGCGGCAGGAAGGTGGCGACGAGACTGTAGAGATAAGCAGCACCAGTGCCGATCGCGATTAGGGTGAACATGTTGAGGTTGCGGCTGACCAGCGAGGCCCAGGCACGCTGGAAGAACGGCCAGCCTGCCCACAGCACTACCGGGCTGGCGAAGGCGAACTGCACCCATGTCAAGACCACCGGGCTGACCAGATGATGCAGGTTGAAGATATGCCCACCCATTTCGAGCGCCACCACAGGCAACGTCAGCGCGGTGCCAATCCAGAACCGCCGCGTCATATCGACGAGCTCGTGGTTAGGGCCCGCCTCGGCGGTGATCTCCACTGGTTCCAGCGCCATGCCGCAGATCGGGCAGCTGCCGGGACCGACCTGGCGGATCTCAGGATGCATGGGGCAGGTGTAGATGGCGCCTTCGGCCGCCAGTGCGGCGGGCGTGGCCGCCTTTTGAACCAAGTAACGCTGCGGATCCGCCACGAACTTGGCGCGGCACGACGCGGAGCAGAAATGGAATGTGCCGCCCTCATGTTCCACGCGATGCTTGGACGTCGCCGGGTCCACCTTCATGCCGCAAACCGGGTCGGTTGCCATCAGTTCTTCAACTTCGCCATGCACGTGCCCGCAATCGTGGGTGCGCGCTCCCTGTCCGTGATGATGGTGCTGCTGGTGTCCGCTCATGTCGTGCTCTCCTGGGTCAGGGTCGTCACCGACGTCAACTTGGCTTGACGCATATACCCTTGGGGGGTATAAAACAAGCATGAACGGCACAGCGAAAAAGACAGTCCTGACCCGCTTGAAGCGGATCGAGGGCCAAGTGGGAGGCCTTCACCGCATGGTGGAGGAGGACCGCTATTGCATCGACGTCTTGACCCAGATCAATGCGGTGCGAGCGGCGCTGCATAGGGTGGAAGCAGAGATCCTGCGCAACCACGTCGACCACTGCGTCGCCGACGCCTTCACCAGCGGCGATGTCGATGGGCAGCGACAGAAGATCGAGGAACTGGTCGATACGATGGCTCGAATGACGAGGTAGTCAGGTGCGGATGCGCTGGAGGCACAAACTGGGTAGGATCGCGGCACTCGTCGGAGTGCTCGCCTTACTGCTGTCGGGCGCAGCCTTCACCGCGTCTCGTGCGCTGGCTGATCAGATCGATGTACACCCTGCCTCGGCCCATGCAGCGCCTGCGGGCCATCACCACGAACGGCATGATCAAGGCCCCTCGACCGCACAAGTATCGGCGGAGCTGGCCGATGGTGTCGATCGTGGGTCGTCACCCACGGATTGCCCCCACCACGATGGTCGTGCGTGCTGCATGGCGGCAGCGTGCCCCGCGTTGAGCATAGCCCTGACAACAGATCCGTACACCGCCTTCGTGTGGATGGGCACAGAGAACGCGTTCCTTTGTCATGCAATGACGGTGCCTGCAGGTATTGAGGCCCTACCGGTGACTCCACCCCCTCGAAGGAACACCTGACCGGCCTCACGTCCGTCGGCCGTCGCGCGCCTTCTCGGCTCGATGCGCCCCTGGCGTTCGACGCCGGTCCTGCGTCGCGTGCCACCGCCGCATCCGACCCCTTCAAGGATCGACCATCAACATGTCCGCACTATATACTCGCCGGCGCCTGTTGGCGTCCGTCTCTGCGGCCGGCCTCGCTGCCGGCATGCCTGCCCCACTGGCCGCCACCGCCCCACACCAGCTGGTTGCCGACAGGCGCACTATCGTAGTCAACGGCAAGCCGGCCTCAGTTTTCGGCCTGCATCGGCCGGATGGACAAAGTGGAACCGTCCTGGAACCAGGCGAGCGCTTCACCCTCGACGTTCTGAACCTAACTGGCGAGCCCACCATCATCCACTGGCATGGCCAGACCCCACCGCCCACTCAGGATGGTGTCACCGACACTGGCTATGCCGCCCCAATCGCACCGGGTGCCACACAGCGCTACGACTTCCCCGCCCGGCCCGGCACGCATTGGATGCACTCGCATCACGGACTCCAGGAACAGGCATTGCTGGCCGCGCCGCTGATCGTGCGCAGCGCGGAGGATGCCAGCCTCGACGCGCAGGACGTGACTGTGCTGCTGCACGATTTCTCGTTTCGCAGCCCGGCGGAGGTGCTGGCCACGGTCACCGGCGGTGCCGGGATGAACCACGGCGCGACCGCCTCCCCAGGCCGGGCGCAGCATGGCCGCCAGGATACACACGGGCGGCACGGCATGGCGGCGATGGACCTCAACGACTTCGAGTATGACGCCTACCTCGCCAACGACCGCACCTTCGCCGACCCGATGGTCGTTCGCACCGAGCGGTCTGGCCGCGTCCGGCTGCGGCTGATCAACGGCGCCACCTCGACCGCCTTCTGGATCGAGCTCGGTGCGTTGCGCGGCCGCCTGCTGGCGGTGGACGGAAACCGCGTGGCACCGCTGGAACTGCGACGCCTGCCTCTGGCCCAGGGGCAGCGGGTCGACCTGTTGCTGACGATGCCCGCGGGCGGTGGTGCATTCCCAATCACCGCCCAGCGCGAGGGCGACTGCCAGCGCACCGGCATTATCCTCGCCACGCCGGATGGAACCGTCACCCGGGTCGCCAACTCGGCCAACGCGGCGGTCGGCCCCATCGACCTGTCGCTGGAAACCAGCCTGGCCGCCGTCGCCCCATTGGCGAACCGTCGGCCGGACAGCCGGCATCGGGTCGTCCTGACCGGCAGCATGATGCCCTACACCTGGACCCTGGACGGTCGTTCCTGGGAGAACCGGCAGAAGCTGCGCGTCAAGACCGGCCACCGTATCGAGGTCGACCTGGTAAACAGCAGTCCGATGGCTCATCCGATGCACTTGCATGGCCACCACTTCCAGGTCGTCGCCATCAATGGCCGCAGGCTCGCGGGCGCGGTGCGCGATACCGTGCTGGTGCCAGTCGACGCATCGGTGACCATTGCCTTCGACGCCGACAATCCAGGTCGCTGGCTGCTGCACTGCCACAACTTGTTTCACATGGCGACCGGCATGATGACCGAAGTCAGCTATGCCGATGTCAGCTAGTGGTGCGATCCAAATACTTGCCTTCCAAGTGTTTGTTCAACCGCCCCACACAATCAACCTAGTGGATAGAATGCGACGGTTCTATCCACCGGATTCTATCCACTAGGGAGCGGCACTTCCGTCGCACCGTCCGATAAGCGGGGTCGGTCGCAATGGCACCGGCATTGCCACCCAGCAACCGGCCACGTGTCGTGCCGTCATCTCGATCAACAGGAACATCACCATGAACCGGATCAACCCGATTCTGCCCGCAGCACTGCTCGCCGCCGCCATCGCGGCGACGCCGGCGACCATTCGGGCCCAGGGGCAGGCCCCGTTGCAACCCCAGGTGCAGACCCAGCCCTCGCCTCAAGGGTCGACCAAAGGCGACGATGGTCATTCCGCCCATCATCCCGCCGACAAGTCTGCCGCCCCTGCCGCTCCCGCACAGGTGGCTCCAGCACCGGCGGCTCCAGCAGCCAGCGCACCCGGTCAGCCTCCTGGCGTGGGGATGAGCATGATGGGCCGCGGCGGCGCGGGAGGGATGCCGGGCGGCGACATGGGCGCCATGATGCAAAACATGATGCCAATGATGCGCGGCATGATGGCCCAGCGCAGCATGGACCGGATGGACGGCCCCATGGGCATGTTGGCGCCGAGGCGCGTGGAGGGGCGCATCGCCTTTCTGCGCACCGAGTTGCAGATCACCGATGCGCAGATGGCCGCCTGGAACAGTTTTGCGGATGTCTTGCGCAGCGAAGCACGCGGCATGGAGGCCATGCGCGGCCGGCTGATGGGTGGGCAGACGCCGAACATGCCGATCCAGCCCGGTCAGGGGCAGCCCGGTCAGGGGCAGCCCGCTCAGATGCAGCCCGGACCAATGCCAGGCGGAGCGCCAGGTGGTCGTCCCACGCCCGGCGCAAGCGCGAGCTTCCCCGACCATGCCGACCAGATGGTTCAGATGCTGACCGCCAGGCTGGAGACCACGCGCGCGATCGCGACGGCGGCCCGCACCCTCTACGTAGTGCTCACCGATGCACAGAAGAAAGCGGCCGACGAGTTGTTCGCGATGCACATGCACGAACGGTAAACCACGTCAGCAGTGGCGGCGGCCCGATCCGCCGCCACAATCGTCTTGGCTGAGTGCATGATTGAGGAGAGGCACCCGATGTCTGACCAGCCAGAACCGTCGTGGTGGCGTAACCCGGCAAGCCTTTCCATCTGCAGCTTGCTGATCATCCTGGGTTTCTACCTGTTGATGGAACACACAGCGCACGTGTTGGGCGCGTTGCCATACCTGCTGCTGTTGCTCTGTCCCGTGCTGCACCTGTTCCATCACCGTGGTCATGGCCATCCCCCACATCGCGGCAGCCCCCTTTCTCCGCCTCGATCTGGCGGCAAACCATGAAGCAGGACTGCATCTCGAGTGAATGACAACTCGTGGCTGACATCCATTCGGCGTTATCTTCTCGTGAGCCTGTTGGGGCACGCCATTTGGGAAGTGGCGCAACTGCCATTGTTTACGCTGTGGCACGAAGCTCCCCCGCAGCAGATAGCCTTTGCCACTTTTCATTGCTTCGCCGGCGATCTTGCAATCGCTGCTTCGGCACTGGCTGGCGGGCTCGCAGTTCTCGGTCGTGCAGGATGGCCCAGAGAAGGTGCCTGGGCTGTTGCTGCATGCGTGATGGCGTTCGGGTTAGCCTATACTGCTTGGTCGGAATACAGCAATGCGATCATTAGACGGACATGGACCTACACCGACGCGATGCCGCTTGTCCCGTGGACGGAGATTGGCGCAACGCCGATCATGCAGTGGATCATCGTTCCCCTGCTGGCGCTGGCCGCAGCGTCGAGGAGGGTCAAAGACCCGACTCCTACCACCCGTCGTTGATGTCGACGATGAAGAATCGGTCGACGGCGGCCGGCATGACTCTTTGCTTCGCGCGCCGCCGCCAGCCAGCCCGGCGCGCGATACCAACCGCCTTTAAAGAAGGTTGGCCCCTGGCTTCGACCACCTGCCCTCTCGGGTGGCAGCATGATCCTGGCATCGCTGCGGTGGCGCCGCTCCGGTAGCCCTACGCCATCGAAACCACATGCGTATCAACCGGCGGGCAATCCACTCACCGGAACCACAGCGTTGTATCGAGAAACCGAACCACTTCTTTCCTTGACATCAACCCCCGGAAAGGCCGACCCGTCGTATCATTCCAGGGGCTAATATAGATGGCCAAAACTGTCCCACACCTGGGGCTATGGGAGTTGCAGCCCCAAGTAGAAACGCATTGCAGTATCCGATTTTACTGAGACGACAGCGCAACATGAATTGACAATCCGGTCGCCCCGGCGGTGGCATCAGCGAGCGAACCTACAATCGGGTGAAACTCATTCTAACGCAGTCGCGACCCCAATCCGCGCCTGCAGCTGCGTCACCCGAGCCAGCGCCTCTGGTCCCAACGGCCCCTTGCTGAAGGCCGCAATCGCCGCCTCCAGATGGTCAAGATCGGAGAACCCCACCAGCACCGTCGTCATGGCGTCGTTGCTGATTGCGAACCGCATGGCCGCTTCCGGAAGGGACCCTGCAAATCCCTCCTGCACCAATGGCAGGAGCTTGCGCGCATTGGCCAGGTCGGCCTCGTACGTCGCTGAGGACCCGATCGGCGGCACCGATTGCATCGCCGTCGGATGTCGCCCATCCAGCCCCGCAAGCGCTCCGGCCGCGAGCACGCGGATGCCGATCACGCCGACGCCGTGCTCCCGCGCCCGCAGCATCAGGAGCCGGTAGTCGCTGGCCGGAAACCCCTTTGGCAGCCCGCGCACCGGGCTCGGGTTCAGCATGTTCAGCGGCACCTGCGCCGAATCGATCCGCCCGGACGCCACCACCTCATGCATCGAGCCAGCCTCGCCGATGGCCGTGATACCCAGGTAGCGAACCTTGCCTTCCGCCTGCAGTCGTTCGAAGGCCGGCAACACCTCGTCCATCACAGTCGCCACCGAGAGGTCTGCTGGCGTGCCCGTTGGTGCGACCGGGTTGTGCAACTGGAAAAGGTCAACGCTATCCCGCCCCATTCGCGAAAGGCTCGCTTCAATCGACGCCGAAATCTCCGCACCGATCCTGCCCGGCACCGCCTCGCGCAGCCGCACTTTGGTGCCAACCACCACGTCGGCCTTCAACGCCCGCAGCACCCGCCCCAGCACACGCTCCGATTCGCCGGAGCCGTAGTCGGGCGCGGTGTCGAAGTAGTTCACGCCCGCCTCGATGGCGCGGGCCACCGCCCGTTCCTGGTCGGACGCCGATCCCCGCACCATCAGCCCGCCCACCGCTCCGCAGCCGAAGCCGAGCACCCCCAGCTTCAGCCCCGTCCGGCCAAAGACCCGCTTCTCCATCAGCGCTTTCCCGTCGGCAGCCGGTTGAACGGAATATCCTTGTCCACCCTTATATCCCCGGGCAGCCCCAGCACCCGCTCGGCGATGATGTTGCGCAGGATCTCGTCCGTGCCGCCCGCGATGCGCGAGGCCGGAGCACCCAGCAGCGCCTCCTGGAACAGCGCGTTCATCGGCGCCAGCTCCTTGTCCATCACCACGCCGGCCGAGCCCAGCAGGTCCATCCCGAAGCTCGCGATCTCCTGCAGCTTGGCCGCGTTCACCAGCTTGCCGATGGAGGACTCGGGCCCCGGCGTCTGCCCGCGCGACAGCGCCGTCATGGTGCGGAACCGCGTGTATTTCAGGCCCTGGTTGCGCACATGCATGTCCGCGATCTTCTCGCGCACCGCCACGTTGCGGACTGCGGGCTCCCCGTCCAACTCCACGATGCGCGTCAGGTCCAGCAAATCCTCCACGTCCGGCCGCGGCACGTCGCCGATCGCCAGCCGCTCGTTCATCAGCGTGGTCAGCGCCACCCGCCAGCCCTGCCCGACCGCGCCCAGACGCTGGCTGTCAGGGATCTTCACATCGGTGAAGAACACCTCGTTGAAGTGCGACGCACCCGAAGCCTGCTTGATCGGCCGGATCTCGATCCCCGGCGACTTCATGTCCAGGAAGAAGAACGTCAGCCCCATGTGCTTCGGCACGTCGGGGTTGCTGCGCGTCACCATGATGCCGAAATCGGAGAACTGTGCGCCGGAGGTCCAGATCTTCTGCCCGTTGATCGTCCAGGTGTCGCCGTTCTTCTCCGCCCGCGTCCGCACCGCCGCCACGTCCGAACCACCGGCCGGTTCGGAGAACAGCTGGCACCACACCTCCTCGCCGCGCAGCGCCGGCGACACATGGCGGTGAAGCTGCTCCTGCGTGGCATAGGCCATCATGGTCGGGATGCACATGCCCAGCCCGATCTCGAACACGCCGCGCGGGATCGAGTAGGCTTCCTCCTCCTGGTTGAAGATCACCTGGAAGATCGGTGGCGCCTCGCGCCCGCCCCACTGTTTCTGCCATGTCAGCCCGGCCAGCCCCGCAGCGGCCTTCGCCCCCTGGTACTTCTTGGCCCGCGCCAGTTCCTCCGGCCCCACGTTGCGGCTGCGCGAAGGCGGCGCGCCGCGCTTCTTCGGCTCCGCGTTGGCCGCGAGGAATGCCTTCACCTCGGTGCGGAACGCGGCCTCTTCGGGTGTGTCTTCGAAGTCCATGTCGTCCTCCTCAGGCGGCGTTGCGGATTTCAAGCGCGGTCACGACACGATCCTTCCACCACGGTGCCGACCCCAGGGTCAGCCCAAGCAGCTTCGCGCGCCGGTAGTAGAGATGGCAGTCCATTTCCCAGGTGAAGCCAATGCCGCCATGCGTCTGGATGTTCTCCTTCGCCGCCAGCCACGCTGCCTCCGACGCACTCACCCGCGCGCTCGCCGCTGCCAGCGGCAACTCCGCCGCGCCCGCGGTCAACGCCCAGGCCCCGTAATACGCGTTCGACCGCGCCAGCTCGGTGGCCACGTAGACATCGGCCAGCTTGTGCTTGATCGCCTGGAACGAGCCGATTGGCCGCCCGAATGCATGGCGCTCCATTGCGAACGCCACCGCCATGTCCAGGCACGCCTGCGCCAGCCCCACCTGCTCGAACGCGGTCAGCACCGCGGCCCGCTCCAGCACCTGCTGCAGGCTTGCCCACCCGTCGCCGGGCAGCACCTCCACCGACACACCCTCGAACGACAGCTTCACCTGCTCGCGCGTCGGATCGACGGTCGACAGTGTTTCCGGATGGACGCCCGCACCCCCTAGCCGGGCCAGCACCAGCACGGTCCGGTCCGCCTCGTCGCGCGCGGCCACGATGGCGATGTCCGCCACCCCGCCATCTGGCACCGGCCACTTCGCCCCCGTCAGCCTGCCGCCGCTCACCCTCGCCTTGATCCGCTCCGGCGCAGGATTGCCCACGCCCTCCGCCCAGGCCAGCGTGCCGATCAGCTCGCCCGCCGCCAGCTTTGGCAGTAATTCCTCCTTCTGCGCCTCGCTGCCGGCCACTAGCAGCGCCTCGGTCGCCAGATAGACGCTCGACGAAAACGGCACCGGCGCCAGCGACCGGCCCAGCTCCTCGGCCAGCACGCACAAACCGACATGGCCGAGCCCGGCACCGCCGTATTCCTCCGGCACCGCCGCGCCAAGCCAGCCCATGGCCGCGATCTCTTGCCACATCGCGCGGTCGTAGGGTGCCACCCCGTCCAGCACCTGGCGGATGCGCTTGGATGTCGAATGCTCGGTCAGGAACCGCCGCGCCTGGTCGCGCAGCTGAAGCTGCTCCTCGGAGAAGTCGAAATTCATGGCCGCTTCACCCCTGCCTCCCGCTGCGTTCCGGCGGGATGGCCAAGCCTAGACTCATCGCGGGCCGCGGAGCAAACTCCATGCGTTATCGCCCCGGGACGCACCCGGGGCGCATCCATACCCGGTGAGGAAACGAAAATATGGCGACATTCCTGGACGGCCGCGTGGCCATCGTGACCGGCGCTGGCCGCGGCATCGGCCGCGAGCATGCGATCATGCTGGCCAAGTACGGCGCCCGCGTCGTGGTCAACGATCTTGGCGGCGGCACCGACGGCACCGGCAAGGATGAGACGCCGGCGCAGGAAGTCGTGCGCACCATCAAGGAGGCTGGCGGCGAGGCGGTGGTGAACACCGAGAACGTCGCGGATTTCCTGGGCGCCAAGCGCATGATCGACCAGGCCATCGACACCTTCGGCACGCTCGACATCCTCATCAACAACGCCGGCATCCTGCGCGACCGCGTCCTGGCGAACATGATGGAGGAGGAGTGGGACGCGGTGATCGCCGTCCACCTCAAAGGCACCTTCGGCCCGGCGCGCCACGCCGCCTCCTATTGGCGCAACAAGTCCAAGGACATGAACGGCCCGGTCAACGCCCGCATCATCAACACCTCCTCGGTGTCGGGCATCTACGGCAACACCGGGCAGACCAACTACGGTGCGGCCAAGGCAGGCATCGCCGCGTTCACCGTGATCGCCGCGCGGGAGCTGAAGCGCTACGGCGTGACCGTGAACGCCGTCGCCCCGGTGGCCCTCACGCGCATGACCGAGGGCCTGCGCGAAATGAGCGAGGAGCAGAAGGCCGCGCGTAACCCGGCCCTGGTCTCGCCGCCGATCGTCTGGATCGCCAGCGCCGAATCCCAGGACTTCACCGGCCGCATCGTGGAGGCTGGTGGCGGGCTGCTGGCCATCGCCGAGGGCTGGCATCGCGGGCCGGAGGCGACCCCGATCAACGATCCCTCGAAGCTCGGCCCGACGATGATGGAGCTGCACAAGAAGGCGCGGTTGAATGCCGGCATGAACGGCAAGGACCTCGACTGACCATGTCGGGCGCCGCCCCACGGGAGGAGCCTGGTTCGGCGCGCATGACCGGGGCGATGTTTCCCGGCGAGCACGCCACCACCATGCCCGACCGCGCGGCGGCGATCCGCTCGGACACCGGCGAGGCGCTCACCTATCTCGACCTCGACGCGCAGTCGAACCGTCTGGCGCAGCTCCTCCACCACAAGGGGCTGCGCCGAGGCGACCGCATGGCGTTGCTGATGGAGAACCGGCTCGACTACTTCGTGGTCATGTGGGCCGCCATCCGCTCCGGCCTCACGATCACCGCCATCAACCGCTACCTGACCCCCGAAGAGGCCGCCTACATCGTGGGCGACTGCGGCGCCAAGGCGATCGTCACCTCGCTCGACCGTGCAGAGACGGCGATCTCACTCGCCGCCCTCATCCCCGCCTGCACCCTGCGCCTCATGATCGGCGGCACCGTCCCGGGCTATGACAGCCTGGAGCAGTTGGTGGCACCGATGCCGGCCACCCCCGTGGGCGAGGAATGGCTTGGCGACACCATGCTGTATTCCTCCGGCACCACCGGCCGGCCCAAGGGCGTCAAGCGCGCCCTGGTCGATGCCCGTATCGCCGAGGCCTTCCCGGGCCTTGACCGCTTCCTCGACCACGGCTTTCACCGCGACATGATCTATCTGTCGCCCGCGCCGCTCTACCATGCAGCCCCGCTCGCCTTCTGCATGGCCACCCACCGCTTCGGCGGCACCGTGGTGATGATGCCGCGCTTCGATGCCGTCCAGGCGCTGGATGCCATCGAGCGCCACCGCATCACCCACAGCCAGTGGGTGCCCACCATGTTCGTGCGCATGCTGAAGCTCGACCCGGCCGACCGCGCGAGGTTCGACCTGTCCAGCCACACCCACGCCATCCATGCCGCCGCCCCCTGCCCGGTGGAGATCAAGCGGCAGATGATCGAGTGGTGGGGCCCGATCATCACGGAATACTACGGCGGCACGGAAGGCAACGGCTTCACCGTCATCACCAGCCAGGAGGCGCTGGAGCGCCCCGGTTCCGTCGGCCGCGCCAATGTCGGCATCATCCGCATTTGCGACGACGAGGGCACCGAGCTTGCGCCGGGCCAGGACGGCCTGGTCTATTTCGAACGCGATACGCTTCCTTTCGCCTACCACAACGACCCCGAGAAGACCCGACGGGCACAGCACCCGGCTCACCCCACCTGGACCACGCTCGGCGACATCGGCCATCTCGACGCCGACGGCTACCTCTATTTGACCGACCGCAAGGCCTTCATGATCATCTCCGGCGGGGTGAACATCTATCCGCAGCAGATCGAGGACGTGCTGGTCACCCACCCCAAGGTGCGCGATGCCGCCGTCATCGGCATTCCCAGCTCCGACCTAGGCGAGGAGGTGAAGGCCGTCATCGAACCCGCCGACGGCATCGCGCCCGACCAGGCGCTGGCCGACGAACTCACCGCCTACCTGAAAACCCGCGTCGCCCGCTACATGGTGCCGAAGTCGATCGACTTCACCGACGCCCTGCCCCGCATGCCCACCGGCAAGCTCTACAAGGCCGCGCTGCGCGACAAGTACCGCGCCCAAGCCGGCTGACCATTCGCAACGGAGGAAACGCCCCAATGTCCGACGCCCCCAAGCGGCCCCGGCCGCAGCCAACGCCCGAGACGAAATTCTTCTGGGAAGGATGCGCCCGCGGCGAACTCCTGCTCCAGAAGGACAACGCCACCGGCAAGTGCTACTTCCCGCCCCGCCCGTTCGTGCCCGGCACCGGCAGCACCGACATCAGCGTGGTGAAGGCGTCCGGCCGCGGCCGCCTCTACAGCTACATCATCAACCACCGCCCGCCGCCGGGCTTCACCGCCCCCTACGCCATTGCGGTGGTCGAGCTCGACGAAGGCGTGCGGATGATGACTAACATCGTCGACTGCCCGCAAACCCCCGAGGCGCTCGTGCTGGACATGCCGGTCGAGGTCACCTTCGAGAAGATCGACGACGAGATCTCGCTGCCCCTGTTCCGTCCGGCAAAGGCGTAATTCCATGTTGAAACCCCGCGAAATCGCCGTTGTCGGCGCCGCCGAAACCACCAGCCTGGGCAAGATCCCCGGCATGTCCAACATCCAGCTCCACGCCGACTGCGCGCTGAACGCCATACGCGACGCCGGCCTCAAGGTCAGCGACATCGACGGCATCGCCTGCGCCGGCGAAAGCCCCACCAATGTCGCCCACTATCTCGGCATCGTCCCGAAATACATCGACGGCACCGGCGTCGGCGGCTGCTCCTTCATGATCCACGTCCGCCACGCCGCCGCCGCCATCAGCGCCGGCCTGTGCAAGACCGTGCTCATCACCCACGGCGAATCCGGCAACTCCCGCATCGGCCTCAACCGCCCGGCGCCCAACCCCGCCGCCCTGGCCGGCCAGTTCGAAGCCCCCTACGGCCCCGCCGGCCCGCCGTCGATGTTCACCATCCCGGTGCTGCGCTACCTGAAAACCTACGGCCTCACCGAGGAACACCTCGCGATGGTCGCAGTCATCCAGCGCGAATGGTCGTCGCAGAACACCCGCGCCAGCATGCGCGACCTCACCACCGTCGAGGGCGTGCTCGGCAGCCGCATGATCGCCTATCCGTTCCGCCTGCTCATGTGCTGCCTGGTCACCGACGGCGGCGGCGCGCTGATCCTCACCTCCGCCGACCGCGCCAAGGATTTCCCGACCAAGCCGGTCTATATCCTCGGCACCGGTGAATCGGTGGAAACCCCGATGATCTCGCAGATGCGCGACTTCACCTCCTCGGCCGCCTTCAAGGTCGCAGGCCCCACCGCCATGAACGCCGCCGGCATCAAGCACGCCGACGTCGACCACCTCATGATCTACGACGCCTTCGCCCACCTGCCGCTCTACGGCCTGGAAGACCTCGGCTTCTGCAAGCCGGGCGAAGCCGCGCAGTTCATCTGGGATCGCAACACCGCCCCGGGCGGCAAGCTGCCGCTCAACACCAACGGCGGCGGGCTGTCCTACACGCACACCGGCATGTACGGCATGTTCGCGCTGCAGGAGAGCGTGCGCCAGATGCGTGGCACGGCGGATGCCCAGATCGCCGGCGCCAAGGTCTCGGTCTGCCACGGCGTGGGCGGCATGTTCGCCGCGTCCGGCACCGTGATTTTCGGCAACGAGTAGCAACGGAAGAAAACCAGGGGGCCGAGCCCCCTGGACCCTCGAACAGAAGAGCCGGGGCGAAAGCTCCGGCTTTTTTCTATCTCCGCACGATCAGCGGCATCGCCGCGAACGCCACGAACAGCGACAGCGACAGGAAGCCGGGCGGTGTCGCGAACTGCCCCACCCACTCCCGCGCGCCCATCCCGCGCAACCCCATCGCCCCCGCCAGCTCCGCCACCATCAGCAGCGCGAACGCCAGCAACCCCATCCGCAGGCGATCGCCCAACGCTACCACGGCAAACCGCCCCACCGCCCAGCGCGCCAGCACCCAGCACGCCAGTAACATCCCGGGCGCCTCGGCCATGATCGCCGCAAAACTCCCCAGCCGCGGCCGCACCACGAACTCCCGCAACACCCCCAGCGCAAACCCCACCGCGAAGATCGCCGCGAAATAGGCGAGTGTGGCGCGCCCTACCCGCCCCATGCCTTTGCTACCTCCGCTGCTTCCGTCGCCGCATTGCCCCGCACGGCCCACGACGTCCCCAAGACCCGCGGCCCCATCGCCATCACCATCGTCCCACCCATTATAACGAATCCCAATCGTATCTAGTTGCGATTGTATCCCAGCCGGCGGTGTGTCATTGTGGAGTTGCTCATCGGGGGGATCAAATGGCACACTCCAATGCCCGTCCGCTCAAGGTCGGAATCGTTGTGCCGACCATGGAGGACTGGTTCGACGGCCGCACGCCGCGGTGGTCCGACCTTAAGGCCTTCGCCCAGCACGCGGAAGCGGCGGGTGTGGACTCGCTCTGGGTCAACGACCACCTGCTGTTCCGTCTCGACGGCCCGGACGGTCCCACCCACGGCAGCTGGGACGGTTGGCCCCTGGTTTCTGCCCTTGCCGCAGCCACCTCGCGGATCGAGTTCGGCACCTTTGTCACCTGTACCAGCTTCCGCAACCCGGCACTTACGGCGAAATCCGCCGATACGATCGACGAGATCAGCGGCGGCCGGTTCATCCTGGGCCTCGGGGCAGGCTGGCACGAACCGGAATACAAGGCCTTCGGCTACCCCTTCGAGAACCTGGTGAGCCGGTTCGAGGAGGCGCTGCAGATCATCCATCCGCTGCTGCACAAGGGGGCGGTTGACTTCCAGGGCAAATACTACGCCGCCGAACGGTGCGAACTGCTCCCCCGCGGCCCTCGGCCCCATGGCCCGCCGATCATGATCGGCGCCCGCTTCGACCGTCCCAGGGCGCTACGGCTGACCGCGCAGTACGCGGACTACTGGCACGGCTACTACCGACCGGAAACACTGGCCCCGGCTCTCGCCGCGCTCGACGCAGCCTGCGGGAAGGCGGGGCGCGATCCCGCCACCTTGCAGCGCACCGTGACAATGCTGGTCGACCTGCCGGGCGCGGTGGGGCAGCCCACCGGCGAATGGATCAGGCGCATCCGCGCGACCCTCGGCGCCCCCTTCATCGGCCCGCCCGAGCAGTTGGCCGCGTTCCTGCGCACCCTCGCCGGCCAGGGCATCAGCCATGCCCAGCTGATGTTGGAGCCCAATTCGATGGGCGCCATCGACGCACTCCGGCCGGCACTGCAACTGCTCGACCAGGGATGATCGTCCCGCTGGGCCAAGCGCACCAACGCTCGGCGCGCCCTTCAACTCGATCCCCTCACGAACCCCGGATTTTTCAGCCGCCCCACGCCTTCGCGACATCCGCCGGCGCGGTCGCATGGTTCCCCCGCACCGCCGAAGGTGTGCCGAAGAACCTTGGCGCCGGGCCCGGCGCCGTCACCCCGTTCACCTGCACAAAGGTGCCCCGCGCCACATTGTGCGGATGGCCCGGCGCCTCCGCAAGCGACAGCACCGGCGCCACGACGGCGTCCGTCGCCCCCATCAGCGCATCCCACTCCGCCCGCGACTTCGTCTTGATCACGGTCGCGAGCTTCTCCCGCAGCGCCGGCCACGCCTTCGGATCGCGCTGGTTGTCGAACGCCGCATCCTCCAGCCCCGCCAGCTCGCGCAGCAGCGCATAGAACTGCGGCTCGATCGCCCCGATCGCGATATGCCCACCATCCGCGCACTCATACGTCCCGTAGAAATGCGCCCCGCCATCCAGCATGTTCGCCTCACGCTCCGGCTTCCACGCCCCTGCCGCCATCATACCGTGGAACGGCGAGGTCAGGCTCGCCACGCAATCGGACATCGCGGTGTCCACCACCTGCCCGCGCCCGCTCCGCCGCGCCTCGATCACCGCCGCCAACACGCCCATGCACAGATAAAGCGCCCCACCGCCAAAATCCCCCACCAGGTTCAGCGGCGGCACCGGCTTGTCCTTCCCCCCGATCGCCCCCAGCGCCCCTGCCACGGCGATGTAGGTGATGTCATGCCCCGCCACCTGCGCCAGCGGCCCCTCCTGCCCCCAGCCGGTCATCCGCCCGTACACCAGCGCCGGATTGCGCCCCAGCACCACCTCCGGCCCCAACCCCAGCCGCTCCATCACACCGGGCCTGAACCCCTCGATCAGCACCTCGGCGCGGTCCAGCAACGTCAGCGCCTCTGCCACATCCTCAGCCTTCTTCAAGTCCAGTTGAACCAGCCGTCGCCCCCGCAGCGTCACATCCGTCGCCCGATGCGCCGTTCCCGGCCGGTCGATCCGAACGATATCGGCCCCCATGTCCGCCAGCAGCATCGCCGCGAACGGCCCCGGCCCGATCCCCGCGAACTCCACCACCCGCAGCCCCGACAGAGGTCCCGGATTCGCCATGGCTCGTTCTCCTTCCCACCATCCGGTCATGCGCCGGACCAAACCCAGCCTAGCCGCCTCGCCACGCCCACGAAACCTCTTCCGTCTGGACGTCCCCCGCCGTTTGCCGCACGCTCCCCCAGAACGCCGCGCGACAGACGCACCCGAGGAGGACCCACCCATGAAGTTCACCTGGTTCAACCTGATGCCCTGGCCGCATCTGCCCGACGATTTCCGCGAGAAGAACCGCTCCGTCTGGGTCGACATCGACCAGGCGCTGTTCGACCCGGTGAAATGCCACGACGTCTACAACGACTATCTCGACCTGCTCGAATACGCCGACCAGCTCGGTTATGACGGCGTCGGCATCAACGAGCACCACCAGAACGGCTACGGCCTGATGCCCTCGCCCAACATCATGGCCGCCTCGCTGGCGCGCCGCACCAGCAACGCCGCCGTCGTCGTGCTCGGCAACTCCATCGCCCTCTACAACCCGCCGATCCGGGTTGCCGAGGAATTCGCGATGCTGGACATCATGACCGGCGGGCGCTTCGTCGCCGGCTTCCCGGTCGGCACCTCGATGGACACCAACTACTGCTACGGCACCATCCCGGGCCTGACGCGCGAGAAATACGCCGAGGCGCACGAGCTGATCATCCGCGCCTGGACCGAGAAGAAGCCGTTCGCCTTCAACGGCCGCTACACCAAGCTGCGCCACGTGAACCTGTGGCCGAACGTGCTGCAGACGCCGCACCCGCCCATCCATATCCCCGGCGGCGGCTCGGTCGAGACCTATGATTTCTGCCTCGACAACACCTACAGCTACTCCTACCTGA
>JANPIH010000254.1:0-3876 GCA_031424895.1 Rhodospirillales bacterium
GACTTTCCCGTACCGGCAAAGCCAAACAGCCTGAACACCTGCTGGCTCTTGGTGCCGAACTGGAACCAATCCCGGATCGCCGTGATGGCTTTGTGCTGGGTGTTGGAGGGGGTGATGTCAGTCATGCGGCGGTCTCCCAGCATCGGGTTGCGTAGGGGCAGAAGCGGCAGAGGTAGAAGTCGGGGTTGGCCGCGATGCGCGGCGGCAGTTCGCCCGCCGCCGCGGCGCGCAGGATGTCGACGGCCCGATCGGACAGGCGTTGCGCCTCGGTGGGATCGAACGGCACCACCTCGTGGTGCAGCACCAGGGTGTCGCGGTTCAGCGCGGTGAGCAGCGCCACATCGAGGTCCAGGTAGGCCATGTAGAGTTGCACCTGGGCGAAGTAGACCGGCTTGGACTGGCGCAGCCCGCGCTTGACCAGCTCGTTCCAGGACTTCGCGCCCAAAGCCTTGTGTTCGAAGAGGGCCGGCCAGCGGATGCCGACATCGGGTCCGGCGACGATGACACCGTCGGCATGGCCACGCAGCCGGCCACCGGCGACACTGAATCCGAACTGCCCGCCATCGGCGCCGCGGTCACGCAGGTCGAAGCCAGCGCTGCGCAGCCAGCCGATGGTCATCGCCTCGAACTGGTGGCCGGCCTCGAAGATGCGCAGGATGCCGGCGTCGAATTCGCCACCGGGGTCCTTCGGCGTGCGTGTGACCTCGAAGACCAGCTTGCGCGCGCATTCCTCGCCGACGCGGCTGCCGCCGAGATAGTCCCGCGGTCGCTGCCGCCGGTTGTGGTCGACCAGCACGGCATCGACGTGGGTGTTGATCCGTGTGGTGACGTCGCGGCCGGCAGGACCGGTTTGTCGCCCATAGACGAAGCCGGACCCGTGGCTCAGGTCGAGCATGTGGTCCCCCTGCAAAGGTGGATTTGGATCGGAAGGCCAGGGCCGCGGGGGGCAACACGCCGGAATTCACCGGTGCTCATGGTGCTGTCCCCTCAATCAAAAGGAATTGCGTCGTCGATCGGGTCGCGTGCCGCGGCCTGACGCTGCATTGAGTCCTGGAAGCCGTCGACGCAGGCTTCGATGATCCGATCGATCTCCGCCGGGGTGCGGTCGTGGAACGGAGCCAGGAGCCCCATCTCCGTCAGCACCTCGGCGAAGAACCGGCGGGCGTCCTTGATCGCCTGCGTTTCCATGCGGGATTTGTCGATCACGCCGTTCTGCCTCCCGACCCTTGGGCCGCCGGCAGCAAGGCACCGCATCGAGCAGAACCCGACGCTGTTGCCCGCCGACCACGCGCCATCGCACATGAACCCGAAGCCGCGGGCCTCGCGGGTGCAGAGGGCGCAGAGCAGGCGGACCGCATTCGGGAGGCGCGGCGGGCTGGGACGCGCGGGTGGCAGGGCGCGCGCCTTGCGCCCTTGCCTGCCGTCCCCCTGCCATCGGTTGCGCGCCACGACATGAGCCGCCTCAGCTGTTCAGCCAGGACGGACCACCGGAGGCCGACTGGGGTGCCGGGGTGGACGGCGGCGGCGATGCCGCCGGCGCTGCGGCCGCGGGACGCTGCCAGGACGGGGTGGGCGTGGCCGCCGGGGCTGCGGCGGGTGCTGCCCAAACCGCGGCCGTCGCGTTGCCGGTCGCCGGCGCGGCCCGTGGCGCGCGCTGCTGGCTGGGGATGGCAGCCATCGCCTCGCCGGCCATGATGCGCCGGTAGTCCGGCTCGTTCGGCAGCACCACGCGTTCGAGCTTGTTGCTGTCCCGGTAGCGCGGGTCGGACGCCGCCTCCACCATGATCTTGGCCGCGAAGGTGATGCCGTCGAGATCTGCCAGACCGCGCAACACCCGCTTGGCCCGCGCTGCCTCGCTCATGTCCTGCGGGTCCAGGCCGCAGGCGCTGTCGATCATGGCGCGGAAGATGCCCTTGCTGATCTTCCAGGCGATCGACACGCCCTGCTCGTCGACCTTGCCGCCGACCACGGTGAAGGTCTGCCAGAACTTGCGCCGCGCCAGCGGACCGGCCACCACGGTGAACTCGCAGTCCAGCATCAGCACATCGCTGCCGGGGGTCTTGGTCGGCTTGAGCAGGCCGCGGTCGAAGTCACCCTGGCCGTCGTGGCCGCCCTTGCGGATGCGCATAGCCACGGGGGCGAAGCTGCCATCGGGAATCGGGTCGGTGCCGCGCGGCAGCTCGGCGTCGTTCATGTCGAACATGACGGTGTTCCTCAGTTACGATGGGTGGGGAGGGGGGTGGCGTTGATCTTGCGCAGCAGCGCCGCGAGAGCGGGCGGTTCGGTCTCGTCGAGCCGGCCGGACCTGTCCTTAGCGGGCAGGCCGAAGCTGTTGCCGGAGCGGCAGACCAGGCGACGCTCGGTCCCCTTGTCGGGGTCGTGGCGCCAGCCCTCGCCGTCGCGGGTGAACAGCGCCATGGAGATGACCTGGTCGACGATGCCGGGCAGCTCGCGGCCGGCCTTGCCGCCTTCCATCTGCGGCTGCCAGGTGACGCGGCCGAACTCGTCGGTCACCTTCTCCAGGATGCCGACCATGATGGTGGTCTTGCCCGGCGCGTGCTGCAGGTGCTTCAGCAGTCCGATCACCTCGCGGGCCATCAACCCGTAGGCGCCACGAATGTCGGGCTTGCCGCTCTTCTCGGAGAAGGCTTCCGGCCGTGTCTTGGCCCAGGCCATCGCTTGGCGGGTGAGGTCGGTGATGCTGTCCAGGAACACCACCGACTTGCCGGCGATCAGCTGCACCAGGTCAGGATGCTGCTTCGCCAGGTGCTGATAGTGGACCTGGGAGAACATCGTGCCGTCGCCCGCGGCCGGGCTCACCCCGCCGACGAGACAGGCGACGTCGATGGCGTCCTCGAAGCAGCGCACCGGGATGCTGTCGCCGCGCCAGTCCTGCACCGACTTGAGGCCCGCCTCGAGATCGATGCACAGCGTCTCGCGCTCCGGCAGGTGCTTGAGCAAGGTCGTCTTGCCGACACCTGACGGCCCGAACAGCGCGATGGTGGTCTTGTTGGCCGCAGAGGACAGCCGCTCATCGGCGGTGACGATGCGCAGTGTCATCACACACCTCCTTCCGCGCTGGTCAGCGTCAGCTTGAAGGTGGCCTTCCCTGTGCGGACGGTGCGCGCCGCGGTGAACGCCGTGCGGATGTGCTCGGGCCAGGCGGTGTAGGCGCGCTCGGGGATCTTGTAGGTGACCTCGCCGTACTCGGCGGGGTCATCGCCAGCGGCGCGAATGCGATCGACCACCGCGGCGAGCCGGTCTTGGTCCCATTCGACGCGTTTTGGCAGTTCCGAGACGATGGCGACGTCGCCGTCGGTGAAGCGGACCGTGCCGGTGTCCTTGCGCTGCTCGGCGCGCAGGGCGACGGCGCGCTGGCCATAACGGGCGGCGATGACGCTCTCGATCCAGTCGCGGTTCCGCTTGGCCTCGTCCAGCGCGGTGGCGGCATCCTCCTGCAGCAAGGCTAGGTGTTCCGCCGGCAGCGCGAGCACCTCGTCAACGGGCAGACGCAGCATGTCGTCCAGCCGCGGACGGTTGGTTGGGGCGTAGGTCATCACGCGACCTCCAGGATGCGATGGGGGATGGCGGCGGTGGTCGCGCCGGCGGTGCCGAACACGGTGCTGGCGAAGCGGGCCCGAGCGGGCTGAGGGTGGCGGCGAACGACCAAAAGGTAGGCGTAATCGGCCTCGCCATGGCGGCGCTGGACCAGATGCGCCTTGCCTTGCTCAGCGAGCCGGAAGGCACGGGCGGCGAGACGACCAAGCTGTCGGCAATCGTCCGATACCAGGCTGGACTCGGTGGCGTTGGCGTCGATGGCGAGAAAGCCGCGCCAGTATTCGATGCTGTCGCCGGCGGCGGCCGCGCCGAACCAGG
>JANPIH010000255.1:0-15585 GCA_031424895.1 Rhodospirillales bacterium
TCGACGGCGGTCGGTATGAATCGTTGCTTTGCGCGCAGCCGCCGGTCAGCCCGGCGCGCAATACCAACCGACCGAAATGCCGGAAGAGGCGGAATTTCGGGCGGCTGGTATCAGAATATATTGAGGTCCAGGGGCTCGGCCCCTGGCGGGTCTGGGCAGAGCCCAGCCTTCCCAATCTTCGCGCTTATGGGGCAAAGCCCCTGGCCTTCCTTCCGTCAGGCTGCCGCGCTAATGGCCCGCCAGATTTTCTCGGGCGTTGCCGGCATGTCGATATGGGTGATGCCGATCGGCGCCAGCGCGTCGATGATCGCGTTGATCACCGCCGGTGGCGAGCCCACGGCGCCCGCCTCGCCTGCGCCTTTGACGCCGAGCGGGTTGGTGCCGCAGGGCACTTCGATCAGGTCCACTTCGATATCCGGCAGGTCGTCGGCGCGCGGCAGGCAGTAGTCCATGAAGCTGCCCGACAGCAGCTGGCCAGAGCCGTCGTCATAGGCGGTGCGTTCCAGCACCGCCTGGCCGAAGCCCTGCGCCACGCCGCCATGCACCTGGCCGCGGACGATCATCGGGTTCACCACCTTGCCCACGTCGTCGGTCACGGAGTAGCGCGCCACCACCACCACGCCGGTCTCGGGGTCGATCTCCACTTCGGCGATGTGGCAGCCATTGGGGAAGGTGTGGTGGTCGATCGCCGCGATCTCGGCGGCATCCAGCGTGGTGACATCCTCGCCCTTGGCCGCCTTCTGCCGCTGGGTGGTGGCGAGCGTGATGATGTCGATGCCGCGGTCGGTGCCGACCACCGAGAAGCGCCCCTGCTCGAACTGGATATCGGGCAGTGCGGCCTCCAGCGCCTCGCTGGCGGCGCGTCGCCCCTTTTCGATCACCGTGGTGGCGGTCTTGAGGATCGCCTGGCCTTCGGAATACAGGCTGCGCGCGCCGCCGGTGCCGCCGCCGACCGGGATGATGTCGGTGTCGCCCTGCACGATGCGCACCTTCTCCCCGGGCACGCCGAGCTGGTCGACGGTCAGCTGCACATAGGCGGTCTCGTGGCCTTGGCCGGTGGACTGGGTGCCGACGAACACGTCCACGAACCCGTCATCGGCGAAGCGGATTTCGGCACGCTCGGTGGCGTCGCCGCCGGTGGCTTCCAGGTAATAGGCGAGCCCGATCCCGCGGCGCTTGCCCTTCGCGGCGGAAGCGGTGCGGCGGGCTTCGAAGCCGTTCCAGTCCATCAGCTTCAGCGCATGGTCCAGCACCAGCTGGAAGTCGCCGCTGTCGTAGGTTTTGCCGACCGGCGTGCTGTGCGGCATCGCCTCCGGCCCGACCATGTTGCGGCGGCGGAACTCCACGCGGTCGATCTTCAGCTCGCGCGCCGCGGCGTCCATCAGCCGCTCGACCAGGTAGTTCGATTCCGGCCGCCCTG
Organism: Rhodospirillales bacterium; assembly: GCA_031424895.1. Lineage (GTDB taxonomy): Bacteria > Pseudomonadota > Alphaproteobacteria > Acetobacterales > Acetobacteraceae > CAMDGX01. Next base: position 1,421 of record JANPIH010000255.1, read on the forward strand.
CGCCGCGATAGGCATCGACCGGCACGGTATGGGTGAACACGCCGACCACGTTGGCGTACACCGCCTTGAACCCGTAGATGCTGGCCAGCACGCCGGTGCCGGCGAGCGTGGGGATATAGGGCGCGAAGTTCGACAGGTAGCCGCCCATGTTCGCCACGTTGCGCGTGCGCAGCGCCAGCACCTTGCCCGCCGCGTCGGTTGCGATCTCGCCCAGCGTGATGTTGTCGCGCCCCTGCGTGTCCGACAGGAACGCCTCGGACCGCTCCGACGTCCACTTCACCGGCGCGCCCAGCTTGCGCGCGGCGTAGCAGGTGAGGACATGCTCGGGGTACAGGAACAGCTTCATGCCGAAGCCGCCGCCGACGTCGGGCGTGATGACGCGGAACTTCTCCGCCTCCACGCCGAACACCCCGGCGATCAGCCCCTTCACCAGCCAGCCGCCCTGGGTGTTGGCATGCAGCGTCCAGCGCCCGGTGGCGGTGTCGTATTCGGCGAGTGCGGCGCGCGCCTCCATCGAGGAGACGATGATGCGGTTGTTCACCACGGTCAGCCGCGTGACGTGTGCGGCCTTCGCGAATTCGGCGTCGGTGGCGGCCTTGTCGCCGATCTCCCAGTCGAAGCACATGTTGCTGCCGGCCTCGGGCCACACCAGCACCGCGTCCTTGTCTAGGGCGGCGGCAAGATCAGTGATCGAGGGCAGGATGTCGTAGTCGACCATCACCGCCTCGGCCCCGTCGCGCGCCGCACGCGGCGTGTCGGCGACAACGAATGCCACCGGGTCGCCGACATGGTGCACGGCGCCGTCGGCCAGCGTCGGGCGCGGGGGGGTGAACTGCTTGCTGCCGTCGCGGTTGTCCAGCACCACGGCGCACGGCAGCCCGGCCAGCCCGTCGGCGGTGAGGTCGGCGCTTGTGTACACCCCCTTCACGCCCGGCGTCGCCTTGGCCGCGGCAGTGTCGATCGACAGGATCGTCGCCGCCGCGTGCGGGCTGCGCAGCACCACGCCATACAGCGTGCCGGCGGGGGTGATGTCGTCGGTATAGGCGCCGCTGCCCTTCAACAGGCGCGGGTCCTCGACACGGCGGACGGGCTGGGCAACGCCGAACTGGGTCATGGCGGTCTCTCTCCGGGGGCGGTTCCTTGATTTACAGCATGTACGCTCCCCGCGGGAAACGCCAAGGGGTGAGGCATCAGACGGCGCGCGCCTTCGCGCGACGGGCCGAGCCCCTGGACCTCATACCTTAAGGATTGCGGTTCCATGGCCCGCCGGCCCTTGGGGGGTGCTGGGCAACCCCCTGCCCTTGCCTGCTCTTCAAGGTCAGCAATTTCAGAGCTTGGCATGAACGCAAAGGAGCCCGGCGTTGCCGCCGGGCTCCTCGTTCGCTGTCGTCTGCCCCGGTGCTACTGCGTGCGCTGCGTCCGGGTCGTGGTGGTGACCGTCGCCGGCGGGGCATAGACCGCGGGCGGCTGCTGGGTGGTGACGCGTTCCGTCGTGGTGGTGCTGACATTCTCGCTGGAGCCGCAGGCGGCCAGCAGTGCGAGCGTACCGAGCGCCAGGCAAGCGGCGGCCATGCGCTGCGGTGTGCGGGGCATGGTGTCGGACGAACGGTGTTTCATGGTCGGACCCTCCTGATGTGCTGCGTCGCGGTCGCTGGACTACTGCCGCGTGGTGGTGGTGGTGGTGGTCCTTTCGGTCGTGGTCGCCGGCGGCGGCACCGTCGTGGTCACGCTGTTGCTTGTGGCGCCGCTGCCGTCGCGATAGTTGGTCTGCTCGCGCGTGGTCTGCGACCCGTCGGGGTTCACCGACCGTTCGGTGCGCGACTCGCTCAGCGTCCCCGCGGGCGGGGCCACTACCGGCGGCACCACCACCACGGCCGGCGGCGGCGTGATTGTAGTCGTGGTGGTGGACGAACTCGTCTGGGCGTGGGCTGGCGCCAGGCCAGCCATTTCTCCGCCCGCGAAGCCGGCGAAGATCAAGCCGGCAAGCAGGGCCGCGCGCATGGGCGCATTCGGGATCGGCATTGTTCCTCCTGTCTGGTCGGTGCAAAAAGGCAAGTGGCCGATGCACCGGCAGCCGGGCACTTGCCACGGACAGAGCGGACGTCCGAAGCCGGTTATTCTGCCGCGCTGCTGGGATGCATGTGCCGGGATAATGAGTCGGGCAGCATTTTCGTTCCCGCCACGACCACCCGCCGTCGTCGCCAGGAACGCGATGTGAAGGTCAGTCGTCGGCGCCGCGCTGCGCCATCGGGGCGTGGCCGGCGGCGTTGGCCGGGGCGCGGCCGAAGCGGCGGTGCCCGGCCTCGCGCAGCGTCTGGAACGTCACGTACAGCATCGGGATCACGAAGATGCCCAGCAGCGTCGCCCCGATCATCCCCGCGAAAACCGGCATGCCGACCGCCTGGCGCGACAGCATCGCCGCCCCCTGCGCGGTCACCAGCGGCACCAGCCCGAGCACGAAGGCCAGCGACGTCATCACCACCGCGCGGAACCGCGTGCGCGCCCCGGCGGCGGCGGCGTCGCGGATGCTCATGCCGGATTCCCGTCGCTCCTTGGCGAACTCCACGATCAGGATGCCGTTCTTGGCCGCCAGCGCGATCAGCACCACCAGCCCGATCTGGCCGTACAGGTCGAGCGGCATGGAACGCAGGAACAGCCCGACGAACGCGCCGAGCACGCCGATCGCCACACTCAGCAGCACCGGGATCGGGATCACCCAGCTTTCGTACAGCGCCACCAGGAACAGGTAGGCGAACAGCAGCGCCAGCGCCAGGATCGGCCCCGTCTGCCCGGCCGAGCGCACCTCCTGATACGACGTGCCGCTCCATTCGAAGTCGTAGCCCGGCGGCAGCGCCCGGCGCGACACCTCCGCCATCGCCGCCAGCGCGTCGCCGGAGGAGATTCCGGGCGCGGGCGAGCCGCTGACCGTGATGGTGCGGTAGTTGTTGAACCGGCTGATGGTCTGCGGCCCCAGCACGATGCGCGCCTCCGCCAGTGCGCGCAGCGGCACCATCGCGCCGCTGCGGCTGCGCACGCCGATGCGCCACACCGCCTCCATGTCGATGCGGTCCGCCGCCTCGCCCTGGATCGTCACCTGCCAGGTGCGACCGAACATGTTGAAGTCGTTCACGTAGATGCCGCCCAGCGTCGCCTGCAGCGTGGCGAAGATGTCGGTCACCGTCACGCCGAGCGCCTGGGCCTTGTCGCGGTCGATGTCGAGGAACACCGAGGGTGTCCCGGCATTGTAGGTGGAGAACACCCGCGCCATCCGCCCGTCGGTGTTCGCCGCCCCCAGCAGCGGGCCCATCACGGCGGCCATCTCCACAGGGTCGCGCCCGTCGAGGTTCTGCAACTGGTATTCGAAGCCGCCGCCGGTCGAAAGCCCGATGATCGGCGGCAGGTTGAACGGGAACACCGCGGCGGTTCGCACGCCCTGCGCCGCGCCGAACATGCGCCCGATCACCGCCTGCGCCCGGTCCGCCACCGCGGTGCGGTCCGCGAACGGCTTCAGGCGCGCGACCATGAAGGCGGCGTTGGCCTGCGCGCTGCCGTCCAGCAGCGAGAAGCCGACGATGGCCAGCGTGTTCTCCACCTGCGGCAGCCCGCGCAGGATGCCTTCCACCTGGCCGACCACCGCGCGGGTGCGCTCCACGCTCGCCCCTTCGGGCAACTGCACCGCGATGAAGAAGGCGCCCTGGTCCTCCTCCGGCAGGAAGCCCGTGGGCACGAACTTCGACAGGCTGAAGATGCCGAAGCCGGAGGCCGCCACCAGCACCAGCCCCAGGATCGACACCCGCAGCAGCCGGCGCACGACGGCGGCATAGCCGTCGCGCACATGGTCGATGCCGCGCAGCACCCGGCCCATCATGCCGCGGTTCTTGTCGGTATGGCGCAGGAAAACGCCGCACAGCGCGGGCGAGAGCGTCAGCGCGTTGATCGCCGAGAGCAGCATCGCGACACTGATCGTCACCGCGAACTGGCGGAACAGCTGGCCCGAGACGCCGGGGATGAAGGCGATCGGCACGAACACGCTCAGCAGCACCAGCGAGATCGCCACGATCGGCCCGGTGATCTGCGCCATCGCCTTCTTGGTGGCTTCCTTGGGCGTCAGGTGCGGCTCCTCCTCCATCACCCGCTCGACGTTCTCCACCACCACGATCGCGTCATCCACCACGATGCCGACGGCCAGCACCAGGGCCAGCAGCGTCACGGTATTGGCCGAGTAGCCCAGCACCAGCAGCACCGCGATGGTGCCGATCACGCTGACCGGCACGGCGACGGCCGGGATGATGGTGGCGCGCAGATTGCCGAGGAACACGAACACCACCAGCACCACCAGCACGAACGCCTCGACCAGTGTTTTCAGCACCTCGCCGATGGTGTCCGCGACGAAGATCGAGCTGTCGTAGAACACGATGTGCTTCATGCCCGCCGGGAAGCGCCGTGCCTGGCTGTCCAGCGTCTCGCGCACCCGGCGCGAGGTCTCGACCGCATTGGCCCCCGGTGCCAGATAGATGCCGATCGACACCGCCGGCTGGCCGTTCAGCCGCGACTCCGTGTCCTGTGCTGCCGGCCCCAGCTCCACCCGCGCCACGTCGCGCAGCCGCAGCACGGAGCCGTCCGGGTTGGCGCGGATGATCACCGCGCCGAATTCCTCCGGCGTCGCCCGCCTGCCGCTGGCCTGCAGGTTCATCTGGATGGCATTGCCCTCCAGCGTCGGCTTGGCGCCGATCCGCCCGACCGCACCCTGCGTGTTCTGCGCCTGCAAGGCGGCGATGATGTCCGACGGCGCAAGGTTCAGGTCGGCCAGCCGGGCGGTCTGGAACCAGATGCGCATGGAATAGTCCAGCGCCCCGAACATGAACGCCTGGCCCACCCCCGGCACGCGCGCGATGGCGTCCAGCACGTTGATGGTCACGTAGTTGGATATCATCAGCGGCGTCAGCGCCGCGTCCTCGGCGTAGAACTGCGCGAACTTCAGGATCGCCGAGCTTTGCTTCGTCACCGTGATGCCCTGGCGCTGCACCTCGGCGGGCATGCGCGACAGGGCGGCCTGGACGCGGTTGTTGACGTTGACCGTGTTGATGTCGGGGTTGGTGCCGAGGTCGAAGCTGACGGTCAGCGAATAGCTGCCGTCGTTGCTGCTGTTCGATTTCATGTACAGCATCTTGTCGACGCCGTTGATCGCCGCCTCCAGCGGCTGCGCCACGGTGCTTTCCACCACGGCGGCCGAGGCGCCGGGAAAGCGCGTCACCACCCGCACCTGCGGCGGCACGATGTCCGGGAACTGCGCCACCGGAATGCGGTTCCAGGCGATCAGCCCGGCCAGCACGGTGATGATGGCGATCACCACCGCCAGGCGCGGGCGGTCGACGAAGATGGCGGAGAACATCGCCTAACCCCGCGGTGCCGCGGCAGGCGCCCCGGCAGGCGGACCACCAGAGGGGGCACCAGGGGGCGCGCCCGCCGGCACCGGGTTCACCACCATGCCCGGCCGCAGCCGCTGCAACCCGTCGGCCGCCACGTTCTCCCCAGCCTGCAACCCGCCGGCGATCACCGCCAGTCCCGGCGGCGAGGCGGCCAGCGTCACCCGGCGCTGCTGCACCTTCTTCTCGCCGTCGATGACGAACACGTAGGAGCCCTGCTGGTCCGACAGCACCGACGCACGGGGGATCGCCAGGGCCTGCACCGGCGCCACGCCCTCCAGGAACACCGTCACGAACGCGCCGTCCAGCAGCTCGCGCGCGCCGGGCTCGCCGGGCTGGGCGCCGGGGCGCGGCGGATTGGGGATGGTGGCGCGCAGCGTCAGCGAATCGGTGTTCGGCGCCACCGACGGGTCGGCATAGTCCAGCGTGCCGGCCTGGCCATAGATGCGCCCGTCCGGCAGCCGCAGCCGCACCCGCAACGCGGCAAAGCCGCCGCGATCGGCATAGCGGTTGCGCAGTTCCAGTGCGGCGCGCACCGAAACCGGGAACGTCACATACATTGGGTCTTGGCTGACGATGGCCACCATTGGGCCGGAGCCGGGCGTCACCACGTTGCCGGCCGACAGCGCCGCACGGCCGACGCGCCCTGCGATCGGCGCGCGGATCTCGGTGTAGCCGAGGTTGATGCGCGCGATCTGCAACTGGGCCTCGGCGGCCTGCAACTGCGCCGCCAGGCTGGCCTGTTGCGCCACGGCATCATCGACGGAGGAGGCGCGCCCTGCGCCGGACCCGATCAGCGCGCGGGCGCGGTTCAGCGTGGTGGTGGCGTTGCGCGCCAGGGCGCCGGCCTGCGCCACCGCCGCCTCCCGCGCCGCCACCTCGGCCTGGAAGCTCGCGCGATCCAGGCGGAACAGCATGTCGCCGGCCGCCACCTCGCCGCCTTCCGTGAACAGCCGCTCGGCGATGAAGGCGGTGATACGCGCGACCACCTCCACCCGCTGGGCGGCCTGGATGCGGCCGGTGAACTCCTGGCTTTCCGTCACCGCGCGCGCCTGGGCTGCCACCACGCCCACGGTCGGCGGGCCGGGCGGCCCCATTTGGGCGCGGGCGGGCATGGTGCCAGGGGTCGGCACGGCCAAAGCCAGCAGGGCCACAGCCAGGCCCAGGGCGCGAAGAATAGCCATCAGGTTCGACCTCGGCGTGTCTCGTTGCAGCGCAGCATGGCACAGGACGCGCCCGCCTTGCGAACCCCGCGAACGCACGTCACCCTACATGGGACCAGGGGAGCACCACGCCATGGCCGAATTCGTCACCATATGCGAAGTAGGGCCGCGCGACGGCCTGCAGATCGCCAAGGGCCGCATGCCCACGGCGATCAAAACCCGCTGGATCGCCGCCATGGCCGCGTCCGGCCTGCCACAGATCGAGGTCGGCAGCTTCGTCTCGCCCCGGCTGATCCCGCAACTGGCCGACACGCCGGAGATCGTGCGCCGCGCCGTGCTGCTGCCCGATGTCACCATTGTCGCGCTGGCCCCCAACCTGCGCGGCGCCCAGGGCGCGATGGAGAACGGCGCGCACCGGATCTCCATCCCCGTCTCCGTCACCATGGGCCACAGCCGCGCCAACCTGAACCGCACGCCCGACGAGCAGGTGGCCGAGATCGCCCGCATGGTCGCCTGGGTCAGGGCGCAGGACCGTCCGGTGCAGCTGGAAGTCGCGCTGTCCACCGCCTTCGGCTGCTCCTTCGACGGCGCCGTGCCCATCGCCGACGTGGTCCGCGTGGCCGAGGCCGTGGCCGCCACCGGGGTCGACGCCATTTCGCTGGCCGATACGGTCGGCTACGGCCACCCGTCCGACATTCGCGCCAAGGTCCGCGCGGTGCGCGCCGCGATCGGCCCGGTGCTCCAGGGCCTGCACCTGCACGACACGATGGGGCTCGGCCTGGCCAACGCCCTGGCCGGGCTGGAGGAAGGCATTCGCAAGTTCGACAGCGCGCTGGCCGGCCTCGGCGGCTGCCCCTTCGCGCCGGGCGCCTCGGGCAACATCGTCACCGAGGACCTGGTGTTCCTGCTGGAAAGCCAGGGGCTTGCCACCGGCGTGGACCTGGAAAAGCTGATCGCCGCCCGCGCCATCCTGCACGAGGGCCTGCCGGACGAGCCGATGCACGGACAGGTCTCGCGGGCCGGGATTCCCAAGACATATCGCTGCGCCGCCTGAACCGCTGGCCAACAGCGCAACGATTGCGGGCCGGAACGACAGCGCCTTGTAGGGAACCTCACGGCGATTTGGTTCCTTGCCCTATGTGGGTTGCCCATCTGGCAGGCCGAAGGAGGCAGGGCATGGCCCCATCCCCGCACGGCGACGTACGTCTGGTCATTGTCTCAAATCGCGTGCCCGCCCCGCACGACCGCTCGGCCCAGGCCGGCGGGCTGGCGGTGGCGCTGGCCGACGGCGTGCCGCCGGGATCGCTGTGGTTCGGCTGGAGCGGCAAGCGAAGCGCCGATCCGGCCCCGCCCACAGTGAAGGTTTCCCACGGCATCGCCTATGCCACCACCGACCTCACCCCCGCGGAATACCAGACCTACTACCAGGGCTTCTCCAACGCTGCCCTCTATCCGCTGCTGCTGCACCGCATCGGCCTGCTGCGCTTCCGCAGCGACGAGTACGAGGGCTATCGCCTGGTCAATGCCCGCTTCGCCGCCGTGCTGGCCCCGCTGTTGCGGCCGAGCGATCGGGTTTGGGTGCACGACTACCACCTGCTGACCCTGCCGGAGGAACTGCGCGCGCGCGGCTTCGCCGGGCCGGTCGGCTTCTTCCTGCACACCCCTTTCGCACCCGCCGGCCTGTTCACCGTGCTGCCGCGCGCCGCCGCGCTGCTGCGCGGCCTGTGCGCGGCGGACGTGGTGGGCTTCCAGACCACGCAGGACCGCGCCAACTTCCTCGACACCGCCAGGCGCCTGCTGGGCGCGCAACCGCAGGGAACGGAAGCGCTGCGGCTCGACGGGCGGCTGGTGCGCCTGGTCGTCACCCCGGTCGGCATCGACGCGGACGGTTTCGCCGCCACCGCCCGTGCCGCCAGCACCGCCACCGCCAACCATCTCCTTGCTGAAAGCCTGGGCGACCGCGCACTGGTGTTCAGCGTCGACCGGCTGGACTACACCAAGGGCCTGCCGGAACGCGTGGCCGCCATCAGCCAGCTGTTCGACCGCCACCCCGGCTGGCGCCGCCGCGTGAATTTTCTCCAGGTTGCCGCCGCCTCGCGCCAGGACGTGGGCGAATACCAGCGCCTGCACCGGGAGATGGACCGCGTGGTGGGCGACCTCAACGGCCGCGTCGGCGAGCCGGACTGGACGCCGCTGCGCTACATGACCCGCCCGGTGCGCCGTCCCACCCTGGCCGGGTTCCACCGCCTCGCCGATGTCGGGCTGGTGACCCCGCTGCGCGACGGCATGAACCTGGTCGCCAAGGAATTCGTCGCCGCCCAAGACCCCGAGGACCCCGGCGTGCTGGTTCTCAGCGCCTTCGCCGGCGCCGCCGAATCGATGGACGCCGCCCTGGTGGTGAACCCGTTCGACGCGGAATCGGTGGCCGACACGCTGGACCGCGCCCTGCGCATGGACCTGCCGGAGCGCCAGACGCGCCATGCCGCCCTGCTGGCGCGGGTCCGCGAGGACACCGCACAGCAGTTCTGCGCCCGCTTCCTCGCCGCCCTGAACGCCGTCGGCCAACCAGCGACGGCGCCGAAGCCGCCACTGCGCGCCCTGCGGCCCAGGGCCGCGGCATCGCGCACCGCGTTGTCAAAAAAGGCGATGGCATGATCCGCGCCCGGGTCGGCATCCTCGGCGCCGGCAACCGGGGGGCCACCGCCTATGGCCGCTACATGCTGCGCCGCCCCGACCTGGCCGAGGTGGTGGCGGTGGCCGATATGCGCCCGGACCGGCTGGAGGCGGTCGGTGCCGAGCATGGGGTTCCCCCCGAGCATCGCCATGCCGAATGGCAGGAGCTGCTGCGGCGCGAACGAGACCTCGACGCCGTGATCATTGCCCTGCCGGACAGGCTGCACTATGCCGCAGCCATGGCGGCCATGCGCCGCACGCCAGCGATCCTGCTGGAGAAGCCGATCTGCACCCAGCCCGCCGAGCTGCATGCCCTGCGGGCGGCGGCGCGGCGCCGTGGCACCGACATCACGGTGGCGCACGTGCTGCGCTACACCCCGTTCTTCCTGCGCATCCGCCAGTTGCTGGAACGCGGCGCGATCGGCACGCTGCAGACCGTGCGCCACACCGAGCAGGTCGGCTACTGGCACTTCGCCCACAGCTACGTGCGCGGCAACTGGCGCCGGGCCGACGAATCGAGCCCGATGATCCTCAGCAAGGCCTCGCACGACTTCGACATCCTGCGCTGGCTGATCGGCGCGCGTTGCACCCATGTGGAATCGGTCGGCCGGCTGGGCCACTTCACCCGCGCCAACGCGCCCGAAGGCTCCACCGACCGCTGCGACCAGGGCTGCGCGGTGGAACGGTCCTGCCCGTTTTCGGCGCTGCACATCTACCTGGAGCGCCTGCCCCCGCAGAATGCCTGGCCGCACGACGTTGTCTCGCTGGATACCTCGCCGGCCGGGATCGCGATGGCGCTGCACGCCGGGCCGTACGGGCGCTGCGTCTATCGCTGCGACAACGACGTGATGGACCACCAGTCCGTCACCCTGGGCTTCGCCAACGGCGTGACCGCCACGATGAACGTCTCCGCCTTCACCCGCGACAACACCCGCACCCTGCATCTGATGGGCAGCCTCGGCGAGATCATCGGCGACTTCACGGCGGGCACCATCTCGGTGGTCGATTTCCGCACCGACGAGGTGCGCACCAGCACCATGGCGATGGCCGCCGATGCCACCCATGGCGGTGGCGACGACCAGCTGATGGCCGATTTCCTCGGCCGCACCCTGGAGCGAAAGCGCCGCGGCACTTCGCCGGATGCACTGACCTCGTTGGAGCAGTCGCTGGAAAGCCACGACATGGCCTTCGCCGCCGAACGCTCGCGCATCGCCGGGGCCAGGGTGGCGCTTGCGCGGCGGCGCGCGGAGGTGAAGCCGGACCAGCCACCGCCCGAATCGCCCCACCTGGCGGAATCAACCCCCCTTGCGCCGGCAGATGCCGCGGCATTGCCGGCGACGGAGCCGGCTGCAGAATAGGTTATACCAATCGGCCGAATGATCGACCTATACCGAAGTTAAAGCTGGGCTCTGCCCAGACCCGCCAGGGGCCGAGCCCCTGGACCTCAACTCATTGAAAATGAATGGGTTCCAAGGGCCGCCGGCCCTTGGTGGGTCCAGGGCAGGGCCCTGGCCTTTTTTCTCTTCATCGGTCAGTCATTTGGTCGGTTGGTATTAGATCCGCCGCAGCGGGATCGACCAGGCCAGCATGCTCGCCAGCGCTGAAAAGGCCGCCACGGTCAGGAACGCGGCGGTGAACGCCTCGCGGATTTCCGCCTGGGCCTCTGCCGCGCGCACCGGCGACAGGCCGGACAGGGCCGCGCGCCCCTCCTGCACGATGCGGCCGAACAGGGCCGCAACCTCCCCGTCCATTGCGGCCAGAGTGGCGAACAGCACCGCGCTGACGATCGCCGTTCCCACCGCCGCGCCGATCGAGCGCGAGAACTGCACGCTGGCCGAGGCCGCGCCGAGCTGCTTCGGCCCGGCCAGCAGTTGCAGCGTCACCTGCACCACCGGCATTGCCGTGCCGGAGGCCAGCGCGATTCCGCCCAGCAGGAAGGACAGCTGCGTGTTGCTCAGCCCATGCCCGAACAGCGCCAGCCCCACCACCAGCACCGCGCACACCGCCTGGCCGATGGAGGGCACGATGGCGGTGAAGCCGGTGCGCGAGATGATCTGCCCGGTCATCAAGGAGCCCACCGCTGTCAGCGCCGTCAGCGGCAGCATCAGCAGTCCGATCTCGCCGGGCTGCACCCCGCGCACCACGGAAAGGTAGATCGGCAGGAAGGTGATCAGCGCCACGATCGCCGCCCCCGAGGCGCCGGCCAGCGCATCGGTGCGCCACACCGCACTCTGCTTCAACAACGCCACCGGCAGCAGCGGCGAGGTGGCCCGCCGCTCCTGGCGCAGCAGCAGCAGCAGCGAGGCGCCGGCCACCGCCAGCAGCCCCGTCATCGCCGGCAGCGCCGCCAGCTCGAACCGTCGCGCCTGTTCAAGCGCCAGCAGCGCCGGCGCGATGAACAGCGCGAACAGCGCCGCCCCCAGGAAGTCGAAATGCAGCTTGCCGCCCGCCGGCACCCCCGGCTTCAGCCGGAACGCGAGCACAATGGCCAGCAGGCACAGCGGGATGTTCACCAGGAACACCGCCTGCCAGCCCCATCCCTGCGTCAGCCAGCCGCCCGCCACTGGGCCGAACATGCTCGCACTCACATAGACGCTGGCGTTGTAGCCCTGGTAGCGCCCGCGCTCGCGTGGCGGCACGCTCTCGCCGATCAGCGCATGTGCCAGCGTCATCAGCCCACCGGCGCCGAAGCCATGCAGCATGCGCGCCAGCACCAGTTGCGTCATGCTGGTGGCCGAGGCGCAGACGCCATAGGCAACAAGGTTCATCCCCAGCGCCACCAGCAGCATCCGCCGCCGCCCGACCACGTCGCCGAGCTTGCCATAGACCGGAGCGGCGATGGTCGCGGCCACCAGGAATGCCACCACCACCCAGGAGACGCGCTCCACCTCCCCCATGTCCGCCGCGATCGCTGGCAGCGCGGCGGCCACGATGGTGCTGTCCACCGAGGCCAGAAACATCGGCAGCATGATCGAGGGAAACACGCGCAGGAAAAGGTTGCCGCCAGGGACCACAATCTCCGGCACGCCTGCCTCCACGTCGCGCGGCGCCATCAGTGCGTCCAGACCCAGGCCGCCGCCCCCAGCGTCCCCAGCGTGGTCACCAGGGTCGCGGCCATGCCGAACGACCGGCCGATCGGGGCTGCAAGATACCCCGCCCAGAACAGCAGCCTCGCACCCGCGAACACCAGCCCCGCCGCCGTCACCTCCCCCATCCGCGCCGCACTCACCCCGCCGGCGAGCGCCAGCAGCGCGGGGACGAACACCGCCATCTGCTCCACCGTGTTGGTGATCACGCGCTGGTTGACCAGCAGCCAGCGCCCGTCCTGCCCGGCCAGCGGATCGATCGCGCCGGCCGCAAACCGCAGCGCCATCTGCGCCAGTAGCATCAACGCCAGGACTCCCGCCGCCGGCAACAGCGCCGCACAGCCCCGGCCCAGCCGCACCGCCATGCTGGACCCGGCCGAATCCAGTGGCAGCAACGGCATCAGCGCCTGCCATGCCAAAACTGCGGCCACCGCGCCGCAGACGCCGAGCAGGAGGGAGAGGCCGCGCATCAATAGGAAGACAAGGAAGAATCTTCTTTTTCTGTAGAAAAAGAAGCAAAAATACTTTCATTCATTGGCGCGCGCTTTACCGGGAAGGCCCGGTGCCAATGGGGAAAAGTTTTTTGGTTCTTTTTTTCAAAAAAGAACATCTCGCTCAAACCAGCGCCTCACGCCCCATCGTCAGGAACTTGTCCCGCCGCCGGCTGCGCAGCGCTGCCGCGTCCAGCGCCAGTAGCGGCGGCAAGGCGGCCACCAGCGCCACGCGCACTGCCTGCATCGCCTCCGCGGGCGCACGGTGGGCGCCGCCCATCGGTTCCGGCACCACCACGTCGATCAGGGCGAGGCGCTTGAGGTCTTCGGCGGTGATGCGCAGCGCCTCGGCCGCCGCCGGCGCCTGGGCGGCATCCTTCCACAGGATCGCGGCACAGCCCTCGGGCGAGATCACCGAATAGATCGCATGCTCCAGCATCAGGATGGTATCTCCGGTCGCCAGCGCGATCGCCCCGCCGGAGCCGCCCTCGCCGATGATGGTCGCCAGCACCGGCACCGGCGCCTCCAGGCACGCCTCGATCGACCGCGCGATCGCTTCAGCCTGGCCGCGCGCCTCCGCCTCGATGCCCGGGAAGGCGCCGGATGTATCGACGAAGGTCAGCACCGGCAGCCCGAACCGCCCGGCCAGCTCGATCAGCCGCCGCGCCTTGCGGTAGCCTTCGGGCTTGGCCATGCCGAAATTATGCGCAACCCGGCTTTCGGTGTCCGCACCCTTCTCGGTGCCCAGCACCATGACCGACCGCCCCTCAAACCGACCGAGGCCGCCGATCACCGCCGCGTCGTCACCGAAGGCGCGGTCGCCGGCCAGCGGCGTGAAATCGGCGATTAGCGCGCGCACGTAGTCGCCCGCTTTCGGCCGCTGCGGATGGCGGGCCACTTGCGTCTTCTGCCAGGCGTTGAGCTTGGCATAGGTCGCACGAAGTTGCTTGTCGGCCTTGTCGGTGAGGCGGGCGATCTCGTCGGCGATGTTGATCAAATCGCTTCCCGACATCCGTCGGAGCTCCTCGATCTTGCCTTCCAGCTCGGCGATGGGTTTCTCGAAGTCCAGAAAGTGGCGCATGGCACCGGGCTGTAGCATTTGCATCACGCCGGGTCAGCCCCCAGGGAATCAGTGCCGTAGGCGCGAAGGTAAACAAGAAAAGGCAAGGCCAGGGCTTTGCCGTCGCGGCGCGAAGCCGCGCCACGGAGGACCCACCAAAGGCCGACGGCCTTTGGAAACCCATGACTTTTTAGGGGTGAGGTCCAGGGGCTCGGCCCCTGGCGGGTCTGGGCGGAGCCCAGCCTTCCCCTTTTCTTCGCGCCTAT
>JANPIH010000256.1:0-3124 GCA_031424895.1 Rhodospirillales bacterium
GCCCAGGTCGCGCGACAACACATCCGCTGCCACCGCGGGCAGGGTGCGCACGGTGTTGCTGAAGACGTGCCCCATCGTCAGGGCCAGGATCGGGAGGGCGAGGCTGGTCACCCGGCGGCGATCGCCTCGATCTCTACGAGCCACCCCGCATCAAAGATGGCGGGGAGAATGCAGGTCAGGGCCACGCGCCGGTCGCCCAATACCTCGGCCCGCACGGCGCGATAGGCGTCGATCCCGTCCCGCCCCGCGAGGAAAACGGTAACCGTCACCAGTTGATCGAGCCCCATTCCGGCCGCGTTCAATTGGGCGATGACGTTGGCCCAGGCCTGTCGGCACTGGTCCTCATAACCATCCGGGACCGTGCCATCGGCCCGGACGGGCACCTGCCCGGAGATGAACAGAAGGCGGCCGGGATGCCGGACCTCCATCGCCTGGGCATACCCCTTGGCGGCCGGAGCGTTGGAGGCATCAACAGGTTTCAACATGGTCAGTTCCGCAGGATCTTGCCGGGGTTGAGGATGCCCTTGGGGTCCAGCGCCTGCTTCACGCTGCGCATCACCGCCAGCGCTTCTGCCCCGTGCTCGGCTTCCAGGAATTCCCGCTTGCCCAGGCCGATACCGTGCTCGCCCGAGCAGGTGCCGCCCAGTGCCAGCGCACGGGCGACGATCTTCTTGTCCAGCGCCCAGGCGGCTTCGAGCGTTTCGGGCTTCTCATCGTCGAGCAGGATCACGGTGTGGAAATTGCCATCGCCGACATGGCCGACCATGGGCGCCGAGAAGCCGCTGTCCAGGATGTCCTGCTTGGCGCCGAGCAACGCCTCGGCCAGCAGGGAGATCGGCACGCAGACGTCGGTGGCGATGCCGCGGCTGCCCGGGCGACTGGCGATGGCGGCCCAGTAGGCGTCGTGCCGCGCCTTCCACAGCCGGTTGCGCGCCTCGGCGTCGGTCGCCCAGGCGAAGCCGCTGCCGCCGGCATCGGTGGCGATGGCCTCCACCGTCTCCGCCTGTTCGCGCACGCCCGCTTCGGTGCCGTGGAACTCCAGGAACAGGGTGGGGGTGGCGGCCATGCCCTCCAGCTTGGAGTAGGCGATGCAGGCGGCCATCTGCACCTCGTCCAGAAGCTCGATCCGCGCCACCGGCACGCCCATCTGCAAGGTGGCGATCACGGTATCGACCGCCGCCTTCAGGCTGGCGAATTGGCACACGGCGGCGGAGGTGGCCTCCGGAATGCCGTGCAGCTTGAGGCGGATCCTGGTGATGATCGCCAGCGTGCCCTCGGAGCCGATGATGAGCGACTTCAGGTCATAGCCGTTCGATGCCTTGCGTGCCCGCGAGCCGACCTCGATGACACGGCCATCGGCCAATACGATCTGCATCGACAGCACGTTCTCGCGAATCGTGCCGTAGCGCACCGCATTGGTGCCCGAGGCGCGGGTCGCGCACATGCCGCCAATGGTGCAGTGGCTGCCGGGATCGACGGGGAAGAACAGGCCCTGGTCGCGCAGGTGTTCGTTCAACTGCTGGCGGGTCACGCCGGGTTCGATCAGGCAGTCCAGATCGGGCGCGCTGACATCGAGGATACGCGTCATCCGCGACAGGTCGAGCGAGATGCCGCCGCGCACCGGGTTCACATGCCCCTCCAGCGAGGTGCCGGCGCCGAACGCCACCACCGGCACGGCGTGCTGGTGGCACAGCGCGACGAGGCGGCTGACCTCCTCGGTCGTCTCAGCGAAGGCCACGGCGTCGGGAAGGGTGGGGGTCGTCGTGTCCTCGCCGCGGCTGTGCTGCTGGCGCAGGGCGTCGTTGCGGGTGATGCGTTCGCCCAGGAAGGCGCCGGCGGCGGCGATGACGGCGTCCACGGGGCGGGGCGGAATGGCGTTCATGCCAGGCAGTATGGACCTCGCGGCGGCGCCCGGCGACACCACGCGGACAAAAAACAGTTTGGTGTTTTGGCAATTTCTCCTAGCTAGGGGTCGCGAACCAGCAAGGACGCCCGCATGAGCTCGACCATTCCCCGCGGCCATTGGCCGACTGCCCCCCAGCGCCCCGCGCCCGCTCTCGCCGCGGAACCGACCTTTCCGCGCGACCACAACCGGCCGGCCTTCCAGCCCGACCCCGATCCATGGTTCGACCTGCGCATGGCGGCCTGGCAGATCTCGGTCGGCGTGGTGGCCGCGGTCGGCTCGATGGTGCTGCCGCAGATCCTTTGAGTTCGGCGGAACGTTCCGCCTGAGGGTGCCTCAGTAGCTCCGCGGCATCCCCAGCACATGCTCGCCGATGTAGGACAGTACCAGGTTGGTGCTGATTGGCGCCACCTGGTACAGCCGTGCTTCGCGGAACTTGCGCTCGATGTCGTATTCCTCGGCGAAGCCGAAGCCGCCATGGGTCTGCACGCAGGCCTCGGCGGCAGCCCAGGCGGCGTCGGCGGCCAGCATCTTGCCCATGTTGGCCTGTTCGCCGCAGGGCAGGCCGGCCTCGAAGCGCTCCAGCCCTTCTTTCACGATGGCCTCGGCGGCACGCATCTGGGCGTAGGCCTTGGCGATGGGGAACTGCACGCCCTGGTTGGCGCCGATGGGGCGGCCGAACAACACCCGCTCCTTCGAATACGCGACGGAACGCTGGGTGAACCATTTGGCGTCGCCCACCGATTCGCTGGCGATCAACAGCCGCTCGGCGTTCATCCCGTCCAGGATGTACCGGAAGCCGCGGCCCTCCTGGCCGACCAGATTCTCCGCCGGCACTTCCATGTTGTCGAAGAACACCTCGCAGGAATTGTGGTTCATCATCGTGCGGATGGGCCGGATTGTGAGGCTCTTGCCCAGGACGGTGCGCATGTCGACGATGAAGGTGGAGAGCCCTTCGGTCTTCTTCGCCACCTGGTCCTTGGGCGTGGTGCGGGCCAGCAGCAGCATCAGGTCCGAATGCTCGGCCCGGCTGGTCCAGATCTTCTGGCCGTTGACGATCCACTTGTCGCCCTCGCGCCGCGCCGTCGTGCGCAGGGCGGTGGTGTCGGTGCCGGAGGTCGGTTCCGTCACGCCGAAGGCCTGCAGGCGCAGCTCGCCGGTGGCGATCTTGGGCAGGTACTTCGCCTTCTGCTCCGCGCTGCCGTGCTTGAGGATGGTGCC
>JANPIH010000257.1:0-23403 GCA_031424895.1 Rhodospirillales bacterium
CGACATCGCCCAGATCGGTCCCCACCTCGAACCCGCCCACCGCCCCCGAAAGCCGCTCCACCCGCCGCCCCAGCAACATCCCTGGCGAAAAAGGAGAAATCTGCTTCTCAAGCTGCGCGATCAGCTCCGCCGCCTCGATCGCCGGATGTGCGGGAATGTCGTAGATCGGTTTCTCCGGGTACAGCGCCGTGCACTGCCCACCGAGTTCCCCCAGCGCATCCACCAGCACGCAGCGCAGCTTCAGCATCCCCAGCTCGAACGCCGCGAACATCCCCACCGGCCCCGCGCCCACGATCGCCACGTCGGTCTCGACCACCTGACCCATTCCGCTCCGCCTCTCGACTCCAACGCCATTGTGCCCCGCCGCGCCGCGGGGGCAAAATCCCCCCGATGCAGCTTGCCCTCCCGAGTCCCGCCGCCACCCACGCCCTCGCCGCCCGCATCGCCGGGCTGGTGCGCCCTGGCGACGCGATCCTGCTGGAAGGCCCGCTCGGCGCCGGCAAAAGCGAATTCGCCCGCGCCTTCCTGCGCAGCGTCACGAACAACCCGGCCCTCGAAGTCCCCAGTCCCACCTTCACCTTGGTCCAGACCTACGACTCGCCAAGCGGCCCGATCCACCATTTCGACCTCTGGCGCCTCGACGGCCCCGCCGCCCTGGAGGAACTGGGCTGGAACGAGCTGCGGCGCGACATCGTCCTGGTCGAATGGCCCGACCGCCTCGGCAACCTCGCTCCGCCCGATTCGCTGACCCTACGCCTCAGCCACGCCGGCGCCCTCTCCCGTCACGCCGAGATCGACGGATGGCCGGAGCGCCTGCAATGACCGGCTCCCACCTCGCCGCCCTGCCGTTCAACGCCCCGTTCCTGGACTGCATCGCCGAGACCTGGCTGCGCGCCCACGGCACCGGCACCGCCGGCCTGATCCTGCTGCCCACCCGCCGCGCCGCCCGCACCCTGGCCGACGCCTTCCTGCGCGCCAGCGGCGGCGCGCCCCTTCTGCTGCCCCGCATCACCGCCATCGGCGCGCTGGACGAAGCCCCCCTCGCCCTGTCCGGCGCGCTCGACCTCCCGCCCGCCGTCGACCCCACCCACCGCCACGCCGCCCTGACCCGCCTGGTGATGGCGCTGCCGCAGGAACACCTGGCCGGTGCCGCCGACCGCTCCTGGCGCCTGGCCCGCGAACTCGCGCTCCTGATGGACCAGGCCGAACGCGCCGAACTCGACCTGCCCAAAGCCCTCGCCCGTGCCGCCGAGGCCGAGCACGCCGCCCACTGGCAGGTCACGCTGGACTTCCTGCACATCGTCACCCGCGCCTGGCCGGCGTGGCTTGAAGAACAGGGCCTGATGAACCCCGCCGCCCGCCAGGCCGCCCTGCTCTCCGCCCAGGCCGCCGCGTGGGAGGCAAACCCGCCCGACCACCCCGTCTGGACCGTCGGGATGCAAGGCGGCATCCCCGCCTCCTTCCGCCTGCTGCGTGCGGTCGCTGGCCTGCCGCATGGCCACGTGGTGCTGCCGGGCCTCGACCTCGGGCTGGACGACGCGGTGTGGGAGGCGCTGGACGACACCCACCCCCAGGCCGGCATGCGCAACCTCCTCGCCGGCCTCGGCGCGCGACGTGGCGATGTCGCGGTGTGGGACTGCACCCCCACCGGCCCCGACGCCCGCGTCGCCCTGCTCTCCCGCGCCCTGCTGCCCGCCATGGCGCTGGGCCAGTGGCGCGCCGACGGCCTGCCGCAAGATGCGCTCGAGGGCCTGTTCCGCCTGGAAACCGCCGACCAGCAGGAGGAAGCGGTGGCCATCGCGATGATCCTGCGCGACGCCCTGGAACACCCCGGCCACCGCGCCGCCCTGGTCACGCCGGATCGAACTCTCGCCGGCCGTGTCTCCGCCGAGTTGCAGCGCTGGGGCGTGCTGGCCGACGACTCCGCCGGCGAACCCCTCGCCCACGCGCCGCCCTCGGTCTTCCTGCGCCTGCTGGCCGCCACGGTGGCTGACGACCTTGGCCCTGTCAGCCTGCTGTCCCTGTTGAAACACCCTTTCGCCGCCGCCGGCCTCCCCCCCGCCGACTGCCGCGCCGCCGCCCGCGCCCTGGAACGCGCCTGCCTGCGCGGCCCCCGTCCCCAAGGCGGCATCGCCGGGCTGCGCATGGCGGTGGACGAACTCGCCCCTGCCGTCCGCACCCAGCTCGCCGACCTGCTCGACCGGGTGGAACGCTGTCTTGAACCGCTGCTGCGCTTGGCGAACCTCGAAGCCTCCCCCGCCACCATGTTCGCTGCCCTGGTCGAGGCCGCCGAGGCGCTGGCGACCACCCAAAACCGCGCCGGCCCGGCGATCCTGTGGGCGCAGGAGGAGGGTGACGCCCTGGCGACCGCCCTGTCCGCCGCGCTGCCGCACCTGTCGCTGCTGCCCGACCAGCCGCCTGCCATCCTGCCCGGCCTGCTGGATGCCCTGCTGGAGGGTGCCATGGTCCGCACCCGCCGCGTGCTGCGTGGCCGCCAAGGGGCGCAGGCTGGCGAGCACCCGCGGGTATTCATCTGGGGCCTGCTGGAGGCGCAGCTGCAAAGCGTCGACGTCGTCGTGCTCGGCGGCCTGGTGGAGGGCGTATGGCCGCCGGCCACCGACCCCGGCCCCTGGCTCAGCCGCCCGATGCGCGCCCGCGCCGGGCTGCCGAGTGCGGAGGAGGCGGTCGGCAGTGCCGCGCACGACTTCATGGCCAACGCCTGCGCCGCCCCCGTCGCCGTGCTGTCCTGCCCACGCCGGCTGGATGGCGCACCCGCGGTGCCCGCCCGCTGGCTGGTGCGGCTGGATGCCGCGCTGGCGGGGCAGGGCGTCCGGCTGCCGCCGCATCAAGCCGCCGCCTGGGCCACGCTGCTTGACCAACCAGAAACCGTGCAACGCCTGTCCCCACCCACCCCGCGCCCGCCGGTGGCGCTGCGCCCGCGCCGCCTGTCGGTCACCGAGATCGCGACCTGGCTCACCGATCCCTACGCGATCTACGCCAAGCACATCCTGCGCCTGCGCCCGCTCGATCCGCTGGAACAGGGCACCGATGCGGCCGACTACGGCACCGTCGTCCATGCCGGCCTGCACCGCTTCCTCGACGCGCACGGCCCGCGCTGGCCGGCGGGTGCGGAGGCCAAGCTGCGCGAGGCGATGGATTTTGCCCTGGCCGAGGCACGGCTGCGCCCCGCGCTGCTGGAATGGTGGCGTCCGCGGCTGTGGCGGATCGCCGAATGGGTGTGCGCCATCGAGCGAGATCGCCGCAGCACCCATCCCGTGGCCCAGATTGCCACCGAGGTGAAGGGCAGCTGGCAGCTTGGCGTCCCCGGCGGCTTCCTGTTGACCGGCCGGGCCGATCGCATCGAGCGCCGCGCCGATGGCAGGTTGGCCATCCTCGACTACAAGACCGGCGCGCCGCCGAGCCAGACCGACGTGGAGGCCGGCTTCGCGGCGCAGTTGCTGCTGGAGGCGGCGATGGCGGCGGACGGCGCCTTCGCCGACATCGGCGGCACGGCGGTGGAACTGGCCTACTGGCACCTGTCCGGCGGGTATCGACCCGGGGAGGTGCGCAAGCTGTTCAAGGGCGACGAGGCGGCGATCGCCGATGCCGTCGCGCAGGCCCGCCAGCGGCTGCGCGACCTGGTGGTGGCGTTCGACGACCCGGCCCGCCCCTATCTCTCGCAGCCCCATGCCGGGAGGGTGCCGCGATTTGCCGACTACGCGCAGCTGGCGCGCGTCGCCGAATGGGACACGGCCGGGGATGGGGAGGGCGAGGAGGAATGAGCATCTCCGCCCGCGAGGAAGCCAACCGCTCCCAGCGCATCGCCGCCGACCCGGCCGTCTCGGCCTTCGTCGCCGCCGCGGCCGGCTCCGGCAAGACCAAGCTGCTGACCGACCGGCTGCTGCGGCTGATGCTGGGCACGGCGCAGGGCGAGGGCGCCAACCCCGCCCGCATCCAGTGCCTCACATTCACCAAGGCGGCGGCGGCCGAGATGGCGGTGCGGTTGCAGCGCCGGCTGGGCGGCTGGGTGACGCTGGACGATGACGCGCTCGACGGCGAGTTGCGCGCGCTGGAAGTGCCGCCCGGCCCGGCGATGCGGGCGCGGGCACGGGCGTTGTTCGCCACCGTGCTCGACCTGCCCGGCGGCATGCGCATCGGCACGATCCATGCGTTCTGCCAGTCGCTGCTGCGCCGCTTTCCGCTGGAGGCGCAGCTGTCGCCGCATTTCCGGCTGATGGACGACCTCGATGCGGCCGTAGCGCTATCTGGGGCGCGGGAGGCGATGCTGTCCGGCGCCTTCGCCGAGGAACGCCGCGCGGCACTGCGGCAACTGGCGGGGCTGGTCACCACGCTCGATGGACTGGGCAAACTTCTGGAGAAGCTGCGCGAGCATCCCGACCGGCTGGAAGCGGCGCTGTCCGCCGGGCCCGAGGCGCTGGAGATTCGGCTGCGCCATTTGCTGGGGGCGCGCGCGCCGGACGAGGTGGCGCGCGAAACCGCGACCGGCATGGACATGGCGATGTTGCGCCGCACCTGCTCCGCCCTCGCCCAAGGTGCGGCCGGGAAGGGGCAGAAGCTGGCGGCTGACATGCAGGAGTGGCTCGGCCTGGCGCCCGAGGAGCGGATCGAGGCGCTCGATATCTGGCGCGGCCTGCTGTTCACCGACAAGGACGAGCCGCGCAAGCCAAAGGGGCTGGTGCCCGGCAAGTTCCTCGACACCAACCCGGAGCACGAGGCTGCCCTGGTTGGCGAGCAGGCGCGCATCCAGGCGCTGGACGATGCGGCGCGCGCCTGGCAGGTCGCGGCGCTGTCGGCGGCGCTTGCCGGGCTCGCGGGGCCGGTGGCGGATGCCTATGCCGCGCGCAAACAGCAGACGGGGATGCTGGACTACGGCGACCTGATCCGCGCCAGCTCCCGCCTGCTCGTCGATCCCGGGGCGGCCTGGGTGCTGTACAAGCTCGATGGCGGCATAGACCACTTGTTGCTGGACGAGGTGCAGGATACCGCCCCCGAGCAGTGGGAGATCGCCGGGCGGCTGAGCGAGGAGTTCTTCGCCGGCGAGGGCGCGGCGCGGGACGGGGCGATTTCTGCGCTGCCGCGCACGGTGTTTGCCGTGGGCGATCGCAAGCAGTCGATCTACTCGTTCCAGGGCGCCGATCCGCGCGCCTTCGAGACCTGGCGCGGCATTCTGCGCCGCCGGGTTGCGGCCGCCGGGCAGCATTGGCGCGATGTGCCGCTGGAAGTGTCGTTCCGTTCCACCGCGCCGGTGCTGCGCCTGGTCGATGCGGTGTTCGCGCAGCCGCCGGCCGCCGATGGGGTGGCGACGCCGGGGACGCTGCGCCATGTCGCGGACCGGGCGGGGCATGCCGGCACCGTCGAATTGTGGCCGCTGGTGCCGGAGCCGGACCGGGCGGAGGTGGTGCCGTGGTCGGTGCCGGAGCGCAACCAGGGCAGCGTGAGCGCCGTCCAGCGCCTGGCCGACGGACTGGCGGGCTGGATCGCCGGGCAGACCGGCGGCGGCGTGATGCTGGAGAGCAAGGGGCGGGCGCTGGTGCCGGGCGACGTGCTGGTGCTGGTGCGTCGGCGCAATGCGTTTGCCCGCACGCTGGTGCGCGCGCTGAAGGCCCGCGGCGTGCCGGTGGCCGGGCTCGACCGGCTGGTGCTGACCGAGCAGCCGGCAGTGGCCGACCTGCTGGCGCTGTGCGACACGCTGCTGCTGCCGGAGGACGACCTGGCACTGGCGTGCGTGCTGACCAGCCCGCTGGGCGGATTGACCGACGAGAGCCTGATGGCGCTGGCCGCCGGGCGCAGCGCGAGCCTGTGGTCCGCGCTGCGCGACCGGGCGGAGGAGCGGGCGGAATGGGCGGCGGCGCGGGAGATGATCGCCACGCTGCTGTCGCGCGTCGACTACGCCACGCCGCATGCGCTGCTGGGCGAGGCGCTGGGCCGGCTGGGCGGGCGGGCGAAACTGTTCGCGCGGCTGGGGCCGGAGGCGGCGGAGCCGGTGGATGAGTTGCTCAACGCGGCGCTCGCCTATGCGCGCACCCATCCGCCGTCGCTGCAGGGCTTCGTGCATTGGCTGCGCCAGTCCGGTGCCGAGGTGAAGCGCGAGGCGGAAAGTGCCACGCATGGTGGGCCGGGGGCAGTGCGGCTGATGACGGTGCATGGCGCCAAGGGGCTTCAGGCGCCGCTGGTCATCCTGCCCGACACCACCGGCCTGCCGCCCGACGACGGCACGGTGTGCTGGGCCGACGGGCTGCCGGTGTGGTCGCCGCGGCGCGAGTTGCGCTGCCGGGCCGCCGAGGCGCTGCGGCTGGATCGGCGGGCGCGCGAGATGGAGGAGCAGAACCGGCTGCTTTATGTGGCACTCACCCGGGCCGAGGACCGGCTGGTGGTCTGCGGCTGGGCGGGGCGGCGGGCGCCGTCGGATTCCTGCTGGTATCGGCTGGTGGAGCAGGGCTTCGCGCGACTGGCGGTGCCGCCCGCGCCGTTCGACGGGATGCCGTGGACGGGCGAGGCGATGCGGATGGACAGCGCGCAGGTGGTGCCGCCGGATGTCGACGCCCCGCGCGATGCCGCTGCCGCCCCGCCGGCGCTGCCGGGCTGGGCCGGGCAGGCGCCGGCGTGGCAGCCGCGGCGGGTGCCCATCGAGCCGCCATTGCCAACGCCGCTGGCGCCCAGCCGGCCGGAAGGGGTGGGGATGGGGGCGGTTCCGGCGTCGGACTCGCCGCTGGCGGCGCGTGATCCGGCCGGGTTGCGCTTCCGCCGCGGGCAACTGGCCCATGCGCTGTTGCAGCACCTGCCAGACCTACCGCCGGAGGCGCGGGCGGCGGCGGCACTGCGGTTCCTGTCGCGGGCGGGCACCGGACTCGACGGCGCTGGGCTCGACGGCGCTGGATTCGACGGCGCTGGGGCCGAGGGACTGGCGCAGGAAGTGCTGGCGATCCTGAACAATCCAGACCTTGCGGCGCTGTTCGGCCCCGGCGGGCGGGCGGAGGTGCCGCTGAGCGGGGTGGTCGGCGGGCGGGTGGTTGGCGGGCTGGTGGACCGGCTGGTGGTGCTGCCGGACCGGGTGCTGGTGGCGGACTACAAGACCAACCGCCTTGCCCCTTCGACGGTGGAGGCGGCGCCGGTGACCTATTTGCGGCAGATGGCGGCCTATCGGGCGGTGCTGCGGGCGATCCATCCTGATCGGACGGTGGCCTGCATTCTGGTCTGGACGGTCGGGCCGCAGGTGATGCCGCTTCCCGACTCGCTGCTGGACCGCCATGCTCCCGCCCCCACCACGGGTTGATATGCGGGGCACGGCGCCCCAATTCGACCGATACTTTTGTTTGATCGCGTGATTCACGTCTCCGGCGGTTCCGCCTCCGACGATCACGCTCTGGAAAGGCACCCGAGATGAGCGAGAACACCAAGCCGGTCACCGACGAGAGCTTCGCCACCGATGTGCTGAACGCCGAGGGCGTCGTGCTGGTTGATTTCTGGGCGGAGTGGTGCGGGCCCTGCAAGGCGATCGGGCCGGCGCTGGAGGAACTTGGCGCGGAGTACAAGGGCAAGCTGACCATCGCCAAGGTGAACATCGACGACAACCCGATGACGCCCAACACCTACGCGGTGCGCGGCATCCCGACGCTGATGCTGTTCAAGGATGGCAAGCCGGTGAACACCCTGGTCGGCGCGCGGCCCAAGAGCGCGCTGAAGCAGTGGATTGATGCGGCGCTTTAGGGCGCTGGAAGCAAGAATCTTCTTTTTCTGAAGAAAAAGAAGCAAAAAGACTTTCTGTTCATTTGCACCGGGTCCATATGGTCGGCCTCGATGCAAATGGGTAAAAGTTTTTTGGTTCTTTTTTTCAAAAAGGAACGTCTTTCATTGTGTCTGGTAGCATGCACCAGCGCCTCGCCGGGGTGCGGCATGTCATGCTCGGGCAGGGTCAGCGCGTCGTTGCCCGGCTGGTGGAGGCGATACAGCTTCGTGGCCGGGACCCGGATTGCGGGATCGGACGGGCAGGGTAGTCTGGCCGGCCACAACCCTTGATCGGACCCGGACCCATGCAGATCAACGACCGCGCCGTGATTGCCGAGGTGCGCGCGACCTTCGACCGCTACGAGGCGGCGTTGATGGCCAACGACACGCCGGTGCTGGACGAGATCTTCTGGGCTGACCCGCGCACCGTGCGCTTCGGCGTCACCGAAATCGGCTTCGGCCATGACGCGATCCGGGCGTTTCGCGCGACGGTGGCGAAGTATGCGCCGCGGGTGCAGAAGCGGGTGGAGATCACCAGCTTCGGGCGGGATTTCGCCTGCACGCACCTGGTGTACGAGCGTGTGAACAGCGGGGCGATCGGGCGGGAGACCAAGATCATGGTGCGCTTCCCGGACGGGTGGCACGTGGTCTCGGCGCATGTGTCGCTGCTGGCGGCGGGCGACGAGACGAAGAAGAAGGGTTAGGTCTCCGAGCCCTGGCGGGGGCGAACCATCACGCTGCCCGAGGCCTTGGTCATCTCGAAGGCGCCGGTGTCGGCGACGAGGTTGACCAGCTTCGCGTGGCCGTAGTGCTTCGGGTCGAAGTTCGGGCTGATGTCGCGCAGCGCCTTGCCGAGCGGGGAGAGGTGGCGCCAGCCGTTGTGGTGCGGCACCTTCTGGATGGCGCGGCGCAGGAGCTGGGTGGCCGCCTGGCGCAAGGGTGCGGGGTCTGGTGCTGGGTTTGGTGCGCGGTCTGGCACGTCTTGGGCGGCGGGGGCCGGCAGGCGGGGCAGGGCTGGCGTGGCGGGCATGTCGAGCACCACGAAGCTGCGGCAGGCGTCGCGGAAGCCTGTGGCTGCCTGCGGGCCGCCATAGCCGAACACGTCGAGCCCCTGTTCACGGATGCGGGTGGCCAGGCGGGTGAAATCGCCGTCGTCGGTGACGAGGCAGAAGCCTTCGACCGTGCCGGCGTGCAGCAGGTCCATGGCGTCGATCACCAGGGCGATGTCGGCCGCGTTCTTGCCGGAGGCGACAGTGAATTGCTGTTGCGCCGTTAGCGCGTGGCGGGCCAGGGCGCGGTGCCAGCCGGACAGGCGCGGGTCGGAAAAGTCGCCATAGATGCGGCGCACGATCGGTTCGCCGTGTTCGACGATGGCGGCGAACAGCTCGTCGGCGATGCGCGCCGGGATGTTCTCGGCGTCGATCAGAACGGCCAGGCGGGGGCGCGGGGAAGGCGGCACTGGGGTATCCGGTTATGACCGCCGCAAAAGAACAGGCGCGCGTTTCAGCCCGGTTTCGATATCCCGTTTACAATCAGCATCAAACCCGCGAACAGCAGCAGGCCGATCACGATCCGGCGGTAGTCGTGATCGCCGAGGCGCGCATAGAGCCGCGTGCCGGCCCAGAGCGGCAGGATCATGGCCGGCACAGCGACGGCGAACAGCTCCAGCTCTCGCGGTCCGACCAAGCCGGCGAAGGCAAAGGCCGACAGGGCGAGGACGTGCATGCAGGTGTTGAAGGCCTGGAACAGCGCACGCTGGCGGGCCTTGTCCCAGCCGCGCAGTGTTACCCACAGTGTGGGGATCGGGCCGGACAGGCCGCCGATGCCGCCCAGCACGCCCCCCATCCAGCCGGCAATCCAGCCGGCCAGCGCATCGGCGCCGCGCCCGCCGATGGTGAGGCGCGGCAGGCGGGGCACGGCCAGCATCACGGGGCACCAGGTGACGAGGAACAGGCCGAAGCCCAGGCGGAACAGCGGTGCGTCGATCTGCGGCAGCAGCCAGGCGCCCACCGGCACGCCCAGCGCGCCGCCGGCGATGAACGGCCAGGCGGCCGGCATGCGCAGACCGGCAAGCGTGGTGCGCCCGTTCAACGCCTGGCCGACCAGCGAGCAGGCGACGACCAGCGGCCCCGCGCTGTCGGGCGGCAGCGTCCAGGCCCAGAAGGCCAGCGCCACCATCCCGAAGGCGAAGCCGCTGAGCCCCTGGACGAAGCCCGCCGCCGCCGCGCCGAGGGCGACGAGAAGCAGCTACTTCACGGACGAGAAGGCGGTGGGGGCGAGGAACGAGTTCTCGACGTTCCAGTTGATCGGGCCGTCGGCCTCGGTCTCGCCGCGGATCCTGAGCCAGTCGGGGTCGGTGGCGAACGCGTTCCACTTCTGCTCACGCTCGGCCAGCGATTCCCATGCCAGCAGGTAGGTGAGGTCGTTGTTCGATTCGCCGACCAGCGTGGTCCAGAAGCCGGCCTGGCGGATGCCGTGCTTTTCCCACAGCTTCAGCGTGTGGTTCTGGAAGCGCGAGAGCAGGGCGGGCAGGCGGCCGGGCATGGTGCGGTAGATGCGCAGTTCGTAGATCATCGGTTTCCTCCGTTTCGTATGTTCGGGCTTTCCTGCGCCCGTGGCCCCGCTATCGTGCGACGTGCAGGGAGCGCCGGGAAGTCCCCGGCGGCAAAAGTCGATGCATGTGGTGGTGATCGGGGCGGGGATCGTGGGTGCCGTCAGCGCCGTGGAGCTGCAGCGCGACGGGCATGACGTCACGATCGTGGAGCCGGGGCCGCCCGGGGGCGAGCAGTCGGCGAGCTACGGCAATGGCTGCTGGCTGAGCCCGAGCTCGGTGCTGCCGATGTCCGGGCCCGGGTTGTGGCGGAAGGTGCCGGGGTGGTTGGCCGATCCGCTGGGGCCGCTGGCGGTGCGGTGGTCGTATTTTCCGCGCGCGCTGCCTTGGCTGTTGCGGTTCCTGCGGGCGGGGTCGAGCTGGGCGAAGGTGCGGGCGACGGCGCCGGCGATGCGGGCACTGGTGGCCGGCTGCCCTGAGAAGCACCTGGCGCTGGCGGAGGAGGCGGGGGTGGGCAACCTGATCCGCCGCGGCGGGTTGCTTTATCCGTATCCCGATCGGGCGGATTTCATGGCGGAGGCGCAGTCCTGGGCGATCCGGCGCGAGCAGGGCATCGAATGGACGGAGCTGAATGCCGACGAGTTGCGCCAGCGCGAGCCGGCGCTGGACCGGCGCTACCGCTTCGCCGTGCATGTGCACGAAGGCGGGCATTGCATCGATCCGGGCGCCTATGTGGCGGCGCTGGTGGAACTGGTGGTGGCGCGCGGCGGCACGCTGGTCCAAGCGAAGGCGGAGGCGCTGGAGATCGAGGACGGGCGGCTGTGCGCGGTGCTGACCAGCGACGGGCCGATCGCCTGCGAGCGGGCGGTTATTGCAGCTGGGGCGTGGTCGAAGTCGCTCGCGGCGCAGGCCGGGGACCGGATTCCGTTGGAAACCGAGCGCGGCTACCACGCGTTGATCCTGGGCGCCGAGACCGGGCCGCGCACGCCGATGATCCCGTCGGACGGCAAGATGTCCAACGTCCGTACGCCGCAGGGGCTGCGGATCGCCGGCCAGGTGGAGATCGCGGGGCTGGAGGCGGCGCCGAACTGGAAGCGCGCCGAGGTGCTGCGCGACTATGCGCTGGCGACCTGGCCCGAATTGCCGCGCGACCTGCCGGCGGAGCGGGTGAAGGTGTGGATGGGCCACCGGCCCTCAACACCCGACAGCCTGCCGGTGATCGGCCCGGCCAGCGGCTGTGCGGACGTGCTGCACGCCTATGGCCACGGGCATATCGGGCTGGCCGCCGGCGCCACCACAGGGCGGCTGGTGGCCGACCTCGTTTCGGGCAAACCTACGGTGATCGACCCCGTGCCTTATTCACCCGCCCGCTTCCGCTGACCTGGAGCCAGTTCCGATGGACCTTCCCGCCATTCCGCCGCGCCGCACCGGCACGCTCGCCCGGCCGGGCTCGACGCTGTACTACGAGGTCATGGGCAGCGGCCCGGCGGTGGTGTTCGCCCACGGGCTGGGCGGCAACCACATGAGCTGGTGGCAGCAGGTGGCCCATTTCGCGCCGCGCTGGACCTGCGTGACCTTCGCCCATCGGGGCTTCGCGCCTTCCTCGGCGATCGAGGGCGGGCCGGACCCGGCCCACTATGCCGATGACCTCGCGGCATTGGTGAGCCATCTCGACCTGCCGGATTTCCGCATCGTCGGGCAATCGATGGGTGGGTGGACGGCGATCGAGTATGCGCTGCGGCGGCCGCCGGCGCTGAGGGCGATCGTGCTGGCCGCGACCACCGGGCCGATCGATCCGCGCCAGATGCGTGAGCCGGAGCGGGGCATGCTGAAGGAGTGGTCGGCGTTCGGCGAGATGCTGGTGCCGCAGCTGTGGGCGGCGGGGATGCACCCGGCCTGCGGCGCGCGGATGGCCGCGGAACAGCCGGCCGCGCACCTGCTGTACCGCCAGATCGACGGCATGAACGCGCACTGGGACAAGGAGGCGCTGCGCCAGCGGCTGATGGCAAGCCGCGTCCGCCCGCCGGAGGACCTGACCAAGGTCGCCTGCCCGATCCTGTTCGTGCCGAACGACGAGGACGTGGTGATGCCGCCCTTCGCCGCCGACGCGATCGCAGCCGTGGTGCCGGGCGCGCAGGTGGCGCACATTCCGGATGCCGGGCATTCCGGATATTTCGAGCGCCCGGCGGTATTCAACCGGATTGTGGAGGGGTTTCTGGACGGGACGCGGTGAGCCTGCGTATTGCGGACCTGTTAATGCAAACGCCATTGGCTTTGGCCGGGAAACCGGGTCAACAGTCTCGACAGATCGAGACATTTGCCATATCATTTTCCGTAATGAACGCGTCACGCGATCGTCGTCCCACCCTACTCTGATTGGCCGCTTTGCGCAGGCTCGCAGCGCGAGTGATCGTTTACCGGGCAGCCAGACAGCGGCACATGCCAAAGGAAACCATCATGAAAGTTCCCGCCCTGTTTGCTGTATCGCTCTCCCTGCTCAGCTTCGTGGAACCTGCGGTGATGGCAGGCGCGCGTGGCAAGGCGGCGTCGGCACAGGAGATTGTGCGCACGTTCGACGGCACCTATGTGGGGCAGATGGGGCTTGTCGCGGATACGACAGGCAAATGCCCGGCGGGCCGCCCGCTGACAATTGCGATCAAGGACGGCACGGTTCCGATCAACTGGCGGCAGACACCCGGCACTGCGAACATCAGTTCCGCGGGCAGGATTTCCGGTTCGGTGGCCGGGGCGACGATGACCGGCGAGATTGTCGGCACGTCCCTCAACGCCGAGATCGGTGACGGCGGCTGCCGGTATCGGTGGACTTTGACGCGGGGCTGAACCCTGAGCGCGTTCTTCTCGACAATGTCACGCATCTGGCCGGACGCGCTCATTCGGCCGGATGCTTCGATTGGGCGGGAGTGCCGGACGCGGCTGAGGCTCGCGGCGTTGTGCCAGGAAGGTTGAAACCGCGTTGCCCCCAGGCTCGTGCGGGTGGCGCGGCGGCTGGCTCACACCCGTGCGATCTCGGATGATGCGCTTGGCCCATTGACGACGAGGTGGCGTTGCCTGCCTAACGCGCCCCTGGCAGGGATGTCCCTGTTGCTCCGATACAAGGCGGGCCGCCCGGCCCGGATGTTCATGCTCTCCCTTCTGATCCAACGCGGCGTCCTGATCCGGGACCTGCGCGAAACCCTTACTCTCGCCCTGCCGCTGATCGCGGGGCAGTTGGCGCTGTTTGCCCAGCATCTGGTCGATGTGCTGCTCGCCGGCCATCTGGGCGCGCGCGTGCTGGGTATCGTGGCCATCGGCACCAACGTCTGGGGCGTGGTGATGATGGGCATCTTTGGCGTGATGATGGCGCTGACCCCCGGGGTGGCGCAGCTTGACGGTGCAGGCAGGCGCGGCGACGTGGTGGGGCTGTTCCGCCAGGCGGTGTGGCTGGCGCTGGGCCTGGGCGTGGTGATGCAGCAGGTGGCGTGGTGGGGCGCGCC
Source organism: Rhodospirillales bacterium (assembly GCA_031424895.1). Classification (GTDB taxonomy): domain Bacteria; phylum Pseudomonadota; class Alphaproteobacteria; order Acetobacterales; family Acetobacteraceae; genus CAMDGX01. The sequence continues at coordinate 13,792 of JANPIH010000257.1, forward strand.
GATGGTGGTCGGGCTGATCGGCATCGCGGAGGACATCACGACCGAGACGGCGGCGTTCATGCGCGTGCTGAGTTTCGGCGCGCCGGCGGTGGCGCTGTTCTGTGCCTGCCGCGGGCTGACCGACGGCGTGGCCCGCCCACGCGTCAGCCTAGGGTTCGGACTGCTGGCGCTGGCGGTGCTGGCACCGCTGGGCTGGGCGTTGATGTATGGCCGGCTGGGCTTTCCGGCGATGGGCGCGATGGGCTGTGCCTGGGCGAACCTGGCGGCGATGTGGGTGGCCGCCCTCGCCTATCTCGCATTCGTGCGGTTCAGCCGCACCACCTCCGACCTGGGCTGGGGGCGGGGCGGCATCGCGCCGCGCTGGCCGGCGATCATGGCGCTGCTGCGCGTGGGCGTGCCCATCTCGGTGAGCGTGGTGCTGGAGGCCGCGGTGTTCGCCGCCGTCGCGTTGGTGATCGCCAGCTTCGGCGAGGGTGCCGTCGGCAGTCACCAGATCGCGATGAACGTGGCGGCGCTCAGCTTCATGATCCCGCTCGGCCTGTCGATGGCGGTGACGGTGCGGGTGGGCAATGCGATCGGCCGCGGCGACATGGCGGGGATGCGCCGGGCCGGGATGGTGGGCATCGCCACGGCGCTGGTGACGCAGTCGGTGCCGGCGATGCTGATGCTGCTGCTGCCGGTGCAGATCGCCGCGTTGTATACCTCCGACCCCGCGCTGATCGCCGGCGCCTCGGCGCTGCTGATGCTGGCGGCGCTGTTCCAGCTGTCGGACGGGGTGCAGGTGGCCGCGATGGGCGCGCTGCGCGGATTGAAGGATACGCGGGTGCCGATGTTCATCGCGGCATTTTCGTATTGGGGCGTGGGCATGCCGGCGGGCTGGGCGCTGTGTTTCCCCGGTGGCCTCGGCATCACCGGCATGTGGTACGGGCTGATCGCCGGGCTGTCCTGTGCGGCGATGTTGCTGACGGCACGCTTCCACCTGCACAGCCGCGGCCGGGTGGCGGCACTTGCCATGGCCGGGTAGGGTGCGGCCGACATCGCAAGAGGGCCCGCGCACGTGACGATCATCGCCATCCGCCATGGCGGCGCCAATGCCGTGGCGGATTACCAGCCGCATTTTTCCGAGTTCGCCCCGCATGTGCAGGTGCGGCTGTGGGACGACCCGGCGCTGGACCTCGCCGCCGTCGACTACGCACTGATGTGGGGCCGCGATGCCGGGCGGCTGGCGCGGATGGTCAACCTCAAGGCAATCTTCAGCCCGGGTGCGGGGGTGGAGCATATCGTGGGCGACCCGACCTGGCCGGTGCACATCCCGCTGGTGCGGATGTTCACCGACGGCTTCGCGCGGCGCATGGGCGAATACGCGATCCTGGGCGCACTGGCGCTGATGAAGGACCTGCCGCGCAACATCGCCGGCCAGCACGCCCGGCACTGGGACCAGTTCGACCCGGAGCCGATCGCGCCCGATGTCCGCGCGGGCATCATGGGCCTGGGCAACCTCGGCAGCGCGACGGCGGGGATGATGCGCGCGTTCGGCTTCCCGGTCGCCGGCTGGTCCGCCAGCCGCAAGGACATCCCTGGCGTGGAGAGCTTCGCCGGCATGGACGAGTTGCCGGCGTTCCTGGCGCGCACCGACATGCTGGTGATGATGCTGCCGGACACCGCGGCCACCAAGGGCATCATGAACGCCGCCACGCTGGCGCTGCTGCCGAAAGGGGCCGGGGTGGTGAATGCCGGGCGCGGACCGCAGGTGGTGCTGGCCGACCTGATGGCGGCGCTCGATTCCGGCCACCTGCACGGCGCGTTCCTGGATGTGTTCGACCCCGAGCCGCCGCCGGCCGACCACGCCGTGTGGCACCATAAGCGCATCATCATGACGCCACACAACGCGGCGTTCGACACGCGGCGGGAGCGGGCACGCTACGTCGCGAATGCCATCCTGGCGCATGAGCGGGGCGAAGCGTTGCCGAACCTGTATCAGCCTGCGCGGGGATACTGATCGGTTGTATTAAAGCTCGCAAAGAAGAATTTAGTCAGGAAGAAAGCCCGGGCTCTGCCCGGACCCGCCAGGGGCCAAGCCCCTGGACCTTATCATTCTGATAAAATGGGTTCCACGGGCCGCCGGCCCTTGGTGGGTCCAGGGTGAAAACCTGGCCTTGCTTTTGTCTCATCATTGAAATTCAGAGAAACTCGGTATCAATGCGGCTTGCGGTTCAGCCGGTCGATCACGGCCAGCAGGACCGCGGAGAGCACGAAGATCATGTGCACCCCGCCCATGACGACCAGCTTATCCCGCTCGCTTTCCATCATGAACGCCCGCAGCAGGTGGATCGCCGAGATCATGACGATCGACAGCGAGACCTTCAGCTTGACGTTGGCGCTGTCCATCTTGCCGAGCCATTCGGGCTTCGCGGCCTCCTCGGCCACGTCGATGCGCGAGATGAAGCTTTCGTAGGAGGAGATCGCCACCATCACCAGCAGGTTGGCGACCAGGCACAGGTCCAGCACCGCCAGCAGGATCAGCACCATTTCCGACTCGGAAATCGTGAGGATATCGCCGAACAGGTGGACCAGCTCGCGGCCCACCATCACGTAGATCGCCAGGACCGACGCGAGCAGCGCCACATACAGCGGCAGCAGCAGCCAGCGAGTGCTTAGCAAAATCGATTCGATCAGGCGTTCCATGCCTCGACTATACCCGTAACGGCCGCTTGCCGGCAGCCTCGAACCGGAGGCCGCAGGCGTGAATGTGCCGACCAGGGCGAAGTCCACCCCGGAGGTCTGCCGCGGCAGACCTCCGGGGCGAGGGATCAGTTCACGCCCATCGACATGTGCTCGGACATCATCCGGCCGGTGGGCATCTTGTAGTCCTCGACCAGATAGAGCTTGCCGCCGCGCATCACCACCAGTTGGCCGGCGCTCAACTGACGGCCCTTCTGGACCATCTCGTCAAGCATCGCCTGGTTCGTCACGGCGCGCATCGCCATGCGGCCGTCGGGCATGACGATCATCACCGAGTTCTCGCGCAGCGACATGGCCTCGCCCTGGGCCAGGGCAGGGCCGCTGAGCGCGGCGACGGCGGCCAGCGCGAACGCTGCGGTCTTCATGTTCTTCCAGGTCATCTGGTGCTTCCTTCAGGTTGGGCCGGCGTGCCAAGGCATTGGGCCTGCGGCGTCGGCATTACGAGCGTCGTGCAGACTGAGCGTGGAGGTCCGGCTGCGCTGCGGCATCCGATTTTGATCCCCGGCGTCGTCCTTGCGGACGGCGCGCCCGATGTCCGTGCCCATGGCACCGTCATTGGGCCTCGAAGCAGTGACTTCACTGGCGGAGGGCCGTTACAGGAGAAACGCAGGGCGGGCGCGGGGGAGGGGCACCGCCCGGTTGCCCTTGACGATGCTCCGCGCCCGCCTCACACCGCGCCCGGGATACGAAGGGTCCGACCATGAGCTATGCCGACATTTTGATCACCGGCGGGCCGATCTGGCGCGGCCTGCGCGAGGGGTTTGCCCAGGCGCTGGCGATCCATGGTGGGCGGGTGGTTGGGGCGGGGGCGCGCGATGTCGTTTCGGCGCTGGCCGGGCCGGGCACTCGGCGGATCGATCTCGGCGGCCGGCTGGCGCTGCCGGCGTTCAACGATAGCCACCAGCATCTGTTGCCGATGGGGCTCGGCATGGGGCAGGTGAACCTGCGCGCGCCGGAGGTGCATTCGCTCGACCTGCTGCTGGAGCGTATCCGCCAAGCGGCACGCACGGCGCCCAGGGGCGGCTGGATCGTCGGGCGCGGTTGGGACGACACCGAGTTGCGTGAGAACCGCTACCCCACCGCCGACGAATTGGAATCCGCCGCCCCCGGCCACCCGGTTCTGGCAGTGCGCACCTGCGGCCATGCGGCGGTGGCAAGCCGCACCGCGCTGGCCCTCGCCGGCATCGGCGACGACATGGCGGACCCGCCGGGGGGTGTGATCGAGCGGCGCGAGGGGCGGGCGAACGGCGTGCTGCACGAAAGTGCCATCCGCCTGGTGCGCGCCCACATCGCCAAGCCGAGCGACGCGCAGCTTGTGGACGCGATCGAGCGGGCAGGGCGGCACATGCTGAGCCAGGGATTCACGGCGGTGATGGATGCCAATGTCGGCATGGTCGCCGGGATGCGCGAGGTGGATGCCTATCACGCCGCGCTGGAGGGATCGCGGCTGCCGGTGCGGGTGTGGGGGTGCCTGGCCGGCAATCCCGACGGCATCGCGGGCGAGGTGTGGGCGCGCGGCATCCGCCCGATGGACGGGGACGACATGCTGCGCTGGGGCGCCATGAAGGTGTTCGCGGACGGCTCGGCCGGCGGGCGCACCGCGGCGATGAGCCAGCCTTACGCGCCTCACGGCAACGAGCCGGCCGGGACCGGCATGTTCATCTTTCCGCACGATGTGTTCCGCGCCCTGCTGGCGAAGTATCACGCCCAGGGCTGGCAGCTCGCCATCCACGCCATCGGCGATGCGGGCATCGAGGCCACGCTGGCTGGCTTCGAGGCGATGGACAGCCCCGCCCATCTGCTCGCCGGCCGCCGTCACCGCATCGAGCATTGCGAGTTCGTGCGCCCCGACCAGATCGCCCGCATGGCGGCGCGCGGCGTGGAGGCAGTGCCGCAGATGATCTTCATGCACGAGTTCGGCGACATGTATGTCCAGAACCTGGGCCGGGCGCGCGCCGAGGCGGCAAACCCCATGCGCGCCTGGATCGAGGCCGGGATGCACCCCGCCGCCGGGTCGGACGCGCCGGTCTCCGAGACCGACGCGATGCCGAACATCCACGCCATGGTCACCCGCGCGACGCGCCACGGTACCGTGCTCGGGCCCGACCAGGCGGTAAGCGTCGCCGAAGCCCTGCACGCCTATACCTGGGCCGGCGCCTACACCCAGTTCGCCGAGGGCGTGCGCGGGCGGCTGGTGCCGGGGCAGATCGCGGACGTGGCGGTGCTGTCGCGCGACATCTTCGCGCTCGATCCGTCGGAGCTGATCGGGGTGCGGGCGGACATGACGATCCGTGGCGGCGCGGTGGTGTTCGACCGGCACGGGTAGCGCCGCCTCCAGTCGCTTGCTGCACCGCAGAAGAGCACTGGACCCCCGGGCGCGGGTAGGGAATGATGTTTCTTTCGGCCCAACGCCGCGAGGGGGACCATGGCAACCACGCTCATCCGCAATGCATCCTATGTCGTGGCCTGGGACGCGTCGGCGAAGTGCCACACCTACATGCCCGACGCCGACGTGGCGTACGAGGACGGGGTAATCCGCTTTGTCGGCCGCGGCTACGACGGCCCGGCGGACACGATCATCGACGGACGCGGCTTCATGGCGATGCCGGGCCTGGTCAATATCCACACCCATCCCTCGTCGGAGCCCATGAACAAGGGTCTGACCGACGAGGTCGGCTCGCCGCGGCTCTACAACTCCTCGCTCTACGAATACCTGCCGATCTTCCGCCCGGATTCGGCGGCGGTTGCCGATTGCGTGCGCGTGGCACTGTCGGAACTGCTGCTGTCCGGCGTGACCACGGTTGCCGACCTTTCCATGGCCCACCCCGGCTGGCTCGACCTGCTTGCCGAATCCGGCCTGCGCGTGTGCATCGCGCCGATGTTCCGTTCCGGCCGCTGGTTCACCAAGAACGGCCATGTGGTCGACTACGAATGGAACGAGGCCGCCGGTGAGAAGGCAATGGCCGAGGCCTTCACCCTGATCGAGCGCGCCGAACAGCATCCCTCCGGCCGCCTGTTCGGCATGGTGGTGCCGGCGCAGATCGACACCTGCACCGAGACGCTGCTGCGCGAATCCTCGCAGGAGGCGACCAGGCGCGGCCTGTCGTGGCAGATCCACGCCGCCCAGTCGGTCAGCGAGTTCCACGAGATTACCCGCCGCCACGGCCATACCCCGATCGGCTGGATGGACGAGCTGGGCCTGCTGGGCGAGCGCACCATCATTGGCCACGGCATTTTCCTCGACGACCATCCCTCCACGCCCTGGCACACCAAGACCGACGTGAAGCGCATGGCCGAGACCGGCACGACCGTGGCGCATTGCCCGACGGTGTTCGCACGGCGCGGCATCACCCTGAAGGATATCGGCCGCTACCGCCGCGCCGGGGTGAACGTGGGCATCGGCACGGACACCTTCCCGCACAACATGCTCGACGAGATGCGCCTGGCTGCCTACCTCGCCCGCACCCAGGCCAACGACGTACATACGATGACCGGCAGCGATCTGTTCGAGGCGGCCACCGTCAACGGCGCGAAGGCGCTGGGCCGCGACGACATCGGCCGCCTTGCGCCGCTGTGCCGGGCGGACATCGTGCTGGTGGATGTCACCCACCCGCGCATGCGCCCTGCCCGCGACCCGCTGCGCAGCCTGATCTATTCCGCCGGTGACCGCGCGGTGCATACGGTGATCGTCGATGGCCAGGTGGTGGTGCAGGACGGACGCCTGCTCACCATGGACTATGCCGCCGCCGCCGAGCACCTGCACGAGGCGCAGAAGGAAGTGATGGCCAAGGTGCCCAGCCTCGACTGGGGCCGCCGCCATGTCGACGAAGTCTCTCCCCCGGTGTTCAGGACAGCATGACCAATCTTCTCCAGATCGAAGACCTGCGAACCGTCTTCCGCACGCCGATGGGCGAGGTCGCGGCCGTCGACGGCATCTCCCTCGGCGTCGCCCGCGGCCGCACGCTCGGCATCGTCGGCGAATCCGGCTGCGGCAAGTCGGTGTTGTCGCTGTCCGTCATGCGCCTGGTGCCGCCCCCGGGCCGCAACGAGGGCGGGCGGGTGATGTTCGATGGCCAGAACCTGCTCGACCTGTCGCCGGCGGCCATGCGCGACATCCGCGGCAACCGCATCGCGATGATCTTCCAGGAGCCGATGACGAGCCTGAACCCGGTGTTCACGGTCGGCGACCAGATCATGGAGGCGATGCGCGCCCATGACCGCGGCACGAGCGAAAAAGCCCTGCGCGCTAAGGCGATCGCCGCCCTGGACCGCGTGCGCATTCCCGCCCCGGACCGCCGCTTCGACGAGTATCCGCACCAGATGTCCGGCGGCATGCGCCAGCGCGTGATGATCGCCATGGCGCTGGCCTGCGAGCCCGACCTGCTGATCGCCGACGAACCCACGACCGCACTCGACGTAACGGTGCAGGCGCAGATCCTCGACCTGCTGCGCGACCTCCAGGCGCAGACCGGCATGGCCATCATCCTCATCACCCACGACCTCGGCGTGGTCGCCGAGATGGCCGACGAGGTAGCGGTGATGTACGCCGGCAAGGTGGTGGAGCGCGCGGCCGGCGTGGCGATCTTCGACGATCCGCAGCATCCCTACACGCTCGGCCTGCTCGGCAGCATCCCAAAGCTGGAGGAGCAGCACGACCGCCTGCTCGCCATCGAGGGCGCGGTGCCGCCGCCCTTCGCCCTGCCGCATGGCTGCCGCTTCAACCCGCGCTGCGTCTTTGCCGTGGAGGAGTGCACGAAGCGCCCGCCGGCGTTGCGCGAGGTCGCACCCAACCACATGGCCGCCTGCCTGCGCGCGCCGGTGGAAAACGTGGTTGGCGACGAGGTGCTGGCATGACCGGCCCGCTGCTCGAGGTCCAGGACCTCGCCAAGCATTACCCGGTCACGCGCGGCCTGATCATGGCCAAGACGGTCGGCACCGTGCGCGCCGTCGATGGCGTTTCTTTCTCGCTCCAGCGCGGTGAAACACTGGCGCTGGTCGGCGAATCCGGCTGCGGCAAATCCACCACCGCCCGCCTGGTCCTGCGCCTCATCGAGCCCAGCACCGGCACCGTCTGGTTCGAGGGCCAGGACATCACGGCGATGGGCGGGGCCCCGCTGCGCGCGCTGCGCCGGCGCATGCAGATCGTCTTCCAGGACCCCTTCGCCTCGCTCAACCCGCGCATGACGGTCGGCGACATCCTGGAGGAGCCGCTGGTCGTCCACGAGATCGGCAATGCCGCCGAACGCAAGGCGCGCGTTCACGAGTTGCTGGGCCTCGTCGGCCTCGCCCCCTACCATGCCCAGCGCTACCCCCACGAGTTCAGCGGCGGCCAGCGCCAGCGCATCGGCATCGCGCGCGCGCTGGCGGTGGAACCCGCCCTGGTGGTGTGCGACGAGCCCGTCTCGGCGCTGGACGTCTCGATCCAGGCACAGGTGGTCAACCTGCTCAAGGACCTGCAGGCGAGGCTTGGCCTGTCGTACCTTTTCATCGCCCACGATCTTGCCGTGGTGAAGCACATGGCAGACCGCGTGGCCGTGATGTACCTCGGCAAGATCGTCGAGCTGTCGCCGAAGGACGAGCTGTTCCAGCAGCCGCTGCACCCCTATACCCGCACCCTGCTGTCGGCCATTCCCCGCCCGGACCCGCACCGCAAGACAGCGCGGCAGATCCCCGGCGGCGACGTGCCAAGCCCGATGAACCCGCCCAGCGGCTGCCGCTTCCACACCCGCTGCACCTGGGCCACCGACATCTGCCGCCGCGAAGACCCGCCGCTGCGCAACCCGAATGTCGGCGGCATCACCACCGGCCACATGACCGCCTGCCACCACATCGAAACCTTGCCGCCCGCCAGCGAGGCGATCGGCGTCAGCGCCACCGCCCCGAATGCCGCCAGGCGCCTCGCGCTCTATGCCGAGAAGCGGGCACAGGCGAAGGTCGAGGCGGGGTAGGGGGAACGAACATGGCCGCCTATCTCATCGCCAACATCAACGTCACCGACCCGAAGGTGTTCGAGCAGTATCGCGCACAGGTGCCGGCGGTGATCGCCCAGTATGGCGGCAAATACGCCGTGCGGGGCGCCGCGCCCGAAGCCGTGGAGGGAACTTCGCCCTTCAAGCGCCTGGTCGTGCTGGAATTCGTCAGCATGGCGGCACTGAAGGCGTTCTACCACAGCCCCGAATACGCGCCGCTGATCGCCCTGCGCCAAAAGGCCAGCACCGGCGACGTGGTGCTGGTGGAAGGCTACGCTCCCCCCGCTTGACGGCGCGCGTCGCCGGCCGCAACACAGGGGCACCAACCGGGAGGCGCCCATGTCGTTCCAGCTCGCATCGCCCCGCTTCATGCTGGTCGGCGGCGGCGCCGTTGGCCAGATTGCCGAGGTGCTGGCCAAGTTCGGGCTGTCCCGCCCGCTGGTCGTCACCGATCCGTTCATGGTCAAGTCCGGCCTCGTCCGACGCGCGCTTGACCCGCTGGCCAAGGCCGGCATCGTCCCCGGCGTGTTCTCCGACACCATCCCGGAGCCCACCGACACGATCGTCGTCGCCGGCGTCGCGGAACTGCGGAAAGGTAACTATGACTGCCTGATCGGCTTCGGCGGCGGCTCGCCGATCGACACCGCCAAGGCGATGTCGATCCTGGCCACCGGCCACAAGCCGATGAGCGCCTACAAGGTGCCCTTCGTCGCCGATGCAGCGGCGCTGCCGATCATCGCCGTCCCCACCACCGCCGGCACCGGCAGCGAGGCGACACGCTTCACCGTCATCACCGACGCCGCGCGCGACGAGAAGATGCTGATCGCCGGCCTGGGTGCGCTGCCACTGGCGGCCATCGTCGACTACGAACTCACCTTCTCCGTGCCGAAGCGCACCACCG
>JANPIH010000258.1:0-2194 GCA_031424895.1 Rhodospirillales bacterium
TCGACACGCTTCTGGTGCAGGCGCGCAACGAGCCGGTGGCAACGGCGCTGTTCGTGCTAGGCGGCGCCGTTCTCGGCTTTGTCCTGGGGCGTGCCGTGCGCTGAGGCGGCCGATGGGCGACCTGCTCGACCTGGCGCGCGTCGCCGTGGATGCGGAGCGGCTGCGCTGGCGGCTGCGCGCGCGGCGGGCGCTCGGGCGGGCCGGGCTGGTGGCGGGGGGGTTCGTGTTCCTCTGCGCGGCGCTGGTGATGGCGCATGTGGTTGCGCTGGCGCTCCTGCGTCCGCTGGTCGACGCCACGTGGGCGGCCGCGATCGTCGCCGGCGCGGACCTTGCGATCGCGCTGGTGCTCGGGGTGGCGGCGGCGCGGCTGGGTGCGGGCGCGGACGAGCGCGGGGCGGTCGCGGTGCGCGAGATGGCGCTGAGCGAGATGGTCCGCCGCACGCGGGTGCTGCGCCTGTTGCTTGTGCTGGTCGGCGCGCTGCGGCGGTAGCGGCGGCGGATCACTGGCCGTCATCGGTGCGGGCAGGCGGGCCGGACAGCACGGCGCCGGTTTGCGCGCGGCGGCTGTCGGTGGCGCGTCTCGCGGTGCGGCCGGATAGGGTGGCGGGGGCGGCCAGGCCGCCGCCGCGGTTGAAGGCGCCGCACCGGCCGCATTGCACGACCGTGACCTGTTGGCTGACCTGGCTCGCGGTGACGGCGCACAGCAGGACCGAGCCGCAGGCTCCGCAGCCGTAATCGGCATTCCCGTTGCCGGTGACGATGGGAAGGCCCGGCAGGGACCGGGCGATTTCCGTGGATTCCGGCGGTGGGGGGGGAATGATGTGCAGGCGGCGTGATCGTCGCATGGCGCGCACCGGTTCTTGACCGGCCCTTCCGGGGTATGGGTTTGGACAGGACACCGGCGCCGTTTGCGCCGGGCGGGGGCAGAGCCGCGTATGCTTCGGGTGGTGATTGTAAACATCCGGTAAGCCCACCATATCGGATAACTGGCTCGGCACTTGCCGTGGTCCATGCATGACCCCGTCGGGAATCGTGCGGTCGATTTCGCGATATTGGGTGGAGGTTTTTCTTGGATCGATTTCAGATGAATGCGTTGATGATGGTCGGATTGGTGCTGATCGGCCTCGGGGTGGTCAGTTTTGCCATTCCGATATTCACCACGAGTCAGACCAAGGACGTCGCGAATATCGGCGACCTCAAGTTGCAGACGACGCAGAGCACCTCGTACACGATCCCGCCATTGGTGAGCGGTGCGGCGGTGGTGGTCGGGCTGGTCCTGGTGGGTGCCGGGATGATGCGCCGCCGGACGTGATGCTTTCGGGCTCATGCGGATGAGCCCCTCATGCCGACCCGCCTTCCTGTTGACCCATGGTCGAAGCGGGTCGGCATGAGTCTTTGTTTTGCACGGCCGCCGGCCATTGCCGCGCGCGATGGCAGCCCGGCAATGGCCGGAAGGGTCGGCCATCGTGGGGGTCGGCATCAAGGCCGGAACCCCTCGCGCAGCCAGTCGACGACCTTGAGCGGGCGGCGGCGCGGGGCCTGGGCCGCCTTGCGGCGGGCATAGACCTCGTTCAGCAGCACGGTGCCGTCGGGATCGCGCCGGAGGGTCATGCGGCGGTTGAACGTCTCTGCCGATCCCGGGTGGCGGCCGATGACGATGATGGCCGAGCCGGGCAATTTCTCCGCGACCAGGCGTAACATGTTGTCGGCCGTGTCGGCATCGAGCGCGTCAGTCGCGTCGCCGAGGACAATCCAGCTCGGGCGATGCAGCACCAGGCGCGCGAAGGACAGGCGCTGAAGGTCGGCCGCGCCGAGGCTGCGGGACCAGTCGGATGTCTCGTCGAGGCGGTCGGCCAGCGCGGGGACCCCGGCGAGGGCGAGGGCCTCGGCGATGGCGGCGTCGGCGAAATCGCCGGCGGGGGCGGGAAACAGCAGAGCCTCGCGGAGCGAGCCTTGCGGCAGGAACGGACGGCGACCGACCGCGCTCATCTCGCTGTCCGCCGGCAGGTCGACACCGCCGCGTCCCCAGGGCCAGATCCCGGCCAGCACGCGAAAGAACGCGGCGGTCGCGTCCGGCTCGCCGTCCACCAGCACGTGTTCGCCCCGTGCCACCACCAGGTCGAGGTCCAGCAGCAGGGCGGTGCCGTCCGGCGCTGCGACCCACAGCGACTGCAGGCCGAGCTGGGAGCCGGGG
>JANPIH010000259.1:0-4584 GCA_031424895.1 Rhodospirillales bacterium
CACCAACCGATCATCCCCGATGCAAATGGATAAAGTTTTTCTGCTTCTTTTTGTTCACAAAAAGAAGACCTTTCCTTAAACCTAAGAAGGAACATCCCGCCCCATGCACAAGCTCACCGGCTACACCAACCGCTGGGGCCAGAAGCAGGGGGCAAAGATCCGCTTCCACGTCTCCAGCGCCGGCAACGCCCCCTTCCACCTCCGCTTCGTCCGCCACATCTGCGCCGACCCGAACCCCGAAGGCCCCGGCTACGAGGAAATCGAACTCCCCTCCCCCCTGCCCGCCACCATCGCTGGGCGGGAACACGGCGCCTGGACCGGCAGCTACGCCCAGGCCGACGCCCTGAACCTCCCCGCCGGCCCCCTCACCCTGCGCGCCACCATCTGGCCCACCACCCCCGCCAAGGGCACCCAGGGCATTCTCTCCCTCGACCTCCCCGGCTGGTCCGTGGCGCTCGCCATCGGCCCGAACGGTGGCGCCATGCTTCAGGCAACCGCCGCCGGCCGCACCATCGCCGCCGAAGTGCCCGCCCCGCTCATGGCCCGCCACTGGTACGACCTCGCCGGCACCCTGGCCGCCGACGGCACCCTCGCCATCACCCAAACCCCCCACCGCCCGGTCAAGGATTCCGGCAGCGCAACGGCCACCGGCGCCACCCCCTGCCCCGGCGCTCCCGCCCGCGCCCTCATCGCAGCCCTTCCCCCCGCGGGCACCAACCCCCGCGCGAGCGCCCACTACAACGGCAAGATCGAAGCCCCGGCCATCCTCGCCGGCCCAACCCCGGTCGCCACCTGGGACTTCTCGCAGAACATCCCAACCCAGACCGCCACCGACACCGGCCCCCAATCCGCCCACGCGCGCCTCGTCGCCCTGCCCACCCGCGCCATGACCGGCAGCGCCTGGACCGGCGCCGTCCACGACTGGAAATCCGACCCCAGCCACTACGCCGCCATCCACTTCCACGACGACGACCAGGGCGACCTCGGCTGGCCCGAAACCTTCGCGCTCACCATCCCCGCCGACTGGCCCAGCGGCTTCTACGCCGCCCACATCAGGAACGATCAAGCCGAGGACTACATCCCCTTCTTCGTCCGTCCCGCCAAACCGTCATCCGACGTCGCCTTCCTCGTCCCCACCTACAGCTACCAGGTCTACGGCAACTTTGCCCGCGAGGGCCGCGGCGCCGAAATCGCCGAGCGCGCAAAAGCTCGCGGCGCCCTCCTCGAAACCCCGGACATGAACCCCCAGTTCGGCCTGTCCTGCTACAACCACCACTCCGACGGCTCCGGCGTCAGCCTCGTCTCGATGTTCCGCCCCCAGCTCGACACCCGACCCCGCCAGATGATGCACATGGACCCCGCCCACCCGCACGGCTCCGGCACCCAGCGCATCGCCGTGGACAGCTACTTCATCCACTGGCTCCACCACGAAGGCATCGCCCACGACGTCATCACCGACCACGACCTGCACGAGGAAGGCACAGCCCTCCTCGCCCCCTACCGCGTCATCATCGCCGCCCAGCACCCGGAATACCATTCCGACCGCATGATGCAGTCCCTGGAAGACTACCTGGCGCAGGGAGGCCGCCTCATGTACCTCGGCGGCAACGGCTTCTACTGGCGCGCCGAACCCTCCGAGCACGCCCCCGGCGCGCTCGAAATCCGCCGCGCCGAATCCGGCATCCGCACCTGGGCCACCGAACCCGGCGAGAACTACAACCAGTTCGGCGGCGGCTACGCCGGGCTATGGCGCCGCATCGGCCGCCCCGCCCACAAACTGGTCGGCAACGGCTTCTCCTCCCAGGGCCTGCACCGCGGCTTCCCCTACAAGTTCACCGACGGCATCAACAACCCCCGCGCTGCCTTCATGACCCAGGGCCTCGAAGCCACCCCCGGCCAGCCCTTCGGCGAAACCGGCCACCAGGGCGGCGGTGCCGCCGGCCACGAGCTCGACAGCGTCAACTTCAAATACGGCTCCCCGGATCACACCCTCATCATCGCCAAGGGCATCGTCATCCACCCCGACTACGGTTGGGTGAACGAAGACATGCTCACCCAGAAACACCCCCTCCCCCAGGAAGACTGGGCCTGCGCCGACGCCTGCTTCTTCGAAACCCCATCCGGCGGCGCGGTGTTCAGCGTCGGCTCCATGACTTGGGCCGGCGCCATGCCCATCCCCGGCACCCTGCGCACACTCACCACCAACGTGCTCAGGCGCTTCATGGACCCGGCGAAGTTTCCGTGGCCTGAGTAAGGAAGCACTTCTTTTTTGAAAAAAAGAAGCAAAAAACTTTTCATCCATTGGCACCCAAGCCAACCGTCCAACATGGGCGCCAATGAACAAAGTTTTTTTGCTTCTTTTTGTTCACAAAAAGAAGAATCCTTCCCTTAAAACCTACCTCGTATCCTCCCGCCCCCCTCGCCCAAATAGCTCCGCGCAATGATCTCCAGCACATGCGCCTGGATCTCAAGGCTGCGCGTCGAAACATCCCCCGCCTCGATCCGCTCCACGAACGCCTCCACGATCGTCGGCCCCGCTGTCGTCCGAAAGCTCTCCACCGGATACCCGTCGAACGCGCCACTCTCTCCCCCGAACTCCGCCCCATCGGGCCGCCACAGATGCACCATCCCATCCGGCGCCCCGAAATACAGGTTCCCCTCCCGCCCGATCACCACCACTCGCGCCCGCGTCGCCGTATGCGGCTGGCTGCCGTTCCAGTGCGCATGCATGGAGGCAGCCACCCCGCCCCCCAGCACCAGGCTCACCAGCGCGCTGTCCTCCACATCGGGCCGCACCACGAAACCATCATCCAGCACCCGCGTCGCAAACCGCGTCGACAGCAAAACAGTGAACCTCTCCGCCGCCCCGAACAGCGTCGCGATCGAGGTCAGGTGGTAGATGCCGAGGTCCGCCAAAACCCCACCGCCCGCCTGCGCCTTGTCATAGAACCACCCCGCATGCGTCGGCCCCTTGTGCCCCCGATGGCACTCCACAGCCGATACCTCCCCCACCGCCCCGCGCGCGATCAAAGCAGCCGCCAAGACATGGTCTGGCGTCTCGATGAACGGCAACGCCATGAACGTCACCGGCCTTGCCCGCACCGCTGCCAACAACCGCGCCGCCTCGTCGAGCGTCGGCACCAGCGGTTTCTCCACCAACACATGCTTCCCCGCCCGCACTGCCATCTCGGCAAAATCCGCATGCGTGTCCGGCGCCGTCAGCACCAGCACCGCATCCACCCCGGCATCGCCCACCACCGAAGCCACATCCGTCGACCACCGCGCCACCCCGAACCGCGCCGCGCAATCGGCCAACCGCCCGGCATCCCGCCCCGCGATCGCCACCAACTTCGCCCGCCCGCCCAGTTCCGCCAACTGCGGAAAATGCTTCCGCTGCGCGATATCCCCATACCCGACCGCCGCAATCCGCACCGTCACAGCACCACCGCCGCGCCACTATCCGCCGCAAGCCGCCCCGCCTCCAGGATCGCCACCGCCTGCCGGTTCAACGGAACATCCAGCGTCGGATGCAGCGCCTCCCCCGTCTCGATGTGATGCAGCATCTCCTCCCCGATCGTCGCCCGCCCCACCGGCAACGCAACCCCCTCCTCCACCCTGGACGGCGTCACCGACCCGCGCTCCTTGAACACCAGCACCCGCGCCCCATCCACGACCAGCGTCCCATGCGTCCCCATCACGATCGGCCCGTTCGCCACCCCGTTGTGGAAACTCGTCCAGCTCGCCTCGATCGTCCCGACCGCCCGCGCAAACCGCAGCAGCAACGTCGCATTGTCCTCCGCATCCCCTGGGCTCATCAAGTTCACCGCCATCGCCCGAACCTCCACCGGCATCCCCACCACCCACGCCGCCAGGCACGCCCCGTAGCAGCAATAATCCAGCAAAGCCCCACCGCCGGCCGCCTTCTGGTGCCACCACTCGCTCGCCTTCTCCGCCTCGCTCACCAACCCGATGGTCGTCGACCCCGGATGCAAACTCCCATGCGCCATCGGCCCCAACGAGGCCATGTTCCGCCACCGGAACTGCACCACCTCGCCAATCTCCCCGCTCTCCACGATCGCCTTCACCGCCCGCACCGCCGGCCGCCAGGTAATCGGCCAGTTCGTCACCAGCGCCACCCCCGCCTTCTGCGCCGCCGCCGCCATCCGGTCCGCATCCACAAGCGTCCCCGCCAGCGGCTTCTCCGTCAGCAGATGCACCCCCCGCCCCGCAAACGCCTCCGCCACCTCCGCATGCGCCGAAATCTCCGGGCAAAACACCACCACATCCAGCCTCTCGTCCAACAACCCCCGCCAATCCCCAAACCGCCGCGCCTCCCCCGGCGCCCCCAGCGCCCGCACCAGATTGGCCCGCCGGCTCCCCTCCACCTCCGTCAGGCTCGGCGTCGCCGGCACCGTATCCGCCACCCCCACAAAGTCACACCGCCCCGTCGCCGCCAGGCGCTCCACCAACTCGTTGACATGCATATGCGCAAAGCCAACAACACCAACCCGATACCGACGCATGGCAACACCCCCACAAAGGAAGGCCAGGGGCGTCGCCCCTGGACCCCAGCAGGGGGCCGAG
>JANPIH010000260.1:0-14238 GCA_031424895.1 Rhodospirillales bacterium
CTTCGGTTTCGTTGTGGAGGATGTGCGCGAGGAAACCGCTGGGCGGGGCGGATTCCGGAATGCGGTGGTTCACCCAGGCGAAGGCGCGGGGGAGGCGGAGCTCGGGCTTCGGCCTTTGGGTGCTGGGTTTTGAGGGGCGCGTCTCGCGGGGCATGGGGAGGGTGCCGGCGCGCCATTTGTCGTGCAGTGCCTGGATGCGGGTGAGCTGGCGGGCGAGGCGCTGGTGGAGCAGGGCCCAGCCCGGCTCGGGGTGGTGGGGGCGCTTCGGGGGCGGGGTGATGGCGAGGTAGACCCTTTGGCCGAGCCAGACGGGCTGCGGCGGACGCAGCTGTCGCGCGAGCTGGGTGCCGATGGCGGCGCGGAGCATCACGACGATGCGGGTGAGGCGTTCCATGAAGGTCATGGGGATATATCTAACAGTTTGTGTTAGATCGTGCAAGGGGTGGTTGGGGGTTTTTTTACGTACGGTGTTGAGGTTGGGGGGCGCGCGGTGGGGGGTGTGGAGAAGGAAGGTCGCGAGGAAGCAGGGAAGCAAGAAGAAGATTCACCACGGAGACACAGAGACACGGAGGAGCAAGGCCAGGGAGAAGGAAGTCAGGAGGACTTGTCGGAAGGTCGGGGGGGAGGTTTAGGTGGTAATTGATGGGTTTGGGGGTGTGGAAGCGGGGATTTTTTGCTTCGCTCGGGGTGACGGGTTTTTGGTAGGGATGGATTTTTTGTTGGATTGCTGCTTAGTGTCCCTGCGGTCGTTTTCTTACTTTTTTCCTTTGGGGAGTGACGGGGTCTCGGGCTGGATGTCGATGCCCAGGGCGTCGAGCAGGGGGTGTTGCTGGTTGGGGTCGATCTTGAGTTGGGCGAAGGTGGCCAAATGGAGGAGGTTGAGGCCGCTGATTTCGGCGCCGCGGAGGTCGGCTTGGGCGAGTTTGGCGCGGGTGAGGGTGGCCTGGAACAGGTCGCAGTCGCGCAGGGTGGTGCCGGTGAGGTCGGCGTCGGTGAGGTCGGCTTCGCGGAAGCGGGAGGCGGTGAGGTCGCAGCCGGGCAGGTGGATTTCGGCCAGGTCGGCGAGTTCGAAGTTGCAGGCGCGGAAGGTGGCGCGGGTGGCGACGACCTTGCGGCTGTAGGCGTGGCTGAACTCGGCCTTGTGGAAGCGGGCGCCGCGCAGGGTGCATTGGTCCATCTCGACCTCGAACAGCCCGGAGCGGTCGAAGGTGCAGAGCGAGAGGTCGCAGGCGAGGAAGCGGGCGGCGCGGAGGTTCGAGAAGGCGAAGCTGCATCCTTGTGCGTCGGGCGCGTGGGTGGCGAAGGTGCAGTTCTCGAAACTGGCCTCGTGCAGGTCGGCGTGGGTGAAGCGGCAGCGTTCGAAGCGGCATTGCAGGAAGCGGGCGCCGGCCAGGACGGTGGCGGAGAAGATGGTGTCCTGGAACAGGCAGGCTTCGAAGGAGGCGTCTTCGGCGGCCAGCCCGGTCCAGTCGACGGCGGGGAAGCTGGCGGCGCGGATCGGCTGGCTTGCGGCCAGGGCGGCGGCGAATTGGGCGTGGTCGAGTGGGGTGGGGGCTGTCACTCCGCGGCCTGGACGGTGGCGTCGGCGACGCGGGTGCGGGTGCGCATGGTGACGAATTCCTCGGCTGCCGTCGGGTGGATGCCGACGGTGCGGTCGAAATCCTGCTTGGTGGCGCCGGCGTTGATGGCGATGGAGAGGCCCTGGATGATCTCGGGGGCGTCCTCGCCGAGCATGTGGGCGCCGATGACTTTCTGGGTGGCCTGGTCGACGACGAGTTTCATGATGGTGCGGCGGGTGCGCTTGGAGAGGGTGTGGCGCATTGGGGTGAATTTCTCGACGTAGATGTCGGTGGGGCCGCGCGCGGCGGCCTGTTCCTCGGTGAAGCCGACGGTGGCGATGGGGGGGGTGGAGAAGACGGCGGAAGCAACGGCGTCGAGGCGCCAGATGCGGGGGCCGGGGCCGTAGAGGCGGTCGGCAAGGGCGTGGCCTTCGGCGATGGCGACGGGGGTGAGATTGATGCGGTTGGTGACGTCGCCGATGGCGAAGATGCTGGGGATGTTGGTGGCGTTGGTTTCGTCGACGATGATAGCGCCGTCGGGCCTGGTGCGCACGCCGGCCTGTTCCATGCCGAGGCCCTGGGAGTACGGCGTGCGGCCGAGGGCGGAGAAGACGAGGCCGGTTTCGATGGTTTGGCCGTTGTCGAGGATGACGCGCTTGCCGGTGGCGGTTGCTTCGACGCGGGCGATGGTGCGGCCGGGGTGCTGGGTGATGCCCTGGGCGGTCATGGCTTCGCCGAGGCCCAGGCGCAGTTCTTCGTCGAAGCCGCGCAGGGGGGCGTGGGCGCGGTAGACGAGTTCGACCTGGGCGCCGAGGCCCTGGAAGAGGCCTGCGAATTCGACGGCGATGTAGCCGCTGCCGGCGATGGTGATGTGGCTGGGGAGGCTGGGGAGGTGGAAGGCCTCATCCGAGATGATGGCGTGCTCGCGGTCCTGGAAATCGGGCGGGGTGGGGCGGCCGCCGACGGCGACGACGATGTGCCTGGCGGTGATGGTTTGGCCGGCGACCTCGACGGAGTGGGGGCCGGTGAGGGTGGCGCGGGCCTCGAAGGTGGTGCAGTTGGCCATGAGGCGCTTGTAGATGCCGTTGAGGCGGGTGATCTCGGCATCCTTGGCGGCGATCAGCTTTGACCAGTCGTGGCGGCCGGGGGTGGTGTCCCAGCCGAAGCCGTGGGAATCGATGACGGCGTTGCCGTATTCGCTGGCCATGACGAGGAGCTTCTTGGGGACGCAGCCGACGTTGACGCAGGTGCCGCCCCAGGCGGCTTCCTCGGCGACGGCTACCTTGGCGCCGTGGGAGGCGGCCATGCGGGCGCAGCGGACCCCGCCGGAGCCGCCGCCGATGACGAAGAGGTCGAAGTCGTAGGGCATCTTCTAGGCTCCTTCAGGAAGGCCAGGGCGCTGCCGTCGCGGCGCGAAGCCGCGCCACTGGGCACCCGCTGGGGCCGACGGCCCCAGACCCCATTACCTAAGATTGCTCGTGATCTCTAGGTTGGTGCGTGGTTGTCTGTTCGGCGCTACCGGTCGTCCGCGCTGCCGGCGCGTTACTTTGCTGCGGGAGCGACCGTAGCTGCTCGGCTTTGCTCCTTGGTTTTGTGTCCACATATGTGTATTATGCGTGATGCGTTTCGAGTGGGATGAACCCAAGCGACGGAGCAACCTTGAGGACCACGGCGTGGACTTCATGGATGCCGCCTTGATTTTTGAGGGCGTCTTTCTCGAAGCGGAGGACAAGCGCAGCGACTATGGTGAACCGCGCTTCCGCGCCCTGGGTCGTGTCGGCGACGACTACTTCATGGTCGCCTACACATGGCGCGGAGATGTTCGCCGGATCATCAGCGCATGGAGAGTGGACGATGACGGCAAGCGACGATACGAGGCAATACTCGCCCGAAACGCTCAAGGCTGAACGTGCGCAGGGCAAAACCCGCACCCGCGCGGATGCGCCCGCGCGTTCCGTGGACGATGATTTCTGGAGCAATGCGCGGGTTGTGATGCCACCGCCCGGCAAAACATCGGTTCATCTGCGCCTCGATGCTGACGTGCTGGAATGGTTCCGGGGGCAAGGCAGGGGACACCTGAGCCGCATGAATGCTGTGCTCCGGTCGTTCATGGACGCGCATAAGCGGTAGGCTGACGGGTCAACGCCCGGAGGGCCTTGCTCGTATTCGGTCGAATGACCGGCTCAGGACAAACCTCCAACCTTTGACAGGGCCACCCACGTAAGCGTGGGTGGCAGGCAGTGAAGCTGTCAGAGCATCGCGAGCGGGATTGATGCCGGTGACTAGTTCGGGCCGCGCGTTCTGGGGAACGCAGCTGACATTGACGCAGGTGCCGCCCCAGGCGGCTTCCTCGGCGACGGCGACCTTGGCACCGTGGGAGGCGGCCATGCGGGCGCAGCGGACGCCGCCGGAGCCGCCGCCGATGACGAAGAGGTCGAAGTCGTAGGGCATTTGGTCGGCTCCTTCAGGAAGGCCAGGGCGCTGCCCTGGACCCGCTGGGGCCGGCGGCCCCAGACCCCATTTACTGACCCACGGTTAAGCGGCGGGTCAACCTCTCATACTGTCGATTGGCTAGACACATCTCAGCGCAAAATCAGTTGAATACCTTGTCTTTCAAAGAATAGGTTCGCGGTCGTTTGACCACTGCACCCTCGCGTACAAAAAATTCAATCAAGTCCTTTCCCACCATATGATTGATAATTTTATTTGCTGTCGGTGGTGACCTGCCTATGATTTCCGCCGCTATTGGAACCGTTATGGTCTTATGATCCAAGATATAACGAATAATAATCAACTCTTCTCGCGATAATTTGTCGATAACATCTGAGGCAGAAATTTTATTGATTAGTTTCTCCGATGTTGATGCCATAGTATTTCCAAGAGTAACCCGAATTTTATGGCCATTTGATTCTATTTGCGAGAACTCGGGTGCGGGCAAATCCGCCTTTAACATTGCCTCTCTCATTCGCCGTGTGCCTTCGTATGCACAAAAGGTAATCTCGAAATGCATCATCGCTTCCATCAGATTTGGATTCCGAGGATTGTGCGCGTCGTAAACTGTCTCCGAAGTTGTTGGAGGCATAAACCCTCCTGGGCTCTCGACAACTAACCGATTATCAAATATTTTCACAAATATGTTCTGATTCTTAAAGTTATAAGACCTGTGTGCTACAGCATTGACTATTGCCTCCAGCCAAGCGGCTTCTGGATATTCACTCCTACGCTCCAGTCGACCGTTATCCGAGAGTCGTTGGAATGACTTGATATGAGCAGCCACCCTCTCCCTCGCAGCATCGAGTAAGATAGGAATCGGTCCGTCGATAAATTCAGTATGAATAGAATTTTGTTCTTCTCCAAACTTCTCAGTGTTGCCATCGTATCTAATAAGTCGAATTCGTGCTCCAGGAACGACATCACGCGGATCTTTAGACAACAGAAGACAGCATGCTAGATTTGGCATAAATCCGTGAGCGGTTCGCTTGCCAAGTTTTGCAAGCTCCAACGTCTCCTCGCGAGAGCGTCGGGTCTTCATGCTTCTATTTTTGAAATAGCTCTCACAAAATCGTTCTATAAGATTTTGGTCGAAATCTTCGGGGAATTGAAGGGGCACTCTTTCTAGCTCGTAGTGAATTTCCCCTTTGGCTATGCGCAGTTCTCGCTTGAGATCCTCTGGAATGCGAACCTTCCGGTCACCTTCCCTTATGAAAGCGTCCCCCGAAGTGGTTTCTACCACTTTATCTTCTCTATATCGAACACGAAACGCTATAACATAGTTGTCAGATCCCGTGTAATCCTTGACCAAAACCTCCTTGGATTCCCAGCGAGCATCGCTGCAATAGTCCTTGAGTCTCTCAATTTTATTTTTTTGGGCCGGGGTCATTTTTAGGCACCCACTAATACGGCCATCATCGTCGACACCAACGATAATCAGCCCTCCATATGGCTATGTATTTGCCCACATAGAAAGGCAGTCGCCAAGGACGTCGGGTTTAACGTTGGCCCCTTTTCGCTCTACTCTTCGATCCTCGACAAATGTCTTGATCAAATCGTCATCTAAACGATCGTAAATATCGTCTGGGGTCCAAAGCTGCTTAAGGACCGGAGTTGGCGGAACTAGCTGGAAGCTAAGCTGCTCAGGCATGCCTTACCTCCACTGTAGAAAGAAATAAACGTAGTGAGGGTCCAGGGGGCTCGGCCCCCTGGCGGGGCGAGGGCGGAGCCCTCGCCTTCCCTCAGGCAGCCTAGGTGCCGATACCGCCAATGGCGAGGTACTTGACTTCCAGGTATTCGTCGATCCCCTGGTGGGAGCCTTCGCGGCCGAGACCGGAGGATTTTACGCCGCCGAAGGGGGCCACTTCGGTGGAGATGATGCCTTCGTTGATGCCGATCATGCCGTATTCGAGGCCTTCGGCGACGCGGAAGATACGGCCGATGTCTCGGGCGTAGAAGTAGGAGGCGAGGCCGAATTCGGTGTCGTTGGCGAGTTTGATGGCTTCTTCTTCGGTGTGGAAGCGGAAGAGGGGGGCGACGGGGCCGAAGGTTTCCTCGCGGAAGATCAGGGCGTCGTGGGGGACGTCGGCGAGGAGGGTGGGTTGGAAGAAGGTGCCGCCGCGGCTGTGGCGGTGGCCGCCGCTGATGATGCGGGCGCCTTTGGCGAGGGCGTCGGCGATGTGTTCCTCGACCTTGGTGACGGCTTCGGCGTTGATGAGGGGGCCTTGGGTGACGCCTTCTTCCATGCCGTTGCCGACCTTGAGGGCTTCGACGGCGGCTTTAAGCTTGGCGGCGAAGGCGTCGTAGACGCCGTCTTGCACCAGGATGCGGTTGGCGCAGACGCAGGTTTGGCCGGTGTTGCGGTATTTGCTGGCCATGGCGCCGAGGACGGCGGCGTCGAGGTCGGCGTCGTCGAAGACGATGAAGGGGGCGTTGCCGCCGAGTTCCATCGAGGTTTTCTTGATGGTGGGGGCGCACATGGCCAGTAGCTTGGCGCCGACTTCGGTGGAGCCGGTGAAGGTGAGTTTGCGGACCAGGGGGTTGGAGGTGAGTTCCTGGCCGGTGGGGCCGGAGGGGCCGGTGATGACGTTGCAGACGCCGGGGGGGAAGCCTGCGCGTTCGGCGAGGACGGCGATGGCCAGGGCGGAGAAGGGGGTTTGGCTGGCGGGGCGGATGACGCCGGTGCAGCCGGCGGCCCAGCCGGGGCCAGTTTTGCGGGTGATCATGGCGGCCGGGAAGTTCCAGGGGGTGATGGCGGCGAAGACGCCGATCGGCTCCTTGGTGACGACGATGCGGCGGCCTTTGGCGTTCTGCGGGATGGTGTCGCCGTAGACGCGTTTTCCTTCTTCGGCGAACCATTCGATGAAGCTGGCGGCGTAGGCGATTTCGCCCTTGGATTCCGCGAGCGGCTTGCCTTGCTCGGCGGTCATGATGATGGCGAGGTCGTCGGTGTTGGCGAGCATGAGGTCGAAGAGGCGGCGCAGGATCGACGCTCGATCTTTTGCGAGCATGGCGCGCCAGGCGGGTTGGGCGCGGTGGGCGGCTTCGATGGCGCGGCGGGTTTCGGCGGTGCCGAGGGCGGGGACGGTGCCGATGGGTTCATTGGTGGCGGGGTTGCGGACGGTGAGGGTGGCGCCGTTGTCGGCTTCGATCCACTTGCCGTCGATGTAGTTGGCCTGGCGGAACAGGCTGGGGTCTTTGAGCGGTAGGGGGGCGAGCTGGTTCAGCATGGCGGGGTTCCTCTCCCGGGGGTTGGGAAGAGATGGGGCGGAATGGGGCGGATGTCAGCGGGTGGGGGCGTGGGTGGTGGTAGGGTTGGGGGCGTGGGGGATGGTAGGGTTTGGGGCTCAGACGCAGGAGATGATGAATGTCGGACCTTCCCACGGCTTCGCGGGTGACTGATCCGGGGGTTCGGGCGCTGTACCGGCTGGAGAACCGGTGGCAGGCTTGGCTGGATGTGGAGGCGGCGCTGGCGGTGGCGCAGGCGGAGCTGGGGATCATTCCGGTGGCGGCGGCGGAGGCGATCGTGCCGAAGGCGAAGCTGGGGTTGATGGACCGGGGGCGGATCGACGAGGGGTTTGCGCGGACGGGGCATACGCTGGTGCCGCTGGTGTGGGAGCTTGGGCGGATCGTCGGTGAGCCGCATGGGGGCTGGGTGCACTGGGGGGCGACGACGCAGAACATCACGCAGACGGGGGACTTGCTGGTGCTGCGGCAGGCGCATGGGATTTTCCTGCGGCAGATCGGGGAGGTGCTGGCGGCGATGGCCGATCTGGCTGAGCGGGGCGCGGAGATGCCGATCGCGGGGCGGACGCATGGGCAGCATGCGGTTCCCGCGACGTTCGGGTTCAAGGTGGCGGTGTGGATCGATGAGCTGATCCGCCATGCGGAGCGGCTGCGGCAGGCGGGGCCGCGGCTGTTCGTGGCGATGCTGGGGGGGGCGGCGGGGACGTATGCCTCGTTGGGGGAGCAGGGACCGGCGGTGCAGGCGGGGATCGCGAAGCAGCTGGGGCTGGGGAACATGGCGGTGCCGGCGCGGTCGATCGGGGATCACCTGGCGGAGAATGTGTGCCTGCTGGGGATGCTGGCGTCGACGGGGGGGAAGATCGGGCGGGAGATTTATACGCTGATGAAGACGGAGTTCGGGGAGGTGGAGGAGCCGGTGCCGCCAGGGACGGTGGGGAGTTCGACCATGCCGCAGAAGCGCAACCCGAAGCTGTGCCAGGACATCATCGCGGCGGGGGCAGAGGTGCGGAGCCAGGTTCCGCTGGCGCTGGAGGCGATGATGACGGAGCACGAGGCGGACCGGACCAGCACGCTGATGATGGGGGCGGCGGAGCAGCGGGCCTGTGTCGGGACAGGTGACATGCTGGCGCGGCTGGCGGAGGTGTGCCGGGGGATGCGGCTGGACCCTGTTCGGATGCGGGCCAATTTGGATCTGGGCGGGGGGCTGATCATGGCCGAGGCGGTGATGCTGGACTTGGGGCTGGCGATCGGGCGGCAGCAAGCGCATGACGCGGTGTATGACGCCGCACAGGACGCGTTTGTGAAGGGGGTGCCGTTTGCCGAGTTGCTGGCGGCGGATGGGCGGGTGACGGCGCACATGGACCGGGCGGCGATCGGGCGGCTGCTTGATCCCGCGGCGTATACGGGGCTGTGCGCGGCGATGGCGCGGGAGGCGGCGGAGCGGGCGCGGGGGTGGGTGGGGGCGGTGGCTTGACGGGATTGTACCAGGCCTCGTTGACTTCGACACATACCGGCCCGCCTTTGTTCTGACCCATGAAGTATGGGTCAGCGCGGGCCGGCATGAGTCTTTGTTTAGCGCGGGGCGGCGGTGGGCGGGGACCCCGGCGTTCGCGGCGCGGCGGGGATCACCTCCTGGCCGGGCGGTGCAACACTCCGCACGCGGGCCAGTTCGGCGGCGACGCGGCGGTTGCCGGGCTGAATTTCCATCGCTCGGGTCAAGGAGCCGATTGCCTCCGGGCGCCGGCCAAGTACAGCGAGCGCGACCCCTCGGCCATGCAGGGCCGGCACATCATCTGGCCGTTCGCGCAGCAGCATTTCGAACACTTCCAGCGCCTGGTCGTGGCGCCTCATCTCCAACAGGGTCCAGGCACGCAGCGTCACCGCCACGCCGTCGCGCGGCGCGATGCGCAGGATGTCCTCGATCATCGCCAAGGCCTCCTCCGGGCGCCGCAGGGCGCGCAGCGCGTTGGCGCGTGCGAGGCGCGCGGTTGGGCTGACCGGGTTGCGGGCGATTTCGAGGTCGAAGGCGGCCAGCGCCTCCTCGGGGCGTCCATTGGCCAGCAGGGCGTTGCCCCGCGCCTCCTGAAGGCCGGGCAGGGTGGGCCGGGCGTCCATCACGCGGTCGACCAGCGCCAGCGCCTCGACGGGACGGCCGGCATTCAGCAGGACCATGCTTTCCAGCATCACCGCATCGAAATTGTTCGGCGAGAGGCGCCGCGCCGACTGAAGGTCGGCCAGGGCCTCGCGCGGCCTGCCGAGCTTCATCATCAGGTGCGCCGAACTGACGTGCGACCAGACCGACGTGCCCTCATGCTGCACGGCCTGCTTCTGCGCTTCCAGCGCGGCCTCCACCCGGCCGAGATCGGCCAGCGCCTGGGCCTTGACGTTCCACAGCAGCGGATAGGTCGGCGCGCGCCGCTCAAGATCCTCGATGGTTGCGACCGCCTCGGTGGCACGGCCGCTGCGCACCAGTGAACGCGCATACAGCACGGTCACCCGCATCTCAATCTGGATCGGCAGGCGGAAATCCTGCGCCAGCGCCACCAGCTTCGGCCGGATCCCATCCTCCGGCCCGCCGCTGTCGGCCACGTGCCAGGCAAAGACCAGGGGGTTCAGCCGGCGCCAGACATCGGGCGCGATGGCGGCCAGGGCCTGGTCGAGATCGTCGCCCTCGGCCGCCTCGGCGGTGGCGAAACTGGCGGCGCCTGGCACGCGCAGCCGCACGGCAAGGCGGCCATCGGGGCGCTGGGTCACTTCGCCGGCAATGCGGCGCACCGGCAGGCCGCGCAGTTCGCGCACCATGCTGGCAAGCCGGCGCAGCGACAGGCCCTCGCGCGTGGCCGCGATCGCCGGGATCTGACCAAGATCGTCCTTGCTCGGCCGGTTGCGCGAGTTCTGGATGGTTTTGGCCAAGACGGCGTCCAACGCATCGACCAGCCGTGTGGCAGCGACCTCGGGGCCCAGGCCGCGCTCGGCCAGGGCCGCGGGCACCGCGATGGGGAGGACCTCCACGTCGATGCGATCGCTCTCCCGCCACACCGGCCAGACGGCTGCGGCCAGGATGCCGGCGACCAACAACAGCATCACAGCCAGCCGGAGGGTCCAGCCCAGCGAGGCGACCAGCCAGCCGAACCGCGCGCGCGGAGCCGGGGCGGTCACCACCACCGGCGTGGCATGGGGCATCGAGACAGGACCCGTCCCGGGCGCTGGTGTGGCAGGTGGCCCTGGAGGGGCAGGCATGTGAGTGGCAGGCGTGGACGTTCCAGGCATGGGGGCCGCGAGGGCCTCGACGCGGGCAGGTGGGGCGTGATGCGCCGCTGCGGCAATCGCGGCAGGCTGGGCCGGATCGACCGGGGACAATGGGGGCGGCACGGGCGGCGGCACGGGCGGAGGCGGAGGACCGAACATTTCGGGGGCGTGCGGCTGCTCGTGCGCCACGCGTTCGGCCGGTGGCGCGGCGCGCTGCGAGATTGCGGGGCCCTGTGACCCTGGCGCGGCCGGCAATGGAAAGGACGCAATCGGCGCTCGCACCGGTGTGGGCGCCGAAAGGGGCGGAGGAGGTACCACGACAGCCGGGACCACAGCGGGAGCGACAGGGGCGGGGACCGGCACGAGGCTGGGTGGCACGAGGCTGGGCGGCACTGGCGCGAGCGGCGTCGCGGCCTGCCTGGAGCCGCCGAAAATTCCGAACCCCTTCTTCCTGTGGCGGCCCGACTTTCGGGGGGCATTGAACTGCAGCATGGCAGCCATCTCGGCGGATTCGGCGGCCATCTTCGCGGCACGGACAGCGCGGCGCCGGCGACGCTCCAGATAGGTCCTGAGCCAGCCCAGCATCCCGGCGATCTCCAAACTCGGCGTGCGCGCAGCAATCCGGCCGGTCCCGGCACGAACGGTTATGCCTCTACGGTGCGCACGCCCTTCTGGTCAATCTATCTCACGGGGCTTAAGGCGAGGTATCCCTCGGCGGCCCTAGGCGCGGGCGTCCGCTGTGGTTGATGATAGATGGCGCATGGCCCTGCGACCGTTTCATGGCATGCCTGTATTCCTCACCCGAGCCCTTGATCGAGATCGAGGCACGCACCCGTCCTCCAAACCAGAAGAATAGCATTTGGAGGCGGACCATCGGTTCCGCTTCCTGGCCCGCAATGGCCGGCCCACATGCCGGCCTGCTTGATCCCGTCGCGGGATCGGCCCGGCCGCCACTTCCCCCGCGGTCGGGCCTTCTTTTGGCGCGTGGACGAGGCGCTGGCCAGCAGCGGGGCATGCAGGCAGAGTGTCGTGCCCCCGCCTGCGGACCCAGGAGAGCGCCCTGCCGCACCCCCCGCCCGCCTTCGCCCCCGCCTTCGCAGCCCCACGGCACACGCCGCTTTGGGATGGGCAGGGCGTCGCCGCGGCAACGCTGGTCGCAACCCCGTTCGGACCGACTCCCGCAGAACGCCTGCAGCCCGGCGGGCAGGTGCTGGGCCCCGGCGGCACGCTGCTGACGCTGACCGAGGTTCGGCGGCTGGCACTGCCGGGTGCGCTCTTCCGCCGCCTTGGCCTGGACGCGCCGGTCGAGATTGCGGCTGGCGCGCTGGGCTTCGGCATGCCCTCTGGCCCGCTTGTGCTGGGCCCGGCGCAACGCCTGCGGCTGGCCGGCGGATGGATCGCCGCCGACCTGTTGGCCGATGGCCGCGCCATCCGGACCACGCATAGCGGCGGACCGATGATCCTTCTGCGCCACGCGGGAGAGGGCCCCTTCCTGGCCGCCGGGACGCCGCTCGGGGCACCTGCAGGCGCGAGCCATGGCGGGCCAGCCGACATCGCCGCGACCGTCGCCACGCTGTTGCGCCTGGCCGATGGATACGGAGTGCCGAGCCGCGATCTCGATGGCTTCGTGGACCAGGCGGATCGCTTCGGCATCGCGGGCTGGGCGATCGACCGGGCGCTGCCTGACCGGGTGGTACCGCTGGAGATACTGGCGGGCGGCACCGTCGTTGCCCATGCCTTAACCGACAGGTCGCGCCCCGACGTGGCGGTGGATCGGCCGGGAGGGCGAGCCAGGCACGGCTTCGTGGCGCGGTTCGCGGCACCGCTCCCGGCCGGGCGAAGCTGGATGGTCACGGTTCGCCGGGCCGGCGGTGGGCCAACGCTCGGGGGCACGCAGGTGCTGCTGGATGCCGCCGGAGCCTCGCCCGCCGAGTTCGACCTTGCCCTGGCAGCCGCGGCCGATGGCGTGGCAGGCGCGGAATTCCTCGCGGGACTGGTGAATGCAGGGGTGGCGGCGCGGCGACGGTAATCCTTCCGCAATCCTCTCGTTGCAATCTGGGCCGGTTATACCAATCGGCCGAATGATCGACCCACGAAGAGAGAAAAGGCCAGGGCTTTGCCGTCGCGACGCGAAGTCGCGCCGCGGAGGACCCACCAAGGGCCGGCGGCCCTTGGAACCCCATTCATTTTCAATGAGTTGAGGTCCCGGGGCTCGGCTTGTCGCGCGAAGGCGCGCGCCGGACCAGGCGGGTCTGGGCAGAGCCCAGGTTTAGCTTCGGTATAGGTCGATTATTCGGCCGATTGGTATTTTACCCTGGCCTTCATGCCGGATCGGTCCAACCGGCACGCAACGGACCCATACGCTTTTGCCTGCCCCCAACGCCTGCCCTAAGGGCCTTCCTCCAGCCTTGCCGCCAGGGCGCGCACCGCTGCCTCCGCCGCAGGGCGCAGGGTGGAGATGTCGGGGAACCCGTCGAGCAACGGCACCAACTTCGCCGCGCCATCGAGCAATGCCGGCGAGCCGGGAAGGTCCGCCCCGTCCAGCGCCCGCCGCACGCGCACAAGATGGCGATGGCGCCGATCCAGCACGTGATCGAAGGCAACGTGGAACGCACGCCGCCCATCGCCGATTCCGGCGGCGGCAAGGTCGGCGCGGAACATCTCCGCCACCACCGGCGGCACCACGACACCGTCCACCATTACCTCGACCGCCACCGCCCGGGCCGGGGCACCGTCGTCGGCCACCCAGCCGCCAACGCGTTGCCCGTCCAGCGCATCGAGGCTGCCACGCAACTGGCCAGGCACCACCCCGGCGCGGGCGGCGAGATGGCGGCGCGCCGCGAACAGCGCCGCGTCGTCCGGGCGCGGTGCCGGCTGACCGTCGAGCTGGCACAGGCCCTCCGGGGCGGCCTGCCCCTCGACCATGAGGCTGAAGATGTCCAGCGGACCGTTCGGCGCCGGACGATGCAGCAACAGCCCGTCCACCAGCCACTTGGCCGCAATGGGTGCGTAACCCGGTAACTCGAGCATACAATCCGGTAGGGAAACAGCCGCCGGCGAGCGGTCGTCCGGCGCGCCCGCCGCGATCCGCACTGGCCACAATGCGGGCCGGCTGGCGAGTTCCGCCGTGGACAGGCGCAGGCGCCCGATCCAGTCCAGTCGTCCCAGGCCGCCGCCGCGCAGGAGCACGTGGTCGCCCGGCACCAGTTGCTCGACCGGCACCGCCCTGCCCCGCCTGGTCAGCAGTGTGCCGCCGGTGCAGAGCCAGGTCATCATCACGCCGAGGCCTTGCGCATCGGTCCACTCCCATGAAGCTGGCGTGGTGTTATCGCGCTTTCGCCGCTGCACGGACAAGGCGGGTTGATCGCCGCCGGCCCAGCCGGCACGCTGCACCCTTACGCCATCGCTTCGGGAAGCCGCCATGCCTCGCCTTGCCATTGCCATGTTGAGCCACGAAGGCAACAGCTTCACGCCGGTACCGACTGACCTCGCCGCCTTCCATTCCGGCACCTACGCCATTGGCGAGGCCGAAGCGCGCGCCGCCTTCGAGGGCAGCGAGAGCGAGATCGGCGGCGCGCTGGATTTCCTCGCGGCCCATCCGGACTGGCAAGGCGATTTCCTGCGCATGGCCCAGGCCGGACCCGCCGGGCCGGTGCCACGCGAGACCTACGAGACGATCATGGACGGCATCCTT
>JANPIH010000261.1:0-1818 GCA_031424895.1 Rhodospirillales bacterium
GAGACCCGCTGCTGATGTCCGGCCTGCGCCGCGCCGACGGCACGATGAGCGGCAACTCGCACGAAGGCCGGCCGATCCAGGACTTCCGGATCCCCGACAACGTCGTGCGCATCACGCGGCATAAGGAGCGCGGCATCGAGACGGAGCACCCCGCGGTGTTCCCGGTGAAGCTGCCAGCCTTCCTGATGGAAACCTTCGCCAACGAGGGCGATCTGGTGTTCGAGCCGTTCTGCGGGTCCGGCACCACTCTGCTGGCAGGGCAACGCACCGGACGGCGCGTCCGGGCGATCGAACTGGCGCCAGCCTATGTCGACCTGGCGATCGCGCGGTGGCTGCGGAATCATCCCGATCTGCCGGTCACGCTGGATGGCGACGGCCGGGACTACGACGCCGTGGCCGCGGAACGCACTCAGGTGATGGAGGCCGCTGATGCAGGCTGATCTCGCCGTGGTGGCGGTACCGGTGGCGTCGCTGGTGCCGTATGCCGCCAACGCTCGCACCCATTCTGACGCGCAGGTGGCGCAGATCGCCGCCTCCATCGCTGAGTTCGGCTTCGTGAACCCGGTGCTGGTGGACGCGGCCGGCGTGCTCGTCGCGGGGCATGGGCGTGTGTTGGCAGCGAAGCGACTCGGCATGGCGAGCGTGCCGGCAATCCGCTTGGCACATCTGACCGAGGCACAGGCCCGCGCTTTGCGCCTGGCGGACAACCAGATCGCGCTCAATTCCGGCTGGGACGAGGCGCTGCTGGCGACCGAACTCGCGCGTATCCGGGACGAAGGCGTGGTTGACCTCGACGTGCTCGGCTTCTCCGGGCTGGAACTCGACCAGTTGCTCGCCGCCGCGGATGGTGGCGATGCGGACGCCGCCGATGAAGCACCACCACTGCCAGCGGTGCCGGTGTCACGCACCGGGGACCTCTGGCGCTGTGGTGAGCACCGGGTGCTGTGCGGCGATGCCACCAGGTTGGCGGATGTGCAGCGCGCGCTGGGCGCCGATCGACTGGCGGACATGGCGTTCCTCGATCCTCCCTACAATGTCGCCTACGAGGGCGGCACGGCAGCCAAGATGACCATCGCCAACGACGCGCTGGGCGGCGGCTTTCTGGACTTCATCCGGCCGGCGCTGACCAACCTGCTGCAGGTGACCAAGGGCGCCAGCTACGTCTGCATGTCGTCGTCAGAATGGCCGACGCTGCATCGCGCCTGGCAGGATGCCGGCGGCAAGTGGTCGAGCACGATCATCTGGGCGAAGAACACCTTCGCGCTGGGCCGCGCCGACTACCACCAGCAGTTCGAGGCGATGCTCTACGGCTGGAAGGCCGGCAATCAGCACTACTGGTGCGGCGCCCGCGACCAGGGAAACGTCTGGCATTTCGACAAGCCGACGCGCAATGACCTGCACCCGACGATGAAGCCGGTGGCGCTGGTCGAACGGGCGATCCGCAACAGCAGCAAGCACCGGGACACGGTGCTTGATCCGTTCGGCGGCTCCGGCACCACGATGATCGCGGCGGAGCGGACCGGGCGACGGGCGGTGCTGCTGGAGATCGACCCAGCCTATGTCGATGTGATCGTGCGGCGGTGGGAGGAGATGACGAACGAAGCTGCTGTTCTCGACTCCACCGCGCGCGTGGACGACCAGGTCGTGCCTGCGGCGGTTGAACGACCCTGCGTTGGGTCGGCCGTTGCAAACTCTGATTCACGGTAATCTTAACGTTATATTCACGACGGTATGACACTGCCACGCGGGGCGGGACCGGCAGACCACTGTCGACACTAGCCGCAGTCACCTAATGGCTAGGACTGTATTGTGATCATT
>JANPIH010000262.1:0-34012 GCA_031424895.1 Rhodospirillales bacterium
ATGTCGACCGATGAAGAATCGGTCGACGGCGGTCGGTATGACTCTTTGCTTTGCGCGCCGCCGCCGGCCAGCCCGGCGCGCGATACCAACCTCTGGAATGGCCGGAAGAGTCGACCATTCCAGGGGTTAGCATGACACCAAGGCGCGCCGCACGATCCAGCCCGCGATCCTTGTCAGCCATGGCGATGAGCTTTGGGCATGAGTCTTCGCCGCTTGGCGCGGGGTTTTGGCGACGGATTTGGGCTGGTTGTGGGCGCGCGCCGGCTATGGAGGCGCGCGGGCGGCGCGGGTGGGGCATGGGGCAAGGGCGCGCTGGCCGGACAGGGCCATGCCCCCGTGTCGGTCGCAGCGCAGAATCCAACCGATCCAGGCGCGGATGCGGCGAATCCGGCGCAGGGCGCGCGCATCCCAGACGGACTCCGAGTCCTCGTCGGTTTCGCATTCGGCGGAGGGATACCAGTCCTGGCGCGGGCGGCGCAGCCTGCGGCCGGCGAGATCCGCCACGGAGAAGGCGGCGAGCAGGGCCAGCAGCAGGAGCTTCAGCGCCGCCGGAATCCGGGCGTGCGTGTTCGCCTGCGCCAAAGGGCGCAGGGCGTCGGCTTCGATCGGAGCGGCGGCTTGATGAGGCATCACCGGGAATATTTACATATGAAACGCCGGTGGGCAAGGTAAAAATTCCCGTACGTGCTCGGGACAGTGATGAGACCCCATGCCTCCCAGGCTGCGACACAGGATAAAAGAGTCTTCTTTTTTCTGAAGAAAAAAGAAGCAAAAAAGACTTTATCCATTTGCATTCGTCCCTCTACGGAGAGGCAAGTGCAAATGGATAAAAGTTTTTTGGTTCTTTTTCTCAAAAAAGAACTGCTTTCCTTCTTATACCAGCTCCTGTTTCAATTGACCCATGTTACACTGGCCAAGACTTCGGCGCCGGGGACGAAAGCGTGGATCCTTCGCTCCGCTCAGGATGACGGGGGAGGGGGCAGGCTGCTGGGACGAGTCGGGCATTCCAAGGGTTGGTACACTATCAACCCCTGGAACTCTCATACCAATCCCTGGAACTCTCAACCCATGAAAGCAGACAAGGCCAGGGCTCTGCCGTCGCGACGCGAAGTCGCGCCGCGGGGGACCCGCAAAGGGCCGGTGGCCCTTTAATCCCCTATATTTTACAATAGGATAAGGTCCAGGGGCTTGGCCCGTCGCGCGAAGGCGCGCGTCGGACCTGGCGGGCTTGGGCAGAGCCCAACCTTGCTTTCGTTCAATGGGTCGAAGGCTACGACGCTTGGTATAATGTCGGTCCAACCGATGCACGACTGCTAATCTGCCGGCGTACAACCCATTGAACAAAGGGAGCATAGCGGTAATGCGCGGTTACCACACCGGCGAGGGATGGGTGTCGGCCAACGATGGTCCGTTCCTAACTGTGTCAACTACGGGCGGAGGCGAGCGCCGCGCCTTGCGACAGGGCATCGAACTTTGCCCACACGATGGCTGGTTCGACCACGCCGAAGCCGGCGAACGTGGAGAAGCCGCAATCGGTGCCGGCGATGACGCGGTCCTGGCCCACGGCACGGACGTAGTTGCCCAGGCGCTGGGCGATCAGTTCCGGGTGCTCGACGAAGTTCGTCGTGCTGTCGAGGCAGCCGGGGATCAGCACGAGGTCGTCGGGCAGCTTTGTCTCGTGCCAGACAGTCCATTCATGAGCGTGGCGGGGATTGGCGCCTTCGAACAGCAGGGCGCCGGGCTTGGCCTTCAGCAACTCCGGCAGGACGGCGCCGAGCGAGATGTCGCGGGTGTGCGGGCCTTCGTAGTTGCCCCAGCAGATGTGCATGCGCACGCGCTCGCGCGGGATGTTGCGCAGGGCGTGGTTGATCGCCTCGATGTGGACCGCGGCGCGCCTGAGGAAGCCGGCCTCATCGAGGGTTTTGTACATCATGTGCCGGCCGAGGCCGAGGTCTGGCGCGTCAATCTGCAGGATAAGTCCGGCGGCGACGATGGCTTCATATTCCGCGCGCATGGCCTCGGCGAGGTCGAAAAGGTAATCGTCGAGCGTGGCGTGGTAGTCGGATGGCTGGAACAGGGCGATAACGCCGGGGCTGGCGGAGTTCATGAAGCCCTCGGCGTAGCCCGCTGCGGCCATGGCCGACTTCATCGCGGCGAGGTCGCGGTGCAGAGGCTCCAGCGTCTTCACCTTGATCGCGCCCGTGCAACGCGGGCGGCGGTAGGTAGGGGTGCCGCCGGCCTTGGCCAGCCTTTCCAGGAAGCCGGGATAGTCCTCGAGGTCCGCCGGTGGGGCGCGGGGTGAATCGCCCTCGAAGCCGGTCAGGCGGTCCTTGATGTAGGTGGCATAGGAGATCTTGGAGGTTTCGCCGTCGGACGGGATGTCGATGCCCGCCTGTTTCTGGCGGGCAACGATGGCCGTGGTGCCTTCGTCCATGATCCGCTGATAGGAGACGGGATCGAACGGCAGGCCCTTCTCGGCGCCAAAGAGGAGATCGGCCACGAGTGCGGTCCGCGGCAGGGAGCCGACGTGGGTCGTGCGGATGGCCATGGCTCAGGCCGCCCTTCGCTTCTCGGTGGAGCGCCTGACGGGCACGAACTCCGGCGCCGCAATATCCTCGCCGCCGCGCACGACGTGAACGATGCAGCCATCGGACGAGGTGGCACGGAAGGCGCGGGCCATGCCCTTCGGCGTGGTGAAGGTGTCGCCGGCGCCGAGGGTAAGGCTGCCCTTGAGCAGCGTGATCTCCAGCGTGCCGGTGTGGACCATCAGCACCTCCTCCTCGTGGCGGATGTGCGCGGCGATGACGGCGCCGGATTGGAGCTTCAACGCGCGCAGGTTGAACCCGTGCGGCCACCAGCCGGAAATCGGGCCGGGGGCGAAGCCATCGCGCGTCGCCTTCGGCACGATGATCGGGCATTCCTCGACGCCGGGGGCGGACAGCGGGGAGTTGGGGTTGCCCTTGAGGTCGCGCAGGCGGTGGACGCATTGGGCCATCTGTTCCGCCGTGGGGGAGGCGAGCTTGCGGATCTGGGCGGCGGTTGGAGGTTTCTGCCGTTTCGCGCCTTCGGGCATGGCTTCACCCTTCACCGTGTCGACGAGGCGGCCGCCCTCGAGCAAGACGAGGCCATAATGCTTCGCCATGTCGAAAACCTTGGGCGACCAGGTGACCTTGCCGGGATCGTCACCGCCCAGAACGGCAAACAGGAAGTCGGCGCTGGTGCGCGGCCCCAAATTCTCGAAGCCGCGGAACATCTGGGTGGGCAGGTCAACGACATCGCCGCGGGCGAGGTCGACATGGCCCTCGTCGGCGTCGGGGCCAAGCGTGAAACGCCACTTGCCGGTGTGGACGATGAAAACCTCGGCGGTCTCGTGGCTGTGTTGGGAGTTGAGGCACTTGCCGGGCTGGCGGGCGCCGCCGATGTTGAAGCCGTGCGGTTCCGGGATGTGGACATGCTGGTCCGGGTTCTCGGAAACGCCGGGGCCGATGAGGGTGAAGTTCTCCTTCAGCTCCGAGCCTGGCGAGCGCGTGTCGATGAAAGCATTGCGGCAAGGGAGCAGGTCGGCGTAGCGGATCAAGCGAGAGGAATATGCAGACATTGCGGTGTTCCCTAGCCGGTCTTGAGGAGGATCTGCTTCCAGATCGCAGTTTCGTCGATCAGCACGAACTCCCGCCGGAGGCCCCAGGCTCCGAACTCGGCGTGACAGATGCCCATCACATGAACCTCGGCGCCGGAGGGCGGGCCGAAGCTGCCCCAGCCATCGTGCCGGCCGGTGAGCGACCAGCGGATGGCGGCGCGGGGCGGCATCATCGGGTCGTCGCGGCCAATGCGGTGGTGGATTTCGAAGCGCGCGGAGGGGAAGGCGGCGCGCAGGCCCATCCAGAAGCGGTCGGCGTCGGCATGGCTGTGTCCGGTGGTGCCGCCGGGATGCTCCAACTGCACGGCGCGGTCGTACTCGCGCGGGATCGCGGCAAGGTCGGCCGCCATGATGGCGGTGAGGATGGCAGAATAGCGATGGCCGGCCTGGTGGTCGTTGCCGGTGCCGCGGTAGCCGCCCTGCACGTCGATCGCGGGGGTGAAGGGCTTGGCGCACCGCTCAGGGCCGCCCTCGCGGACGATCTGGTCGGCAGCGAATGCCTTGGGGTCCCAGCCCATCTGGCGGACGATCGCACCCTGGTCGCGGATCAGCCATTCGTCGTGGATGGTGTTCGCCCGCGCCGCGCAGTCGGCGATGATTCGGTAGGCGAGGTGCTTGCCGGTGGCCGCGCCATAGGCGCCATCGCGCGTATGGGTGGCGGTGGAAAGCAGGCGGTGGGAGGAGAGGAACCCGCCATCGGGGTCATCGCACCAGATCACGTCCTCACCCAGCAGGGTACGGTCGGGGAACTCGGCGAGGGTGGCCATTGTGGCGGCAATCACGCCCTGGTTGCCCAGCACCAGCGAGGACGGGGAGCGCACCGGCATTTCGCGCGCATAATACTGGTGCAGGGTGGCGATGCCGCGGTCTTCCCATATCTCCTTGGTGATGCCGAGGATGTAGTGGGGCGGGTCGGTCCACTTGGGGTCGAAGCCCTGCATCGGATTGGTGCTCATCCCTTGACGGCTCATCCCTTTACGGCTCCCTGGGTAAGGCCGGCGACGATCTGGCGCTGGAAGGCGAGCACCAGCACGAACAGCGGCGCGGTGATGGAGACGGCGGCGGCGATCGCCTCGATCTGGTCGGACAGGCGGGTGTCGCGGTTGAGGAACTGCGTGATTGCGGGGACCATGGTCATGGACTGCGCATCGAGCAGCAGGGCGGTGACCAGGTAGTCGTTGTAGGCCAGCAGGAAACTGAACAGCCCGGTGGTGATCACGCCCGGCCACATTACCGGCATGATGGCGCGCCAGAACGCTTCGAAATGCGAGCAGCCGTCGACGCGGGCGGCTTCGTCCAGTTCGGCGGGGATGTTCTGGAAAAAGCTGCGCAGCATCCAGATTGTGAAGGGCTGGTTGATGGAAACCAGCACGATGATGGTGGCCAGCGGCTGGCCGTAGAGCAGGGGCGGTCGGTCGGCGAACAGCGTGAACAGCCACGCGGTGGCGGGCCATTCCCAGAGCGGGGCGAGGATCTCGCGGCTGTTGAGGAAGAAGGGAACGTAGCCGGTGGCAAGGACGGAGTGCGGCAGGGCGCGGAAGACCAACGCGCCGACGAGGAGCCAGAAGGCGATGCGGCTTTGCGAGCGGGCGAGCGCGTAGCCGGCCAGCGTGCCGACGGACAGCGAGATCACCACCACGCCAACGGTGACCATCATCGAGTTGAGGAAGTTGCGGTAGAACTCCTGGCGCACCCAAACGGCACGGTAATGCTCCAGGGTGATGCCGATGACGGGCTCGGCGAGCAGGCCGACGAGCGGGATGGGGCCGAGGAACGCGCCGATCAGGCCGGCCAGCCATGGCAGGACGAACAGGCCCGCGGCGCCCAGGGCCAGCACGTAGCCGAGGGCGAGGGCCAGCCAGCGCGGCACGGCGGGCACGGTTTCGGCGCGCGCCGCGAGGGTCGGCAGCCAGCGCGTGGCGGCGCGCCAGGCGAGCCACAGAAGGGCGGCGCCAAGGGCAACGTCTGCCAGCGAGAGGCCGCCAGCGGCGGCGAGGGTGGTGGGGGCGAGCAGCACGCGCAGCGGGTCGGGCGAGAGCGCGTCCTGCGGTGCGCGGAATGACATCACCGCGATCCAGACCAAGGGGAAGGCGGCGATGAAGCACCAAAGTGCCAGGAAAACGGCCACGCCCGCGCGCTGGGCGAGGCGGGGGCGCAGGGCGAGTGGAGTATCGTCCTGGTTCATGGTGCTAGCCCCGCGGCCGGTGCTCGCGCCACACGCGGGCGAGCAGCGGAATGAGAAGCAGAACGATGCCGACCATGGTCAGCATGGACGAGGCCGAGGCGCGGGCGATGTAGCGGTTGCCGGTGAAGTCCGGCATCAGGTAGCTGAAGGTAAGCCATTGCAACGAGATCACGTGCGCCTCGCTGCCGAAGCCCACCACCTCCTCGAACACCCGGTACGCGTCCATCAGGTGGATGAGGGAGACGAAAACGATGAGCGGCGCGAGGTGCGGCAACACCACGTAGCGCAGCCGCTCCCACCGCGAGGCGCCGTCGATGACCGCGGATTCAAGCGTGTCCTGGTCCACGGTCTGCAGCCCGGCGTACAAAATGATGAATGCGAAGGGTGCGTTGTGCCAGACGCGATAGACGAGCATCAGCACCTCGATCGTCCAGCCCTGGGCGAAGAAGGAAATCTGCGGGTCGATGGTGGCGCGCAGGGTGGCGGTGACGATGCCGTCGCCGATGAACAGCCAGCGGATGGCCAGTGCGCCGATCACCGGCGTGATGATGAAGGGCAGCAGCG
The DNA here is from genome assembly GCA_031424895.1 of Rhodospirillales bacterium. Taxonomy (GTDB): domain Bacteria; phylum Pseudomonadota; class Alphaproteobacteria; order Acetobacterales; family Acetobacteraceae; genus CAMDGX01. Next base: position 6,387 of record JANPIH010000262.1, read on the forward strand.
AGACGAACACCAGCGGCCCGCGGATGGCGCGCATTGCGTTGTTGACGGCCAGCGCGATCACCAGTCCCAAGCCGACCACCAGCGGCAAGGTGATGAAGGTGAAGGTGAGGGTGAAGCGCAGCGCGCGCCAGAAATCGAGGCGCAGCACCTCGGCCCAGCCCTGTCCGCCCGGGGCGAAGGCGGTGGCGAGCTTCCCGGTCTCCAGCACGCTGCGATAGGCCTCGAGCCCGGTGAAGCGGGTCTCGGTGAGCGGCTTGCCGTCCGGGCCCATCCTCACCTGGGAGCGTTCGGTGGTGGTGCAGGTCTGCGCGAGGAAGCCGGGGGTGCAGGTTTCAACCTTCACCATCTCGCGCAGAACGATGGTGGTGTGCAGGCTCTGGATCGCCACCGAGACCAGCGGGGTGAAGATGAACAGAAGCATCAGCACCGCCGAGGGAGCGGTGAAGAACAGCAGCGTGCGCAGCCTCATGGCAGGGCGACCCCTGGAAGGCCGGCGGCGCCCCCCCGTTGAAGAGGGGCGCCGCCGGCGGGCTCCGTGGCTACTTCACAAGGCCCTGTTCCTTGGCGCGGGTGAGGTAGGAGGCCTCGATCGCCTGGAGCGTCTGCTCGGCGGTCTTCTTGCCGGTCATGAAGTCGGCGACGTTCTCGCCCAGTGCGGCCGAGATCAGGCCCATGGCGGAAGTGGAGGGGTAGGCCGGCGCGCCACCCATCGCGGATTCGATGGCGCCCTTGGCGGACGGGCCGGGCACGTAGCCCTTCAGCAGCCAGACAGCGGCGTTGTTGTTCGCCTTCACCATCTCCTCGTCGATGCCCTCCATGGCGACGCGAAAGGCCATCTCGGCCTCGGCATCCGGCAGGTTCTTGGCAATCACCCAGCCATCCCACCACAGCGTGGTGGCGGGCTTGCCACCCTTGGCCACGGCCGGGGCAGCGGCCTGGAGGATCTTGCCGGCGAACTGGCTCTCGGCCGGGTTGTTCAGGGCGCCGGCGCGGGTTGCCCACAGATTGGCCATGGCGATCTTGCCCTGCTGGAACTGGCGGGCGACGTAGGTGCTGTCGGACGTGAGATACTCGGGGTCGAGGAATTCGGCCATGCGCTTCATCAGCGCCAGCGTCTTCATCCCGGCCTCGGAGTTGATGCCGGGCGAGTTGTCGGGCTTCGTCGCCACGCCGCCGTAGGCTAGGAAGACGTTGAGGAATTCCTGGCTGATGTCGAAGCCCGGCTTCATCGTCGCGCCCAGCGGGGTGGCGAACTTGCCGCTGGCCTTAAGCTTGGCCGCTGCGTCCAGCACCTCGTCCCAGGTAGTTGGAACCGCGATGCCCATCTCCTTGAACACGTCTTCGCGGACCATGAAGTTCTGGGTGTTGACCATCATGGCCACCGCCATGGTCTTGCCATCCACTTTGATCAGTTGGTTCGGCGTCAGGCCCTGGCCATACTTGGCGACGAGGTCGTCGAGCGGGCGGATGGTGCCGGCGTTCAGCAGCGGCACCACGGTGTTATTGGCCACGCCGCCGATCTGGTAAAGTGAGGGGTTGGCGGCGAAGGCCGTCGGCTGCTTGGTGCGGAAATTCATGTCCAGCTCGGACTGCACGTTGCCGCATTCGGCCCATGCTGCGGTGACGGCCTTCCAGGCGTCGAAGCCGGCCGATAGCGTCTTGATCGGCACGGTGTTGCGAATGGCGCAGGCGGCCTCGGCCGTACCCGGCAGGGCGGCGAGGCCGACAGCGAGCCCAGTGGCCAGCCCAATGGCAGGCAATGTGGCCAGAAGCGTGCGCTTGAGCATGGTGAGTCTCCGGCGTTCGGGGTGGGTCGTCATGAGTGTCATGCGGACAGGCGGTCGCCCGTTGCGGCGTCGAACAGGTGTACCGCCGCGCGCGGGACAGAAAAGCCGATGGTCTCGCCGATGGTGCCGCGGAAGGATTTCTCCGCCTTCACGGTCACCAGCGCCTCGCCGGAACGCACGGTGGCGAGGGTCGCGTCGCCCAGCAGCTCGACCGTGTAGATGGGCGCGGCGATCTCGGCCTCGCCTGGCGGAACGATGCGCGCATCCTCGGCGCGAAATCCCAGCACAACAGGGCCATCCGGCCCGGCGATGGCCTGCATGCGCACGCCCGGCGCGGTGAAGAAGCCGGCGGCGAGCGTGCCATGAACAAGGTTCATCGCCGGCGAGCCGATGAAGCCGGCGACGAATGCGTTGGCGGGGCGGTCATAGATCTCGATCGGCGCGCCAACCTGCTGGATGATGCCCTTGTTCATCACCACCACGCGGTCGGCCAGCGTCATCGCCTCCACCTGGTCGTGGGTGACGTAGATGGTAGTCACCTGAAGCTCGTGCTGGAGGTTCTTGATCTGCGCGCGGGTGGAGACGCGCAGCTTGGCGTCGAGGTTGGAAAGCGGTTCGTCCATCAGGAACACCGCCGGTTCGCGCACGATGGCCCGCGCGAGCGCCACGCGCTGGCGCTGGCCGCCGGACAGCTCGCGCGGGCGGCGGTGCAACAGGTCGCCCAGCTCCACCATGGCCGCGGCACGGCGGACGCGCGCGTCGTGCGTTGCGGCATCGACACGCCGGACCTTCAGCGGGAAGCGGATGTTCTCGTAGACGGTGAGGTTGGGATACAGGCCGTAGTTCTGGAACACCATGGCCACGTCGCGGTCCTTGGGCTCCAGCCTGTTCACCACCCGGTCACCGATCGTGATTTCGCCTGCGGTGGGGTCCTCGAGGCCAGCAATCATTCGCATGGTCGTGGTCTTGCCGCAGCCGGAGGGGCCGAGCAGCACGATGAACTCGCGGTCGGCGATGGCGAGGTCGACGTCGCGCACGCCGACGAACGAGCCCCATCGTTTGGTCACGCCGCGCAGCGTCACCTGCACCATTCGCCGCTGCCCCCTGGGGATTCCGCCCCCATGCGGTGCGCGGCCGCGGCAAATTGCCTGGCCCGTCACCCGCCTGACGTTACGTTGACAGAGGACGACTACGTATGCAAGACGCGACGAAACAGCGGAGGATCGGCGCATGGGCGGTGAGCATCTCGCCAACAAGCGTTTCGTGCACGAGGTGCTGTACGAGTTGGCCCGGGCGACGCCGCAGATGCTGATGCAGCGCCTGGACGCCGCCTACCATCCGGATGCCGAATGGCGCGGCTCTCATCCGCTGAACGAGATGCGCGGGCTGGAGGCGATCGCGTCCACTGTATGGCGCCCGCTGCTGGCGGCGTTCCCGGACCTGGAGCGGCGGGATTCGATCCTGATCGGCGGCGACTACGAAAGCGCGGATTTCGTGGGTGCCATGGGCCATTACTGCGGCACCTTCGTGCGCAACTGGCTGGGCATCCCCGCCACCGGCAGGCCGATCTGGATCCGCTATGGTGAGTTCCATCGCGTGCGTGCCGGCCGGATCGACCAGAGCACCGTGCTGATCGACGTGCTGGATGTCATCCGTCAGGCCGGGTTCTGGCCGGTGGCACCGAGCCTGGGCACCGAGGGGATGTGGCCGGGGCCAATCACCGGCGACGGCATCATGCTGCGTGAAACCGATGCCGCCGAGGGGGCTGCCAACCTCGCCCAAATGCGCGACATGCAGATGAAGCTCGGCGATGCCGGGAACTACGCCACCATGGGCCGCGATGCGTTCTTCATCCCGTCCCAAGTGGAGCACTGGCATCCGCGCATGATGTGGTACGGGCCGTCGGGCATCGGCAGCACACGCGGGATGGACGGGTTCGTGGACTGGCACCGCATCCCGTGGCGCGAAAGCTTCCGCCACATCAAGGGAGGGCAGCACTACGCGCGCATCGGCGACGGTGCCTTCACCGCCACCGGCGGCTGGCCCAGCATCACCACGGACCATACCGGCGGGGACTTCATGGGCATTCCGCCCACCGGCCGCGCGCTCACCTGCCGCGTCATGGATTTCTACCTGCACCACGAGGGGCTGATCCGGGAGAACTGGATCCCGATCGACATCCTGCACATGCTGGAGCAGATGGGCGTGGACGTTTTCGCGCGCATGCGCAGCCTGTTCCGCCGCGGCGGCTAAAGCTCCAGCGCCATCTGGCGTTTCGCCTGGCGCTCCCGTGCGGCCTGGCGCACCGCGGTCTGCGGGGGATTGTCGTCGTCGAGCCGGCGGGCGCGGCTGCCGTGGCGCTGATAAACCCGCTCGGAGATCGTGCGGTAGCCGGGCTGGGCGCGAATGGCGGTAAGGCGGTCGCGCGCGACGCGCAGCGCCTCCTGCGGATCGACCAGGGGCTTGGGGTAGCCATCGACCAGCCACGGCGTGTGGATCATCGCACCCGCAACTCCGCGCAACTCCGGCACCCAGCGCCGGATGAAGCGGCCGTCGGGATCGTGGTCCAGCCCCTGCTTCACCGGATTGTAGAGCCGCGGCGTGTTGATGCCGGTCTGGCCCGCCTGCATCTGCACCTGCGGCCAATGGATGCCGGGCTCGTAGTCGGTGAAAAGCCGCGCCAGCCGCGTGCCCACGGCCTGCCAATCGAGGCCGAGCTGATGGCAGGCGACCGAGACGGCCATGGCGCGCATGCGGAAGTTGAGCCAGCCGGTAGCGACCAGGGAACGCATGCAGGCATCAAGGAAGGGCAACGCGGTGCGGCCTGTGGCCCATGCCTCCAGGCGGGAGTCGTCGGGCGCAGTTGGCCGGCGGGCCGCGTCATGCAGCGGATGAGCGGAACGATGCTCGAGCGCTGGCTCGCTCTCCAGCTTCTGGATGAAGTGGCAATGCCAGTGCAGGCGGGAGACCAGGCTGTCGATCGCCTCGGGCGGCACCCTGGCGCTGCCGCGTGCCTGATGCAGCCGGTGCAGCACCTCGCGGATCGACAGCGCCCCGGTGGCCAGTGCCACCGAAAGCCGGGAGCAGGCACGCGCACCTGACTCGGGCGCGGACATTGCACGGCGATAGGTGGCGCCGCGGCCGGCCAGGAAACTCTCCAGCTGCGCCATGCCCTCGGCCCGCGTGCCGGGTTGCGGATGGTCGCAGCCGTCAGCTCCGAGGCCGAGATCGGCCGCATCCGGCAGCCGGCCCGGAACGGCGCCTGGGACAGGGGTGAGGTGCCCCGGCTCCGGCACCACCCCGGCGGCGAGGAAGGCATGATGCGCCGGCCCCCAACGGTCGCGGTCGCGCAGGCCACGCACCACGCCGAACTGCGGCAGCTCCACGAACGCAATGCCGGCCTCGCGACAGAAACGGTGCACCGCCTTGTCGCGCGCGAAGGTCCAACCGTTGCCGGTCTCCTCATGCGCCAGCAGGCGGGTGATGCCGACGGCCCGATGGATGCGCGCCAGCACCGGCACCACCTCGCCGATACGGACGGCAAGCGGCGCGCCCACAGCCTCCAGGCGCCGCGACAGCTCGTCGAGCGCGCCGCGCACGGCATGCCATTGCCGAACTGAGGCATCAGGAAGGGCCCAGTACTGAGGCTCCGCGATATAAAGCGGCAGCACCGGGCCCGCCGCGGCGGCCAGCGCCAGCGGGGCGTGGTCGCATGTGCGCAGATCGCGCTTGAACCAGACCACCTGCACCATCCGGTCGGAGATGGGCGCAAAACGCCAGGGCGCAAGTTCAGCCCGCGCAAGTTCAGCCGGCGGAAGGCAACCGCACCGAGCCGCGCACCACCAGCCGGCTGGGCAGCACGGCGGTGCGGCGATTCACCAAGCGCCGCTCCACCTGCTCCAGCAGAATCGCCACCGTCGCCTCCACCATCTCCGCCCCCGGCTGGGCGACGGTGGTCAGGTCGTAGGCCGCCCAGGCCGCCTCCGGCACGTCGTCATAGCCCACTACCGAGACCTCCTCGGGAATGCGCAGCCCATAGTGCGTGCGCAGCAGGTCCATCGCCGCGAAGGCCATGTGGTCGTTCGCCACGAACACCGCGTCGGGCCGTGATGGGCGGCCGAACAGGTCCTGGATTGCCCGGACCGCGCCCTCGCGCGTATAGCCGCCCACGGCACGGGAGAAGACGCTGGCGCCACATTCGGCCAGTCCCTTGAGGAAACCGGCCTCGCGGTCGCGGCTGGTCGAGGAATCCTCTTGCCCGGCGATGAAGGCGATGCGCGCGTGCCCCGCCCGTGCCAGCAGGTGCGCCACCTGCCGGCCACCCTCGATGTTGTCCGACGTCACCGAACTCGCCGGCAGCGACGGCACGGTGCGGTTGAACAGCACCACCGGCGTGCCCGTCTTGGCGCATTCGCGCGCCAGGCTGGAGGACAGCGTGGCGGAGGCCATCACGATCCCTTCCACCTGGTACTGCAGCATGCGCTGCACCACCTTATCCTGTGGGCCGCGATCGGTCATGAACAGCAGCACCTGATAGCCACGGTTCTGCAGCGCGCGGGACAGCATCTCCAGCACCTGCGGATAGAAGTGGTTGTCCAGATACGCCACCATCAACGCGATCAGGCCGGACCGCCCGCTGATCATGGCCCGCGCGAGCGCGTTGGGCCGATAGCCCAGGGCGTGCGCCGCCTCCAGCACCCGGGCCCGCATCTTCGGCGAGACGCTGCCGCCCGGGGAAAAGGTGCGGCTGACCGCGGATTGCGACACCTTGGCCAGCCGCGCCACGTCGCCTGAAGTCACCGCACCTTTGCGCATGCGGCCATTCTGGCGGAAACGCGCCCGCCGTCCAGAGCAATATCCGACCAAACAGAATCATCCGGCCGAAAAATTTGCGTTCCTGATCAAGAAGCTAGGGCGGAGGCCATGCGCCTTTCAGCGCGGTTGCCGTTCTAGCTGGGCGTAGTGCCGAGCGCGCCAAGCTTCAGCTGCGCCAGCATCGCCAGCTCGTCGTACACCGTCCATTCCTCGACGATCCTGCCGTCGACAACGTGGAAGTGGGACACGCCCATCAGGAACACGCGGTGGCCGGTCGGCTCGCCGAGCAGGCCCCAGCCTAGATGGTGCCCCTCCATGTTCCACCGCACGGCAATCTTCTCGCCGCCCTCCTCGCACGGAACCGAGCAGATGTGCTGCGGCACGAAGGCACAGTCCGGAAGTGTGCCGATCAGCTTCAGCGTCGCCTGCAGGACCGCCGCGCTGCCATACAGTTCGCGCATGTTGGGGCCGTGATAGAGCACCGTGGGCGCGTACACCTTGCTGATCACGCCGAGCATGCGTTTGTTGTAGGCCTCGTGCAGCCAGCGCAGGCAATCGGCCTCGCCCTCGGTGTGGGCCAACGACACATCGGCCGCGGCGTCCGGCGGATACTGGCCCAGCAATCGCCGGTTCTCGCCAAAATCGAGCGTGCCCTGCCCCTTTGCATGCAGCTCCCGCGCCATCCGCTCGGCAATCGGGTGCGGGTCGAGCCCAAGCTGGCGCAGCTGGGCCATCGTGTCGGACACGATCCACTCGCGGTAGATCCGATTGTTCAGGATCATGCAGTCGGCGATGGTGCGCGACGTGAACACCTTGCCCGTCGGCGCGCCGAGATGGCCATGCTGCGTATGCCGCCCCACGCCGGTCACCAGGTGAGAGGTGTAGAACCCGTCCACATCGTTGCCCCGCCACACCACCTGCGTCGCCATGCCGCGCCGTTCGGGGAAACTCACCAGGCGCTGGATCGTATCGCGCACGATCGCCTCGCGGTCGTGCACGGCCCCAAGATTGAAATACACGGCGGCGTTGTGCGTGTAGTGGCTGTAGATCAGCCCGATGTCGCGCTCGTCCCAGATGCGGTGGGTGCAGCGGACAATGTAATCCACGATGTCCGTGTAGATCGGATCGAAGCCACGCATGCCCTGCGCGCGCGGCCGGTCGGTCGGCACCAGGTCGGTGAAGTCCCGCCGCTCCACCTGCAGCACCTCGCCCTCGCCACAGCTAGCGACCGGCGCGGACAGCGAAGTCACATGGTCCTGCGTGGTGTCTCTGTCAGGCATGCGGCCTCCTGGCAACGGAATGGCGTGAATGAGAAGGTTGGCGACGCACCGCCAGCCCTTTCTGTGCCCGTGCTGCCGCGTGGATGCAACCCAGGTCACCGGACGTGGCGGCATACGCAGCCATTCGGCGCGTAGCAGGCGCAGCACGTCCCCGACCGCCGGTCAGGCCACCGAGACGATCGGCACCAGCCGCTACATCATCGACATGTGGTCGTCCCGCTTGCCGCTCGCCTCAGAGCGGACCGAGCTTGCCAAGTTCCATCGCCTTGATTTGCAGGGCCAGATACTTCGAATAGATGCGGCATGGCGCCAGCCCGCCGGCGATGAACCAGAGCCCCTGCTGCGGCGTGCGCTTGTACATGTTGTTGAGCTCCCCATCGGGGCCAAAACCCCAGACCGGGCCAATCCGCTCGACCATCTCCTCGCCAAGGGCGCGCCGGACCAGTTCCACCTGCGGAAAATACCCGGTGGCCAGCACGATGAGGTCGGCCGGCACGACCGAGCCATCGACAAGCCGCGCACCCTCCGCCACGAAACGCTCGATCCGGTCGAACTGCAACAACCCGATCTCGCCCTTGATCATCAGCGCGGAACTGCCGGCATCGAGATTGTAGCCGCCGCCGCGCCGGTAATACTTCATCTGGTGGCCGGTCTCGTCCTCGCCGATATCGTGCTTGAAGCCGATCGACTTGAGCCCCTGGATCAGTTCCTGGTCCAGCTCGACCATGCGCTTGACCACCGCCTTGTAGCCCTTGACGATCAGCGGCGGGGTTGCCGACGCGACAACCATGTCCGCATCCTCGATCGATCCGGGCTCGTTCCAGGCCGCCTCGTTCAGCCTGGCGCTGGGGTTGATCGAAATGACCGTCGTGGACCCGCGCTGCACGAGGGTGGTCGCGACGCCGTGGCTGTGCAGGTCGAGCGCGATATCGTTGGCGCTGCTGCCCGTGCCGATGATCAGCGCCTTCCTGCCCGCCCAATCCACGCCGCTGTCGAACCCTTCGGAGTGGATCACCTCGCCGGCGAAATCCTCCAGCCCGGCAATCTCGGGGATCATCGGATAGCTGCTGACGCCGTTGGCGAAAATCAGGTGGCGGGGCCGCACCACGCGCTCGGTGCCGTCGGAGCGTTGCAGCCGTGCAGTCCAGCACGAAGCGGCGGCATCCCAGCTTCCCGCCACGAACTCCGTGTCCGTCCAGCAATTGATCTCCATCGCATCGGCGTAGAACTCGAACCAGTTCCCCAGCATGTCCTTCGGGATGTATTTCGGCCATGTCGGCGGAAACGGCATGTAGGGCAGGTGGTTGATGTGGATCGAGTTGTGCAGCGCCAGCGAGTGATACCGCCTGCGCCAGCTGTCGCCGATCCGCGGCCACTTCTCGACAACCAGCGTGTCGACGCCCAGCTGATTGAGCCGCGCTGCGATCGCAAGGCCCGACTGGGCGGCACCGATCACCAGCACCGCAGGCTCCCGGTCGTCATACGCCGCGGCCTTGCGGCGCACATCGGCCCAGTTGTCGCCGCCGAAGTTCCGTGAATAAGCCGCCCCGGTCGGCCGATTGTCGCCGATCTGCTCCTCGATCCCCTCCAGGGCATCAAGGGTTGTCGAGATGTGCCAGGCCGTCATCCCGTCGGCGGTGGGCGCCAGCCGCAGCAGGCCGGCGCCGCGTCCATAGGCGGTCTTGAAGCCGAAGATCGCCTCGATGCTCTCGATCCCCAGGCGCGTGACCTTGCGTGGTGGCCGCCGGTCCTGCGGCAGGTGAAACCCGTGGGCACCGACCCGCGCCTGCTCGTGGGCCAGCCGCGCGGCAACCGGTTCCCGTCCTTCGGTCGGCGTCATGTGCCACGTGAACGCCAGTATGTCCCGCCATTGGCAATCGGGGTGAAACAATGCCCCGATCCGCGCCACATCGCCCAACGCCAACGCCGCCTCGAAGCCGGCAAGCCAGTCCTCGGCACGCCGCCGGGTTTCTGCCGCTGCCTGGAACTCGGCGAAGCCCTGATCGAAATTATCCACCCTGGATTTTCCTTCGCGGCATTGGTGGCGCATCGGAATGCAATCCCACGCGCGGCAGCATTCACTATCCCAAATCCTGCCGCGGTGGCAAAGGCCCACGTGCCTGCCGCCTACCCACCGGGCACCGCGCAGGCCAAGTCGCGCCGCATGTCTCGCGCCAACGCCACCGGTCGGTTGCAGTGGCTCGGTTGTCGTTCGTCGGGTTGGACGGCTATCATATTTTCTTGATGGCCTTGCAGGCTGATCACAGAAGCATCCGGCGACGACCTGAGGGGGATAAGGCGATGCGTCTTCACGATAAAGTGGCGATTGTCACCGGTGGCGGCCACGGAATGGGCGAGGCGGAGGCGCGGCTGTTTGCACGCGAGGGCGCCAAGGTCGTGGTGGCCGATATCCTGCCAGACCTCGGCGCGGCGGTGGCCGCCGATATTCGTGCAGCTGGCGGAACGGCGATGTTCCACCCGATCGACGTGTCGCAGGAGGCGGAATGGCAGGCCCTGATCGCCGCAACCCTGGCCGCCTATGGCCGGATCGATGTGCTAGTGAACAATGCGGGCATCTCCGGCAGCGCGGTCGGCGACCCTGATGGCATCGAAGGCTGGAACCGCCTGATCGCGGTCAACCAGACCTCGGTCTTCCTGGGCACCAAGCTGGCGGCCGCCGAGATGATGAAAACCGGCGGTGGATCGATCATCAACATCTCGTCGATCAACGGCTTCGTCGGCAGCGAGAGCGGCCATCCCGGCTACCACGCCTCCAAGGGTGCGGTGCGGATCTATTCCAAAGCGGCCGCGGTGCGCTATGGGCCACATGGGGTGCGGGTGAACACCGTGCATCCCGGCTACCTGCCACCCATGCTGAACGGCACCAATGCCAACTCCCGCGCGTTGGCCGTGGCGCAGACACCGATGCGACGGATCGGTGTTGCGATGGATGTGGCCTACGGCGTGCTCTATTTGGCATCGGACGAGGCGTCATTTGTCACCGGGTCCGAACTGGTGATCGACGGGGGATGGCTGGCCCAGTAGCGGTTGAGCGGCGTTCGATCTAGGCCGCCCTCTTTAACAGCCCCTTCGCCACCATCGTCTCCGCGATCTGCACCGCGTTCAGCGCAGCGCCCTTGCGCAGATTGTCGCTCACGCACCAGAACGCCAGCCCGTGCTCAACCGTCGGGTCGATGCGGATGCGGCTGACATAGGTGTCGTCCTCGCCCGCGCATTCCAGCGGGGTCATGTAGCCGCCGTCCTCGCGCGTATCCATCACCCGGACCCCCGGCGCATGGCGGAATGCCGCCCGCGCCCCCTCCACTGTCACCGGGTTCTCGAACTCCACGTTTACCGCCTCCGAATGCCCGATGAACACCGGCACCCGCACGCAGGTCGCGAACACCTTGATGTCGGGATCCAGGATCTTGCGCGTCTCCGCCACCATCTTCCACTCTTCCTTGGTGGAGCCGTCGTCCATGAACCGGTCGATATGCGGGATCACGTTGAAGGCGATCTGCTTGGTGAACTGCTGCGGCACGATCTGGTCATGCACCAGGCTCCGCCGCGACTGCAGCAGCAGCTCGTCCATCCCCTCCTTGCCCGCGCCAGACACCGACTGGTAGGTCGCGACCACCACCCGCTTGATCCGATACTTGTCGTGCAGCGGCTTAAGTGCCATCACCATCTGAATGGTCGAGCAATTCGGGTTGGCGATGATCCCCCGCTTGATCTTCAGCAGCGCCTGCGGGTTCACTTCCGGCACCACCAGCGGCACATCCGGCTCCATGCGGAAATGGCTGGTGTTGTCGATCACCAGGCACCCCGTCGCCGCTGCCCGCGGCGCATGCACCGCAGAGATTGCCGCCCCGGGGCTGAACAGCCCGATATCCCAGCCGGCGAAGTCGAAGGTCTCCAGGTTCTTGACCTTCAGCACCTTCTTGTCGCCGAACGAGATCTCCTGCCCCACCGACCGCGCCGAGGCCAGCGCCACCACTTCGCTCACCGGAAAGTCGCGCTCCACCAGCGTCCTGAGCATCTCCCGCCCCACCGCGCCGGTGGCTCCCACGACCGCAACCCTATAGGCCATCTCCGCCTCCAACCGCGTGCCAACCCTCTGGCAACCCTCTGGCCGGGCAGCGTTAGCGGTCGGCGACCGGCGCGGCAAGCGCCATGGCATCCAGGCAGACGTGCCCCGCCCGCATCCATGCCAACCTCCCGTCCCCGGCATTTGCGCTGCCCCGCCCGCCTGCGGCACACTCCGCCCCGCCGGCTGAACGCTGCCGGGGGGCACCAGCGGGGACAATCTGGCATGGCCGGCACTTCCACCACCGGCACTTCCACTCCCGGCACTTCCAACAGCGGAACGGCATTCTCCGCCAAGCGCACCGGCCGGCCCATCGGACTTCTCGGCGCCGCTGCCGTTGCCCTGTTGTTCGCCGCCCTGCTCGCCGCCACCTGGGTAGGCTTCATCGAATCCGACGACCTCGAATACGCCCGCACCGCCGCCCTCTGGCAGGACGACTTCCCCCATCTCGGCGCCTCGCATTGGGGCCTGCGCCACCTGATCGTCCTGCCCATCGCCGCCAACTTCGCCCTGCTCGGCCGCGGCGAAATGGCCTTGCTTCTGCCCACGATGCTCTACGCATCGGCCATCATCGCCATGACCGGCCTGTGCGTCCGCCGCGTCGCCGGCCCCACCGCCGGGGTGATCGCCGCCCTCCTCGTCGTCACGTTACCCGTCTTCGTCACCGGCGCCTCGCTTGTCTATTCCGACACGATCGAGACCTTCTTCGTCCTCGCCTCCGTCTGGGCCTACTGGTTCGCCACCCGCTCCGGCCGCGCCGGCCTGTTCCTCGCCAGCGGCGCCCTCGCCGGCTGCGCCTTCATCACCCGCGAGACCACCGCCGCCCTGCTCGCCTTCTACCTGGTCCTGTTCCTGCTCGCCCCGCGCCGGATCATGGATTTCGTCCGCATGGCCGCCGGCTTCCTGGTCGTCGTCGGCCTCGACACCGCCATCCTCTGGGCCGCCAGCAGCGACCCGTTCTGGCGCTTCACCGTCTCCAGCCGCGGCGTGGCCGGCGACAACCCGGCACTCGCCCATTTCCAGGTCAACACCGGCGGGCTGGACCGCCACGGCGTCATCGTCGCCCCCCGCCCGATCCAGGCGCTGCTGGCCGTCTTCGCCAACCAGTCGATTGGCCTGCTGCCCTGGGCCGCCGTGCCCGCCGCCATCGCGCTGGCCCGCAGCCCCGTCCGCGGCCGCCGCCGCTCCGCCGCAAACCATTTCGCCGGCCTCGCCCTCGTGTGGTTCCTGCTGCTCAGCTACGCCTTCACCTTCATGTGGATCGTGCCCCGCTACCAGACCGTCGCCATGATCGCCCTCTGCATCCCGCTCGCGATCTGGCTCGCCGAGCGAATCGACTCCGGCGCCTGGCGCCTGCCCGCCCTGCTGCTCCTGGCCATCGCCGGCTCCGGCGCCGCCCTGGCCATGATCGCCGACCGCGAACTGCTGTTCGGCGAACGCGGCCTCGTCGCCTTCGCCCGCACCGCCCCGCCAGGCGAAATCCGCACCGACCCCGCCACCCTGCGCGGCGCCGACTGGCTGCTCCAGGTCGAAGGCCTGCGCGACCGCGTGACCGCAGGCCCCTGCGAACCCGGCGGCCTCTGCTACGCCAACCCCCGCCCCCGCCGCCCGCTGCCCGCCGACTGGACCCGCCTGCAACCCCCACCCGGCGCCACCATCCTGCTGGAGGTGCCGCGCCGCACCGGCGTGCTGGCCCAGATCCTCGCACGCACTGGTCTTCTGTCCGTGATGCCCGGCGCCGTCCGTGCCAAGCTCGATCCCGCACCCGCCATTGCGCGAGGGTTCAGGATGCCAGGGTAGCAAGAATCTTCTTTTTCTGAAGAAAAAGAAGCAAAAAGACTTTTATTCGTTAGGCCGCGTCTAGATGAACAAAAGTTTTTTGGTTCTTTTTTCAAAAAAGAACCGCTCCCTTCCTACCTCAAAGTCCCACACATCGTCGCCATCACCGCGATCCACTGCTGCACCTCCACGATGCCCTTGCAGTCGAACGCCACCCCGCGCGGCCCGGTCCGCTCTGCGCTGGGGATCGCCCCGCATAGATCGGCCATCGCCACGCTCGCCAGATCCGCCTCCAGCCGGCACGGCCCCGCGATCACATACGGCGCGCACCCTGCGATCCCCCGCACCGCCCGCGCCGCCCCTTCGCGGATCTGCGCCCGCGCCATCTCCGGCGACAGCGCCCGCGCCGAGCGGTGCCCCAGCGCCGTCTTCACCTGCACCATCACCGAGCCTGGAAACAACGGATGGCATTGCGCGGCGAGCTGGTCGTCCCCGGTCAGCAGCGCCACCGGCACCCCCAGGCTTCCGGCATAGGCGCCGTATAACGTCGCCTCGGCGGTATCGATCCCGTTGATCCGCAGCGACTGGAAAGCGAACCCGCTCACCGTGTGGCTCAGCACCCCGTGCCGCCCCGCACCCGAGTGATACCCGGTGAAGAACACCGCATCGAAGCTGGCATCCAGCCCCGCGGCCATGTTCATCGCCTTCGGCCGCCCGATGATGCACTCCGCCCGCGGGTCCATCTCCTCCGGGATCAGGTTCACCATCGGCCCATGGCTGTCGTTCACCAGTACATAATGTGCCCCACCCTCGAAGGCCCCGCCGACCGCGGCATTCACCTCCTCGGTCATCAGCCGCCGCGCCCGCTCGTACTCGGGGTTGCCCGGCGTGCCCTGCTGCGCGTTGACCACGCCAGCCACGCCCTCGATGTCCGCCGAAATGAAGATCTTCACGGCACGTCCTCCCGTTGGGGTTCGCTCACAGCACGCTCGCCAGGCCCGGCCGCACATGCCCCGCCCGCCCGCGCGTGGTCGGCGAGGCAGCCAGCGCGTCCAGCACCGCCTCCTGCGTCGCCTCCGCCACGGCCTCGAACAGCAGGTCGATCCGGCCCTCGGCGATCGCCCGCAGCGGCATCAGGTCCACCTTCGCCTCATGCGGCACCCGGTTGGCGGTGCAGAACCCTATGAACGCATCGCCGCTGCCATGGCCATAGAAACTGCCCACCCGCGCCAGCCCCGCCCCCGCCCGCCGCACCACCCGCTGCATCTGCCGATGCTCCAGCGGCACATCCGTCGCCACCACCACGATCACCGACCCGCGCTCCGGTCCCTCACCCAGACGCGGCCCAACCCGCCGCCCATCCGGCAGCACCAAATCCCCCGCCCGCCCGAAATTCGCCAGCACCAGCGTGCCCAGGTGAAACACCGCCCCGTCCAGCCGCACCTGGCGCGAGGCGCTGCCGATCCCGCCCTTGAACCCGAAGCAACTCATTCCCGCCCCGGCGCCCACCGCCCCCACCTCGAACGCCGCCGAAGCCCCGTCCAGCGCCGCCAGCGCATCCGCCTCCGTCACCGCCAGCGCCTGGATGTCGTTTAGATACCCGTCGTTGCACTCGCCGACCACCGGGTTCACCGTGCTGGTCTGCCGTCCGATCCGCGGATTGCCCGCGATGGCGCGGCGGATCAGCGCCGTGGCGCAGGTCCCGACCGACAGCGTGTTGGTCAACAAGATCGGCGTCTCAACCTGCCCCAGCTCGTCCACCTGCATCAGCCCAACGCTCTTGCCAAAGCCGTTCAGCACATGGCTCGCCGCCAGCGGCTTGTCGCGGAAGATGTCCCCCGGATGCGGCCGGATCGCCGTCACCCCAGTGCGGATATCGCCATCCACCAGCGTCCGGTGCCCCACCGTCACGCCCGGCACATCGCTGATCCGGTTCAGCTTTCCAGGCACCAGCGTGCCACAAGCCAATCCCAGGTCGCGCGCGCGGGCAGGTTCCATCGCCAAACTCTCGCCCCGCCACGCCGCCGGCGCAAGGCACCCTAAGCCTTCGGCGTGAAGACAAGGCGAGGGCGCTGCCCTCGACCCGCCAGGGGCCGAGCCCCTGGACCTCCAAATTATTGGAAATATTGTGTTTCCAAAGGCCGGCGGCCGTCGGAGCCCCAGCACTGATTGTGGTTGAGGTCCAGGGGCGCGGCCCCTGGCGGGCCTGGGCAGAGCCCAGCCTTCCCGGCTTCACCCCTCACTCCCCATCCGCCGGCGCACGAAATCGACGATCGCTTCCATCGCGCCGAACTCCAGCAGGTCGTTGTGCCCGCCCTGCGCCGCCACCCACAGCTCGCCCCGCGCCCCCGCGGCCGCGAGGATCGTGCGCGCCATGTCCGGCGGCACCGTCCGGTCGCGGTCGCCCACCAGGATCAGGATCGGGCTGGCGATCGCCGGCACATTAACCAGCGAGTCGAACCGGTCGCGCAGCAACAGGTCCACCGGCACCAGCGGATAGCGCCGCTTGGCGATGTCGGCCAGCGAGGTATAGGGCGTCTCCAGCACCACCGCCCCGAAAGCATGCCGCGTCGCCAGGTCCGTCGCGAGCCCGCTGCCCAGCGACTCCCCCCACACCACGATCCGACCCTCCTCAACCCCCTGCGCCCGCAGCGCCGCCAGCCCCGCCGCGACATCGAGCTTCAGCCCCGTCTCGGTCGGCTGCCCGGGATTGCCGCCATAGCCGCGATACGTCACGAACAGCGCCCCCCACCCCAGCGCCGCGATCCGCCGCACCCGTTCGGCCCGGTGGCCGATATGCCCGCCATTGCCATGCAGGTACAGCACTGCCGGACCCCCCGGGCGTCCCGCCACCTGCCAGGCGATCAGGTCCAGCCCATCCTCGGTGCGGATCGTCACCTGCGCCAGCCCCGCCACGCCCACCTTCTCCACCTGCGGCGGCCCCTCGGCCGGACGGAAGATGATCTGCCGCTGCAGCACCACCAGCGCCGCCACGACCACAAGATACAGCACAGCCAGGCCGGTCACCCCGGCGAACACCATCTGGGCCCAGCCGGGCAGGGAGGAGGTCGGCATGCGGGGGTTCTTTCTGATGGATCAGGCGGTTGCGCCGGTTGAGTCGGATAACTTTACACCGCCCGCCATGCCACCTTCTCGCGATAAGATGTTGATAACCAAACCCGTTCTTCGATCCGGCGGCAAGGTCGCCGTGCGAAGCCGCCCGTACTGTGTCGGATAAATTTACAGTCCACCACGAACGCGCGCAAAGGTATGCGGCCTCGCTTCCGGCAACCAATTGATTTATAACATATTAATATCCTGGCATGCGACTTGCTTATCACTTTGCAATAGCAGCGTTGGCATGCCCTTCGAGCGTGCGCCGGGTAATCCGGGCCAGGTTTCGGGGTATTCGATATGGAGAATAATGGTGCGTAACATTTTGAAGGGTTTGGTCGGCGCTGGGATGTTGCTCGGCGCATCCACGGCCTCGGCGCAGGATTACACCTGGACGCTGTCGGACTTCAGCTTCGACAAGTGGGGCCTGACGTCGGCCTCGCCGGGCGGGTATACCGACAGTGAGTACGGTACCGGCGCCACAGGTACCCTGGTCCTGACGAGGGACGGGTCGGATTACACCTTGACGTCGTACAATTTCACCACGACCCTCGGCGACTCCGGGCTTGAGGCTGTGTATGACTCTTCGCAGCTTACGAACTTCTCCACCAATCCCATCGCGTTCCAGAGTTTCATCCTAATGAACGATGTCAACGAGGAAACGCAGTTCCGGATCGTGTGGCCGTCGAACCAGCTCATCGATGAAATGGACGCCGAAGGCGAAGGTAACTCCGTCGAACTTTCCGGCAACAGCTCGCGGGAGTATCAAATCGGTGGAAACCGTCGCATGAACGGCACCGGCGCCACTGTGTGCGGCCTTAATGATGCATTACAGGAAGTCTGCCAGGAGGCCAATGCCGGCATCCTGACCCTTACCAGCATCACCAACATCCCCGCGCCGCCGCCCGTGAACACCCCGGAGCCCGGCACCATGGCCATCCTCGGCGCCGGCCTGCTCGGCCTCTTCGCCGCCCGCCGCCGCCGCGCCGCCTGATCCACCCCTGACACCAAACACATCGCAACGGCGGCGCCAATTGCGGCGCCGCCGTTTGCATGTCCAAACCCCGCCGCGCTGCCCTCAGCGTCCGTCGCCCCCCGCGTTCTCGCAAATCGTCGCAAGGTAGGGCGCCGCCGCCGTCGCCGTCGCCCGCTCGATCGCCCGATACGCAGCCACCAGCGCCGTCCCCTCGGCCGTCAGCCGTGCCCCGCCGCCGCCGCTCCCGCCCGTAACCGCCGCCACCACCGGCGTTCCCATGTGCCGGTTCAGATCCTCCACCAGTTCCCACGCCCGCCGATACGACATCCGCAGCACCCGCCCCGCCGCCGAGATCGACCCGTGTCGCGCGATCTCCTCCAGCAACGCAATCTTCCCAGGCCCCACCCGCGCCCCGGACGCCAGGTCAAGCCGAATGCTCACCCGCGTCGCTTGCTGGACAGAGCCTTTGGAACGCGATGGAACGACCGTCATGCCCCAACGAACCATGCGCTGGTCCCGCGATCAACCGTGCCTGCCCGCAGGTCATCACGCCTGGATTGCATCGCCCGCCCGATCCAGGGCACCCTCCCGCCTTTCCTGCCCCGGAGCCCGGCATGCTCACGATCCGCTCGTCCGTCTGCCCGCACGACTGCCCCTCCACCTGCGCCCTGGAGGTTGAGGTCCACGACAACGCCCGCATCGGCACCCTGCGCGGGGCGGAGGCCAACAGCTACACCGCCGGAATCATCTGTACCAAGGTCTCGAAATACGCCGAGCGCATCCACCACCCCGACCGCCTCACCCATCCCCTGCTGCGCACCGGCCCCAAGGGCAGCGGCCAGTTCCGCCGCATCGGCTGGAACGAAGCGCTGGACCGCGCCGCCGAAGCCTTCCTCGCCACCACCCGCACCCACGGCGCCGAAAGCGTCTGGCCCTATTACTACGCCGGCACCATGGGCCTCGTGCACCGCGACGGCATCAACCGCCTCCGCCACGAGCTGAAACACTCCCGCCAGGTCAACACCATTTGCACCCGCACCAGCGAAAGCGGATGGATGGCCGGCGTCGGCAAAATCGCCGGCCCCGATTCGCGCGAGATGGCAGTGGCCGACCTCATCGTCAGCTGGGGCGGCAACCCGGTGAACACCCAGGTCAACGTCATGACCCACGTCGCCCGCGCCCGCAAGGAACGCGGCGCGAAACTCGTCGTCATCGACCCCTACCTCACCGGCACCGCCAAGGTCGCCGACATGCACCTCGCCGTCCGCCCCGGTACCGATGCCGCACTCGCCTGCGCCGTCATGCACATCGCTTTCCGCGACGGCCACGCCGACCGCGCCTACATGGACAAATACGCCGACGATCCCGCCGCGCTGGAAGCCCACCTCGCCCCCCGCACCCCCGAATGGGCCGCCGCCATCACCGGCCTCCGCGTGACCGAGATCGAGGCCTTCGCGAAACTGTACTGTGAAACCCCCCGCGCCTATATCCGCACCGGCTACGGCTTCACCCGCAGCCGCAACGGTGCGGCCGCGCTCCACGCCGTCACCTGCCTGCCCACCGTCACCGGCAAGTGGCAGCACGAAGGCGGCGGCGCCTTCTGGAACAACCGCGCCATCTACCACTGGGACAAGACGCTCATCGAAGGCCTCGACCTCGTCGACCCCGCCACCCGCGCGCTGGACCAGTCCCGCATCGGCGCCGTCCTCACCGGCGACCGCCGCGACCTCGGCGCAGGTCCGCAGGTCAATGCGCTGCTCATCCAGAACACCAACCCTGTCACCGTCGCCCCGGACTCCAACAAGGTCCGCCGGGGTTTTCTGCGGGATAACCTGTTCACCGTCGTACACGAGCAGTTCATGACCGAGACGGCCAGGCTCGCCGACCTCGTCCTCCCCGCCACCATGTTCATGGAACACAACGACCTCTATCAGGCCGGGGGCCACAGCCACATCCAGATCGGCGCGAAGCTCATCGACCCCCCCGGCGAATGCCGCAGCAACCACGAACTGCTCCAGGGCCTCGCCCCCCGCCTCGGCGCCACCCACCGCGCCTACGCCATGACGGACCTCGAGATCGTCGACGAAACCCTGCGCGCCTCCGGCTGGCCCGACGCCGCGACAGTGATGGAGAACCGCTGGCACGACGCCCAACCTGATTTCGCCACCGCCCATTTCCTGAACGGCTTCGGCCATGCGGGAGGAAAATTCCACTTCCGCGCCGACTGGGCCGCGATCGGCCCCAACCACCAGGGCATGTCGTCCCTCCCCGACCAGGTCGAAGTCATTGACACCGCCACCGAGGACCGCCCCTTCCGCCTCGTCGCCGCCCCCGCCCGCAGCTTCCTGAACTCCACCTTCACGGAAATGCCCTATTCCCGCGCCCGCGAAGGCCGCCCCACCCTGCTGCTGAACCCCGCCGACGCCGCCCGCCTCGGCATCGCCGACGGCGCCCCGGTCCGCCTGGGCAACGCCCGCGGGGAGGTCGTCCTGCACGCCAAGCTGGCCGAGGGCGCCCAACCCGGCGTCGTCGTCGCCGAAAGCATCTGGCCCCACGCCGACCACCAGGGCGGAATCGGCATCAACGCCCTGACCTCCGACGAACCCGCCCTGCCCGATGGCGGCGCGGTGTTCCACGACACCGCCGTCTGGCTCCGCGCCGAAGCCGCTACCCTCGCCCAAGCTGCGGAATGACCCGCGTCATCCTCATCACCGGTGCCGCCACCGGCGTGGGTGCGGCCACCGCCCGTCGCCTCGCCGCCCCCGGCATCGCCATCCTCGCCCACACCCGCAAGAACGCCGCCGACCTCGATGCCGTCGTCGCCGAAGCCCGCGCCAAGGGCGCCGACGTCGAACCGATGCTCGGCGACCTGTCCGACCCTGCCACCGCCCCCGCACTCGTCAATGCCGCCATCGCCCACTTCGGCCGCCTGGACGTCGTCGTCGCCAACGCCGGCTTCGCCGACCGCACCCAAGCCGCCGACCTCACCGACGAGATCCTCGCCCGCTCCACCGACGCCATGCAGTCAGGCTTCCTCCGCCTCGCCCGCGCCGCCGCCCCCTACCTGCGCCAGGGCGACCACCCCCGCATCGTCGCCGTCAGCAGCTTCGTCGCCCACGCCTACCGGCCGGGCTTCCCCCTCTTCCCCGCCTCCGCCGCCGCCAAGGCCGGGCTGGAAGCCCTTGTCAAGGCGCTCGCCATCGAATTCGCCCCCGCCATGACCGTCAACGCCGTCGCCCCCGGCTTCGTCCGCAAGGATGCCGGCGCCCACGT
This sequence comes from Rhodospirillales bacterium, assembly GCA_031424895.1. Lineage (GTDB taxonomy): Bacteria > Pseudomonadota > Alphaproteobacteria > Acetobacterales > Acetobacteraceae > CAMDGX01. The sequence continues at coordinate 27,498 of JANPIH010000262.1, forward strand.
TGCCCTCACCCTCCAGGGCATGGAGGACCGCGCGAAATGGATCCCCATGGGCCGCATCGCCGAACCGTCCGACATCGCCGCCGCCATCGCCTTCCTCGCTTCCGCCGATGCCGGCTACATCACCGGCCAGGTGCTCCACGTCGATGGCGGCCTGGTGATCTAGGCACGGCGCGCCACTCCCCCCGCCCACAAGTTTCACGCGGCTGTCGCAAACCCTTCAAGCGCCTGACACGGTTCGGATGGAACACCGTCCCTTCCAGACAGGAGGCCCCCCGTGTTCCATCGCCTGCTCCCCGCAGCCGCCGCGCTCGCGCTGCTCGCCGCCCCCGCCCATGCCGACCAGGCCTTTCCCGCCACCCTCGCCGGCCACGCCATGCTGCCGGCCGCCACCTTCATCCCGGCACCCGACGACGCCCCGGCAGACCTGAAGATGTCCGGCAAGTTCACCACCGGCCAGCGCGTCGACGCCGCCGGCACGGTGATGGGTCGCTCCGCCGGCCGCCCCACCGGCCTGTCCGTGCCCTTCCCCGGCCAGCCCGTGCAGGGCCATTCCGGCATCCAGCGTATGCCGGACGGCAGCTTCTGGGTGCTGACCGACAACGGCTTCGGCTCCAAGGCCAACTCGCCCGACGCCATGCTGTTCCTGAACCGCTACGGCATCGACTGGGCGTCCGGCGCGATGTCCCGTCTGCAGACCGTCTTCCTGCACGATCCCGACAAGAAGGTGCCGTTCCGCATCGTCCACGAAGGCACCGACAAGCGCTACCTGACCGGCTCGGATTTCGATCTCGAGGGCTTCCAGATCATCGGCAACACGATCTGGATCGGCGAGGAGTTCGGCCCCTTCGTCATCAAGGCCGACCTCTCCGGCCGCATCCTGGCGGTGTTCGAGACCCTGGCCGACGGCAAGCCGGTGCGCTCGCCCGACCATCCCGCGCTCGTCGCTCCCGCGGCGCCGAACATGACCATGACCTTCAACCTGCGCCGCTCCAAGGGCTTCGAGGGCTTCGCCGCCAGCAAGGACGGCCGGTTCCTCTACGGCATGCTCGAAGGCCCGCTGTGGGATGCCGACGCCAAGGATTGGGAAAAGCACGAGGGCCGCGAATACCTGCGCATCCTTGAGTTCGATGTCGCCGCCGAGAAATGGACCGGCCGCCACTGGAAGTATGTGCTGGAGGCCAACGGCCTGGCGATCGGCGACTTCAACATGATCGACGCCACCACCGCCCTGGTGATCGAGCGCGATAACGGCGAAGGCACCCCCGACCGCGCCTGCCCCGCCGGCCAGCGCGCCGAAACCTGCTTCCACGACCTCGCGAAGTTCAAGCGCGTCTACAAGATCGAGATGAACGAGGCCAATGTCGGCCGCCCGATCCGCAAGATCGGCCATATCGACCTGATGAAGATCGCCGACCCGAAGAAATTGGCTCGCAAACCGCTCAACGACGGCGTGCTCACCTTCCCGTTCTTCACCATCGAGAACGTCGACGTGGTGGACGCCACCCACATCATCGTCGGCAACGACAACAACCTGCCCTTCTCGTCCTCGCGCGACCCGAACAAGGCCGACGACAACGAGTTCATCCTGCTTGAGGTGGGGGACTTCCTGAAGGCAAGGTAAGCGGTTCTTTTTTGAAAAAAAGAACCAAAGAACTTTTCCGACTGTCACCTCGCTCTCCCTCGGGAGAGCGAGGTGCCACGAGGAAAAGTCTTTTTGCTTCTTTTTCTTCAGAAAAAGAAGATTCTTACTTGCTTAGTTTTCCTACCCACTCCAGCACCGCCTCCGCGACCTTCGCCGGCTGCTCCGGGAACAGCGCGTGGCTGGCGTTCTCGATCACCACCGCCGCCACCCGCGCGCCGAACTCCGCGCGCAGTTCGTCCCATTTCTCCCGCGGCTTGAACGGGTCCAGCGCCGGGATCAGCTCCAGCATCGGCGCCGCGCCCGCGTGCCACCAGTCGGACTGCTTCACCCCCTGCGTCTCGCGGCAGTCGATCTGCATAAGCTGCGTTGCCGGATGCCAGCCATGGAGCCACGGCACCGGGTCATGCCCCGGCACGAAGAAACCCAGCTGCAGTGCCGCCAGCCGATCTTCGACGGGCGCATCGAGGTTCCCCGCCCGCCGCGGCGTCGCCGCGATCTCCGGCGCATACTGCCGCGCCGCCGCCGCCGCCAGCACCACGCCCCGCACCAGGTCCGGGAAATCCACCGTCGTCATCCGCGCGACGAAATGCCCAAAGGCATGGCCCAGGATCACCGCCCGCCCACCGCCCTCGGCCCGGATCACCGCCGCCACGTCGGCCGCCAGGTCATGCAGGCTCGCCCCCTGCATCGGCCCGGTCGAACCGCCGATGCCGCGCGGTTGCGGCCGCAATACCGTCAGCCCGCCCGCGGCCAGCAGGGAAGCGACGGTGTCGAAATCCTCGTAGCCGTCCCGCCCGAGCGACGGCAGCATCACCAGCGCCGGGCCGCTTCCCTCCACGATGGTCTCGATCGCCGCCGCACCCGCCGGGACGATCACCGTCCGTCGTGTCGTGTCTGCCATGCCCGCCTCCCTGCGGTGCCGAGGCTATGCTATTGTGCCCTGGCGCGCGAGAATGGGGGGTGACGAAAGCGCCCGCCTATCCCCTCGCCCTCCTGGCTGTTGCCGGCACTGGCGTTTTCATGGCCGCCGCCACCGGGATGACGCGGGCCCCGTTCCTGTTGCAGATGGCGGACGACTTCGCCGTCGACCTCGTGCTGGTCTCCCACCTGCTGTCGGTCACTGCCGTTACCTGGGGCATCACGGCGTTCTTCACCGGCCCGCTCGGCGCCCTGTTTGGCCGGCGCCGCGTGCTGATGGGCGGGCAGGTGGTGTTGGGCCTGACGATGATCGGCATCGCGTTCGCGCAGGAATACTGGCAGGCGGTGGTCTTTGTCGCGATCGGCGGGGCGGCCTGCGGGGCCTATATGGGCACCGTCTTCGGCGAGGTGGCCGACCGGGTGGCGGATTCGATGCGTGGGCGCGCGATGGGCTGGGTGATCGGCGGGCAATCGCTGGCGCTGCTGCTCGGCGTGCCGGTGGCCAGCTGGTTCGGCGCGTTCATCGGCTGGCGCGGGGTGAGTGTCGCGATCGGGCTGGCGGCCTTTGCCGTGGCGGTGGCGACCCGGCTGGTGTTCCCCGCAGCGCCAGCCCGCCTGGCGGGGTCCGGCGGCGGGGCCGGGCTGGCCGGGGCGTTGCGGCCCAGGATCGTCGCTGTGCTGGGGGCCAGCATCACCGAACGGACCTGCTTCGGCCTGGTGGCGACGTTCTTTGCCACTTACCTCCAGCTGGCGCACGGCTTTGGGCTCGCCGAACTAGCCTTGCCGCTGGCGCTGGTGGCCGGGGGGAACTTCCTCGGGAACCTGCTGGGCGGGCGGCTGGCGGATGTGGTCGGCGACCGGCGGGTGCTGTTCGCTCTGTCCTCCATCGGGACCGGGGCGGTGGCGGTGGCTCTGTTCGTCGCGGCGCCGGCGACGCTGGTGGCGATCGGGCTGGGCACGCTGTACGGCCTAGTCAACGGGATCAGCCGGCCGGCGTTGATCAGCCTGTTGAGCGCGGTGCCGGCGGAGATCCGGGGCACGGTGCTGGGGATCAACATCACCTGCGCCAGCGTCGGCTGGGTCACCTCGGCGATCGTCGGCGGAATGCTCGCGGCCGCGGGGGACTGGCCGAGCCTGGGGTGGACCGTGGCGGTGCTGGCGGTTGTCGGGGCGGGGCTGGGGATGCTGGGGCGGCGGTAGGCAGCCGTGGCGCTGTTGTATCGGCCTGCGGGCATGCCATCCTGGCATTCACCTGATTCGGAGACATCGCATGCTGCGCCGCCTGGTCGATCATCCCATGACCGAAAGGGTTGTCATCGCGCTGATCGTGCTGAACGCGATTACGCTGGGGCTGGAGACGAGCCCGAGCGTGATGGAGGCATATGGCCCGCTGTTGCTGGCAGTGGACGCGGTGCTGCTGACGGTGTTCGTGGTGGAGCTTGCGGCCCGGCTGCTGGTGCGTGGGCCGCGCTTCTTTACCGATCCGTGGAACGTGTTCGACTTCCTGGTGGTGGGCATTGCGCTGCTGCCGGCGAGCGGGTCGCTTTCGGTGTTGCGGGCGCTGCGGATCCTGCGCGTGCTGCGGCTGATCACGGTGGTGCCGTCGCTGCGCGCGGTGGTCTCCGCGCTGGTCGGCGCGCTGCCGGGCATGGGGTCGATCATGATGCTGCTGGTGCTGATTTTCTATGTGTTCGCGGTGATGGCGACCAAGCTGTTCGGCACGACGCACGATGAGACCTTCGGCAGCATCGGCGCGTCCATGCTGTCCTTGTTCCAGGTGATGACGCTGGATGCCTGGTCGGACGGGCTGATGCGGCCCATGCTGGAGAAGCACCCCTACGCCTGGCTGTTCTTCATTCCGTTCGTGCTGATCTCGGCGTTCGTCGTGCTGAACCTGTTCATAGGCGTGGTGGTGAGCGCGCTGGAGACCGAGCGCGACAACGAGCGCATGCGGCGGCAGGAGGAATCCGTGACGCTGTCGGCGGCGATCGGCAATGCTGCCGCGGACCTCGCGCGGGTGGCGGATTCGCTCGATAGCCTGCGGGCGCGGGTGGCCGCCGTGGAGGCTACGCGGCAAGACCCCCCGAGCGTTCGATGAAGGTCGCGATCTCCTCTACCCCTTGGCCGGCGCGGATGTTGGCGAACAGGTAGGGGCGTTCGCCGCGCATGCGCTTGCTGTCGCGGTCCATGACTTCGAGGCTGGCGCCGACATGGGGGGCGAGGTCGATCTTGTTGATGACCAGCAGATCGGACCGCGTGATGCCCGGGCCGCCCTTGCGGGGGATTTTGTCGCCGGCGGAGACGTCGATCACGTAGATGGTCAGGTCGGCCAATTCGGGGCTGAAGGTGGCGGCGAGGTTGTCGCCGCCGGATTCGATCAGGATGAGATCCAGTGCGGGGAAGCGCTTTCGCATTTCGGTGACGCCGGCGAGGTTGTTGCTGGCGTCTTCGCGGATGGCGGTGTGGGGGCAGCCGCCGGTTTCGATGCCCATGATCCGTTCCGGGGGCAGCGAGCCGGCGCGGGTGAGGAACTCGGCGTCTTCTTTCGTGTAGATGTCGTTGGTGATGGCGGCGATGTCGTAGCTTGGTGCCAGGCGTTTGCAGAGGGCATCCATCAGCGCGGTCTTGCCGGTGCCGACGGGGCCGCCGATGCCGACGCGCAGCGGGCCGTGGGCGGATTTGATCATGAGCGGAACAGCCTTGTGTACTGGGTTTCGTGGTGCATGGAGGCCAGGTCGGCGCGCCAGGTGGCGGTGCCGAGGTCGTCCAGCGTGGCGGTTTTCGTTTCGGTGGCGACGGAAAGGATGATCGGTTCCAGGGCGGCGAGGACGGCAAGGCCGGTGGATTGGCCGAGCGGGATGGTGCGGACGGCGGCCGAGATGAGGTTGGCGGCGAAGGCATGCAGCAGGGCGGCGGCGGCAGTGTCCTCACTGAGGGCGTTGCTTCCGGCCATGGCGCCGACGGCGATGGGGTAGGGGATATCCCCGATGGCCTCAGCCAAACGGATGAGGGTCGCGGGGTGCCAGGGGGTGGCGGCGGCGATGAAGGCGTTGCCCTGGTGGATGGCTTCGGACCGGCGTTCGGCGGAGGGGGCGGTGGCGAGGGCGAGTTCGGTGAGATCGGCCAGGGTTTCGAGGCTGTGCGCGGCGCGATGGGCGTGGCGGCAGAGGATCGCGTCGGTGCGGCCGGAGCCGTGGCGGAGGAGGGTTTCGAGCCAGGCTTGCAGCGTGGGGCCGTTGCTGATGTCGCCGGTTTCGACGGCCCATTCGAGGCCGTGGCTGTAGGCGAAGGCGCCGGTGGGGAAGGCGGGGGAGAGCCAGGTGAGGAGGCGCAGGGTGGCGGGGTCAGACATGGGGGTGGCTGTGGGTTTCGTCGTCGTCGTGGCTGTGTTCATGGCCGCCGGCGTAGGCGCCGGCTTCGGGGTCGAAGGGGGCTTCGATGAGGTCGATGTGGCCGCCGAGTTGTTCGACCATGGCTTCGATGACGTGGTCTCGGCGGATGCGGATCTTGTCGCGCAGGAGCTGGACCGGGAGGTGGCGGTTGCCGAGGTGCCAGGCGATGCGGATGAGTTCGGCATCGGAATGGGCGTGGATTTCGGCCAGGGCTTCGGGACGGGCGCGGACGCGGATGGTGGGGCCGGTGTCCAGCTTCAGGCCGTCGCCGTCGCGCAGGCGGGTGGCTTGGGGGAGATCCAGGAGGAGGGATTGGCCGGATTCGGTTTTCAGGAGGATGCGGCGGCGGTGGCGGCGGTCGAAATCGATGAGGACTTCGTCGGTGGCGGATTCGGGGTTCCAGGTGCCGGCGGGGAGGATGGATTGGCTGCGCAGGGTCATGCGCGGAGGGTAGCGGCTTGGGTGGGGGGAACGGAAGGGTTTGATGTCGCTGTAATGTTACGAAAACGGAACAAAATGGGCGTGGGTTGGTGGGGTCAGGCAGGGGGGTTTTTTCGCAGGGG
>JANPIH010000263.1:0-2826 GCA_031424895.1 Rhodospirillales bacterium
CCGGTCCTCGCCGTGCAGGATGGCGGGCTGACCATTGGTCTCCTCCCAACGCCGCACGATCACGTCGACATAGGCGGGATCGATTTCCAGCAGCACCGCCTGCCGCCCCGCCCGCTCCGCGGCGATCATCGTGGTGCCGGATCCGCCGAAGGGATCGAGTACGATGTCGCGGTGCTTGCTGCTGTTGCGGATCGCCCGCTCCACCAGCGCCACCGGCTTCATCGTCGGATGCAGGTCGTTGCGCGCCGGCTTGTCGAAATGCCAGACGTTCCCCTGGTCGCGCGCGCCGCACCAGTAGTGCTGATTGCCTGCCTTCCAGCCGTAGAGCATCGCTTCGAACTGTTGGTGATAGTCGGCCCGCCCCAGCGCGAAGGTGTTCTTGGCCCAGATGATCGTGCTGGACCATTTGCCGCCGGCATCCTGCCAGGCGCGGTGCAGCGTCGGCCATTCGGACGAGGACATGCAGACGTAGCTGGCACCCTTGGTGACCGACAGCAGGTTGGTCAGCGCGGGCCGGATGAAGTCGAGGAAGCCCGAGCCGAGCGCATCATTGGCGATGGTCATCTTGGCGGCCGTTCCTCCCGTATACGCAACATTATATGGAGGATCGAGGAACCCCATGTCCGCCAGGCGTCCTTCCCCCAGCGCCCTCTTCACGTCCTCCAGCTTGGTGGCGTCACCGCACAGCACGCGATGGGCACCGCAGATCCAGAGGTCACCGGGGCGGGTGATCGGCACGTTCGGCAGCGGCGGCGCCTCATCCAGTGCGGCGTCGTCACCACCGTCTGCCGCGGCGAGCAGTTGGTCGAGTTCCCGCCCGGAGAAGCCGAGCACGTCGAGGTCGACCACACCCTCGTCGCGAATGCGCGCCAGCTCCGTCGCCAGCAGCGCCTCGTCCCAACCGGAGTTGAGCGCGATCTGGTTGTCGGCCAGCCGAAGGGCACGGGCTTGCGCCTCCGTCAGGTGCGCCAGGCGGATCGCCGGCACCGATGCCAACCCGAGCCGCTTGGCGGCCAGCACGCGGCCATGGCCCGCGACCAGGACGCCCGCGGCATCAACCAGCACCGGGTTCACGAAGCCGAATTCGGCGATTGAGGCGGCGATCTGCGCCACCTGGGCATCCGAGTGGGTGCGGGCGTTGGCGGCGTAAGGGACGAGCGATGCCAGGGGCACCGATACGACGGCGATGTCAGGCTGCATCTGCTGTCTCCATCGCCTCGGTACGTTCCGCCGCAACGGTGTCGTAGTCCCGGCCATCGCCATCGAGGGTGACTGGCAGATCGAGATGATTCTGCCGCCAGCGGGCGATCGCCAGGTCGACATAGGCCGGCGCCAGTTCGATCGCCCGCACTCGTCGCCCGGTGCGCTGGCCCGCCAGCAGCGTGGTGCCGGAGCCGCAGAATGGCTCGAACACCAGATCGCCGGCATTGGCGTAGGTTTCCATCAGGAAGGCTGGCAGCTTCACCGGGAACACGGCCGGGTGCTCCATCTCGATGCCGCGCTCCTTGTGCCGGGTGATGCGCACCACGTTGTCGGGGATGCGGAAGTCCTGGATCGGCCGGCCTTCGTGCGAGTTGCCGCTCATCGTGCCATCAGCCCGGCGCAGACCGGACATCAGCAGCGGATCGCCGGCCCATTTGCACGGGATGATCTTGTTTGCCTGGCGCGCCTGGCGGTTGAAATGGAACAGGAACTCGAAGCTCGGCGCGAGGCGGCCATTCCAGTCGCCGGGCAGGCCGGGACCCTGGTCCCAGACATACCAGCCGAACCTCCGCCAGCCGGTGGTGCGCATCCACTCGATCCAAGCCTGCCAATACGGATGCCATTCGCTGTCGTGGTGGGTGAGGCCGAGGTTCACCAGGATCTGGCCGTCATGGGCGAGGGCGTCGCCTGCGTGGTGGAACACGCCGCGCATCAGCGCATCCCAATCGGCGATGCCGCCGGTGGTGTAGTTCCGCTGGCTGCCATAGGGCGGCGAGGTGAACAGCAGGGCCGCGCGCTTGCCGGCCATCACGCGCGCGACGGTGGTCGGGTCGGTGCTGTCGCCGCAGGCGAGGCGATGGTCACCGAGGCACCAGACATCGCCAGCGCGGGCGACAGCGACGCGCGGCTGTTCAGCCGCTGCATCGGCGGGATCGTCGTCCTCAACATCGCCATCGGCGGCCACGGCCGCGCCATGGCCTTCGGCGTCGGTGCTCTCCGGCTCATCCCGCGCATCGCCATCGGTGACGGCCTCGTCTGCGGCGGCCAGGATTGCGCCGATTTCGTCCTGCGAGAACCCGATTGCCAAGAGATCAACCTCGCCCGCCTGCTGCAGCCCGGCCAGTGCATCGCGCAGCAGCGCCTGGTCCCAGGTGGCGTTCTCGGCGATGCGATTGTCGGCGAGACGGAGCGCCTCCTTCTGCGCCGCCGACAGGTGCTTCAGCACGATCACCGGCACCTTGGCGACGCCCAGGCCCTGCGCCGCGTCCAGTCGGCCGTGGCCGGCGATCAGCACGCCGTCCTCATCCACCAGCAGCGGGTTGGTAAACCCGAACGCCAGCATGCTGGCCTTGATCTGCTCGATCTGGCCGGCCGAGTGCAACCGGGCATTGCCGGCGTGCGCACGCAGCTCGCCGACCGGACGCAGCACGATCTTCGCGGCCATCCAGGGGAGGGTCATCGGCGGCATCCAGATTGTGGAAAGTGCGAACTGCGGGGGAGACGGCGCGGCCAGAAGTGGCGGAGTTCCGCGGGCTGCTGGGCGGTGTTTGCGCACCGCGAACCAAAATTGCGACCTGGCGCTAGGGGTCTATCGCGCTCCTGCCCCCCGCATCAGTATTGGCC
>JANPIH010000264.1:0-20946 GCA_031424895.1 Rhodospirillales bacterium
CCGCTCCACCAGGGACCGCAACTCGCCAGGCGATAGCTCTTCGGTCTCAACAGGTGCTGCCACCCCAACGTTGAATCAGATCCAGCCGCGTCGGGGGAATCGAAATCATAACTGCCCGCCCGGGGTTTTGCCCCGGCTACCGTGCGTGCAATCCGGTTCACCAGAAGCGTTGAGAGAACCGCCCTTCTGGGGAGCGAAAGGGAGTTCGGGGACAAAGACATCTCTGACGCCATCCGAAAAACTGCCCAATCCTTGTGCCTTTATGTGGCCTGTCCCGCTGGAGAGCATGATGGGATGGTGGTCATTGGAGCTCCAAACGGTATTCGAACCCGTCACCTCGATCGCGCACGCAAGTGCCTGATTAGCAACGCCTTTTCGTCGCCATACTAAATCGCGGCAGGCAAACCGTTCAGAGACAATTGGTGAACAGAGACCGCTTTTGGAGGTCGCGAGGGTGAGCGCGGTCAAGTGTCCCGCCGGCAAACCCTTTTGAAACCACGCATTTTTTGCCTGCCTCGGGTCCCGCAGAGACCGCCTGTATGTCCGGGATTGGCTGGGGATAGGGACCCCGGGCGGAATAGTCTCCACTAGGTAGGCTGACGGAAAGCGACATTTGCTGGGGAGAGACCGCTTGAGGATGCGCTGCGTCCCAATCACCCGCCGCGGTCCGTTGAGGTCAGGTGCTGCGGCCATTTTGACGCTGTATTTCAGTGCAGGCGATCGTGAAGGGCCAGTCAGCTGTTCTGGACCATCGCCGTACCTGACGCGTGCTATGCTTCCGGCGCAGGCGCATCGAAGGAGGCCGTAGCGTCGGCGCGGTGAACAGGTTGGCCTCATCTGCTACAAGTAGTGCAACCGGGACACAATGGAGGAAGCCGATGAAGATCGATCGTCGTCATCTCACGCTGCCGGCGCTAGCGTTGGGGTTGCTGGCCGCCTTGCCAGCCATCGCGGGAACCGCCGACGAAGACGCTGTTGCAAAACAACTTGAGGCGTTCAGGGCCGCTCAAGCGGCAAAAGATGCGAAGGCGCTGGAAGCGCTTACAGCTCCAGAGTTGAGCTACAGCCACTCCAACGGACAGGTAGAAGACAAACCGACCTTCGTTAAGAATGCCATCAGTCCGACCTCTCGATGGCTATCGCTAGAATACAAGGATCCTATGATCCGTGTGGTGGGCGACCTGGCCATTGTGCGGTTTCATTGGCTAGGCGAGAGCGAAACCGTGGCAGACGGCAAGAAGAGCGCAACCAATCTTCATATTCTGATGAACTGGCAAAAGCAGGCTGGTGACTGGAAGCTGCTCAGTCGGGCAGCGACAAAGCTTTGATCGCCCAATCCAGCGCGGCTACATGCGACCGGTCGGCATAGCTCGCGGACCTTCTATGGTGCAACCGCGCAAGCGAGAGCAAGTGCGAGGGCTACGGCGAGCTTGCCCAACTGGCGCTGTTGAACGTGCTATTGGATATGGCATGCAACTCCTGGCCGTTGCCTGTCCCACTCCCTGCCTTGGCAATGTCTCTGTCAAGACAAGATCGCTACCGCCGCTGATCCAAAGACCCAGCCCATTGGCAACGTCTAGATCCGCCATGAGATGAAACCACAGGGGATGACACCGCAGACTGTTCCGTTGAACGATGTAGGGCACTACATCACCGACTTTACTTTTGTCTGTCAGGCCTGGGACCAGTTATTCAGACCGCGTACATAGCCCAATCGGCCGGCACAGTCTGAGTAGGAGGCTGTGCCGGCCCTTTGGCTGCAAGCGAGTAGCCACACGCAGCGTAAACGGGTCTCGCCGCGGGCGCGGGATATTTGAACGCCGCCTATGTCCGAACCGTGTCAATGGCAGGGCCAGCAAGGGGCATGGCAGCTGCTCCCGAGAGGGTGTTCGCTATTGCTGGCCTCCTGCCTTCCGGTATGCCTCTCGCGCGCTCTCCACCATCGCTATGGCGTTGTCGCGCCGTTCGGCAAACGCCGCTTCTGCCGCCGCGCGCTCGCTGTCCAATTGGGCCTGCCGACGCCGCAGTGCGGCATCATCGCGGTGCCATTGATCGTCGACCTCGCGTAGTGCCTCCTCCGCGGCATCAAGCCGGCTTCGATCGGCAGGAGGATGAATCAGAGCAAGTTGTGACCCGGAAGCCTGACGGCTCCCCGTAGCGGCCCGCTTTGGCCCCTTGGGTAGCTTGGGCAAGTTCACCGGGTCGACCTCGAAGGAGTCACTCGATCCCACCGCCCGCTTCAGGACGTTGCCAGGATGTGCCTGCGCTGCTTCGATGGCCTGCGGATCATCCGCGACCTTTGCCAATCCGGTCGCAAAGAGGTTGTGCTTCACACCCCAGGTGCGGAGGGCAGCGGCTTGGCTGAGTGCGGCGATGACCGTGTCGTAGAACCCGATTTGCGTCTGGAAGACCTTCAGGCGACTGGCCGGCGTCTTCGCCATCTTCCGTCCTCTCAATCGAAGCGACTGCCCGGTATTTGGAAAGCGATGCAACCCATTCCCGTATCGTGGCGTTTCCGTGACAGCTATCAGACTGGAAGCGGCCATGGTTGCCCGGGACAAAGTCGTCACACCGATATTCGGCTCCTCGGCGTTGGAAGGGGCAATCGAGGCATACCTCGGCCGCTTTGGTTCTGCCCCAGAGCTGTTGGGGTTAAGGGACACCGGCCGGGATCGTCAGCTTGCGGCTCTGATCTGGGTGGCAATCCGCGTCGGCAAGCCCTTCGATGCCGATGCCGTACTGAAGTGAGGATGGCTGGCGGCACGGCGAGTAGCAATTAGCCTCCGAGAGTGTAAGGCGTTGGTGCGGGGCGCGGCCCCGAGCCCATAGCGGCTACATCGAAAGTGCCCGCGGTGTGGGGATCATTTTCGTGCTGCGCACCGGTATCCAGTGGCGCGCGGTGCCTCTGGAGATTGGCTGAAGCGGCGAGACGTGCTGGCTGCCGGTGGTATGGCGGAAGGCGGGGGTCTGGGTGGCCCTGCACCTTACACTGCTCGAACGCCTGCGCGATGCGGACCGTCTAAACTGGAGCCGTGCCTCGCTCGTCAGTGCGTCGGTCCTGGCAAAAGGGGGGGCGAGCAGACAGGCCCCAACCCTACCGACCGCGGCAAGTTGGGCACCAAACGCCACCTTGTCGTCGATGGCCAGGGCACGCCACTCGGCGTGGCCCTGGGCGGGGCCAACCGCCACGACAGCCGCATGCTGGTCGCCACGCTCGAATACGCCGGTTGTGGTCAGAACCGCGACCGCCGGTCCTCCACATTGGCCTTAACGTCGATCAGTACGGTCCGGCCTTCGGCGTTCAGCTTCTGCGCTTGCCGCAAGGCCGGGCCGAGCTCCGCCGCCTTAGTCACCCGCAGGCCAACCGCGCCCATGCCCTCGGCGATCTTGGCGTAGTCGCCTTGCATGGTGGAGACGCCGTACTCTTCGCGCGCTTCCTTGCCGATGGTGCCCTGGGTAGGGCCGGAATAGGTCGCCATCGCGCTGTTGTTGAGCAACACCGTGGTGATTGCCGCACCGGAGCGAGCCGCGGTCTCGATATCCGTGCCGGACATGCCGAAGGCGCCGTCGCCCATCAGGTTTATGCAGAACTTGCCCGGCTGCGCCATCTTCGCGCCGATGATCAACGGGACGCCGAAACCCAGATGGGTCGTTTTGCCCCAGCCGACATAGCTGTGGGGCGTTGTCGCCGTGTAGAACGGCACGATGGTGTCGCGCGGCGCACCAGCGTCATGGGTGACAATGCTGTTTTCGAGGTCCAGCGTATCGTTCAGCGCCTGGATGACGCGGTAGTAGCTGATCGGTTCCGAATCGTCGGTCAGCGCCGGCGTCCACTCGGCCATCCATTTCGCCTTCGCCGCGGCGACCTCGGCCTGGGTCCCGGAACGATCGCCGACGCCCTGGCCCCCGGTCTGCTTCTTGATGCACTCGATCAGAGCCTGGATGGTGAGTTTCGTATCTCCGACCAGGCCGATGTCGGCAGCCTCGTCCTTGTTCAGCTCGTCGGGGTTATTGGTGTTGTGGATGATGGTCTTGCCCGGCTTGATCTTCTGGGCATAGGGCGAGCGGGTCAGGCTGGTCCCCAGCGCCAGCATCACGTCGCTGCCGGTGAGCCATTCGTTGGCTGGACCGGTGGTCGTGCCGCTGCCGGCACCCAGCGCCAGCTTGTGGCGTTCGTCAAAGGCGGACTTGCCGGGCATGGTGCAGAACACTGGCGCTGCGATCAGTTCCGCCAGTTCGCGTAGAGCGTCCGTTCCGCCGGAGAACATCACGCCCTGGCCGGCCCAGATAATCGGCCGCCTCGCGGCGATTAGCGCCGCGGCTGCTTCCTCGATAGCAGAGGCTTCAGGCACTTGCCGGTGGATCTTGGGGGATTTGTAGGTCCGGGCCGCTTCCGGCACGTCCTGGGCGCAGACATCGGCGATCAGCTCTACGACCACCGGGCCGGGCGTTCCGTTGCGCAAGGCGTGGAAGGCGCGGCGCATCACGTCGCCCACCTGGTTCGGCGTATAGATTGCCTCCACCTGCTTGACCCAGCCCTGATAGTTCCGGGCCGCCGTGAAGTTCGGCTTCACCGACAGGCGGTCGAGAGTGTTGCCGCCCAGAAACACCAGGATCGGGATATTGTCGGCATAGGCCTGGGCAATGCCGCCCATGGCGTTCTCTGCGCCCGCCTGGGCCTGCACGGCGCAGACGCCGAATTTCTGCCGGTCGTTGATGCGGCTGTAGCCATCCGCCGCCATCACCGCGCCGCGCTCGTGCCGGAACGCAATCGGCCGGATACCGACCCTCGCCACCGCCGATATTAGCGGGTTGCTGGGGAAACAGGATATCCACTCGACGCCTTCCTGCTTCAGAATCTGCGCGATGTAGTCGATGCCGTTCATGGCCTGTCCCCCGTGGCGGAAATCGCCGATGTTGGCGAGTGTGTCCGTCGCCAGGACATTTGATACAACTCGCGGTGCAAATTAGCGGAGTGCTGGCCTCATTGGGATTTTGACCGACATTACCCGGATGGCCAGCCGATCCGCCCATTGAGCGGTGACCCTATCGGCAATCCGGCAGCTCTGGCAACGGTGGAGGCGTTCAGACGACGCCCGCATCATATCTGACCGGTCGGTGGTCGCGGTCGGAGCGAAGTGGTCGCGGTCGGAGCGAAAGACTGGCGCTTTTGGGTGCGATCTGGGACCCCGCCCGGATGTTGAACCTATGGCAGGTCGTGATCCACATGGCGCCGTCATCGTATGCAGTAGGACGTAGAACACCCAGCAGGACGAGTCCCTCAAAGAAGTCGGGGTTCAGGATCCAAGATTGGTGACATCTCCCAATCGCCATCAGTCGGTGTCCCCCGCGCGACTATCTGAAGGATGCCGTCAGGCAATGGCCGCTGCAGCTCCATTACCTCAGCCAGCGGCGCCGTCATCCATTGGTCGCATTCCTCGCTGGTCCGGAACACCACCGGCATGGCGCGAGGGTGGTAGGGGCTGATGTCGGCGTTGGGCTCGGTCGTCAGGAAGGCAAAGAGGTCGTTCGTGGTCTCGCCCTCCTTGACCTTGCGGATGGATGTCCAGCCCTTCACGTGGATGCCGGGGAAGAAAAGCAGCGGTCGGTCCTCCGCCATCGAGAACCACACGTTCTGGCTTTTGCCAGTCGACAGACGCTCAGGTTCGGCAAACGACGTCCAGGGGACGAGGCAGCGGTTTTCCGGCTTGAGCCACTGGCGCCAGTGCGGCGACTTGAGGTTCCTGATATTGGTCTCGCCCGGGTCGCGCCCACTCGTAGGCAGCAACTTTAGCGGCGTCGGCATTCCCCACCTTGCCATTGCAAGCTCGCGACCGTCGGGCGTGTTCCGTACGATCGGCGCCTGGTAATCGGGATAGATCCCAGGCAGCGCCGGGAGATTGCCGGTCGTGTCGCGGATAGCGCGGGTCAGTTCGCGGATGGCCGCTTGGCCGCGGGTCAGCGAGTAGAGATTGCACATGGGTCGGTTCGCTCCTCCGCGCCAACCTTCGCACGAGGCGTGGCGGATCGACGAGTTCGGCAGGCCAGCCGATTCGTGTTTTTGCTTCGTTCCTCATGGTTCGCTAGCGTCCCGGGATGTTCGCCAGCACCCTGCCTCAGCCTGTCCCAGATGATGAGTTGATCGCTGTGCTGGCTGCGATCATCCAGCAAGGTTGCGGCGGCCTACCGCGAAGTGTTGACGTGTTTCTGGCTACGGTAAGCGCGCGGTATATAGTGGATCGGATGGCACTCGCGGGTTTGGTGGTGGTCCGGAGCACTGGCGTTTGCAATGCAGGGCGATGATGCCGACACCAAAGTTGCGGCGCAGATGGAGGTCCGCACGTGGCAATCCATCGCGACGATCCCGGATGATGACCCTGTGCTTGTCTATACCCCGGCCGACCAATTCGGCGGTCAAGCTGGCCATCGTGGCTGGATGGGGCAGGCGGATCAGCGCCTTGTCTGCCGAGACTCCGGTCGATTAGGATTCAGATGAAACGCCGATGCGGATAGGCTCTAGATCTGACGGGATTGAGCCTGCGCACTGTTCGGCTTGAAGAGGAGCCGCCAGTGCGTCCCATAGACTTCTTCGACCGCGGCGCTCGCCTCTTTCCGCAGCGCGAATGCCTCGTCGGCCCCGAGGGATCTCTGACCTTCGAAGAAGCGCGCCGGCTGAGCCACCGGATCGCCAACCGCCTGCGCCATGGCGGGGTCCGCAGGGGCGACAGCGCCTGCGTGCTGAGCACCAACCACCTCATGGTCCTGCCGGCGCTACTGGGCGCGATGCGCATGGGAGCGGTGGCCGCCATGCTGGCGCCGAGCGTCTCCGTTGATGATCTTGTCGCTATCCTGCGGCTGAACGAGTGCCGTGTGCTGTTCTATCATGAGGATTTCGCGGCGCTCCTGGTCCGTATCCGCCTCGAGGTTCCGTCCATTGCCGTCTTCTGCCGAATCGACGCCGACGGCGCGCAGCAGGGGCTGAGCGGCTGGGCCGAAGGCTGCGCCGACAACAGCGAGGATTTCGACTGGCAGCCCGACGATGTCGCGATGCATGCCAGTAGCGGAGGCAGCACCGGCCTGCCCAAGAGCACCATGCTGACCCATGCGAACTTCAGCGCCATCGTCGCCACCTTCATGTCGTGCCTCGACGTGCAGGAGCCGATCGTGAACCTCGTGTGCATCCCGGCGAGCCATGCGGGGGGCTATGTCGGTCTGCTGTTCATGGGCCTGGGAGCGACCACAATCGTGCTGCCGAAGCCGGAGCCACTGGCGATCATGCAGGCCATCGCGCGGCATCGGGTGACCACGCTGTTCCTGCCGCCAACCGTCATCTACATGATGCTTGCCCATAAGCGGGTGGGCGAGTTCGACTATTCGACGCTGCGCCATTTCCTCTATGCGGCCGCGCCGATGTCGCCGGACAAGCTGGCGCTGGCGCTGCAGGTGTTCGGGCCGGTAATGGTGCAGACCTATGGCCAGGCCGAGGCGCCGAGCGTGCTGACGATCATGACGCAACGCGAGCACGTGGCGGCACTGGCTGACCCGGACAAGCGCGACCGGCTGGCCTCCTGCGGGCGGCCCACCCTGTTCTCGCAGGTCGCGATCATGGACGAGGCGGGGAGCCTCCTGCCGGATGGCGAGGCAGGGGAGATCGTGTGCCGCGGCGATCTTGTGATGAAGGGCTACTTCCGCAATCCAGAGGCAACCGCGGAGATCCGCCACCGCGGATGGCAGCGCACCGGCGACGTCGGCAGGTTCGATGCGGACGGCTACCTCTACATCGTGGATCGCAAGAAGGACATGATCATCACCGGCGGCTACAACGTGTATCCGGCGGAGATCGAGCGGCACCTGATGATCCATCCGGCGGTGCGCGACTGCGTCGTGGTCGGCGTGCCCGACGACAAATGGGGTGAGGCGGTCAAGGCGGTGGTCGAGGTGCGGGAGGGCGGATCCGTCACCGAGAAGGACCTGATCGCGCACTGCCGGACCACGCTGGGCGGGGTGAAAACTCCCAAAAGCATCGACTTTGTCGAGGCGCTTCCGCGCAACGCGATCGGCAAGGTGCTGAAGCGTGAGGTGCGCAGCCGTTACTGGGTGGACCGCGGACGCCAGATCTAGCCTGAGTTCGGCTGCACGCCTGGCCTGCACGAGGATGAGGTCATCAAGGCTGTTGAGGTACTTGCGGGCGAAGTACCGAAGCAAGAGGCTCCGACGGGCGGTGGCCCGGGCATTTACAAAAGGGAGAGTCGGTCATGACCCAACGGCTGGAGTCGGTTACGTTTGCAAGCGGAGATGGGGTGACGCACGTCCCATCGTATCTGGCCACCCCAGACGGCGACCGGCCGCATCCAGTCGTTTTGATTCTCCGAGGTGTGGCTGGTCCAGACGATGGGTACACGGAGATCGCCCGGCGTCTCGCCGAATGGGGCTATGTCGCACTCGTACACGGCTGGAAGATTCGCGGGTCAGACCCAAAGGACGAGCCCGTGTACGCCGATCTACAGGGAGCAATGTCCTTCCTGGGATCGGTCAGACAGGCCGATCTCAATAGACTGGCCGTCTTCGGCTTCTGTCGCGGTGGAGTGCACGCGTTTATGGCGGCACGAGCACACTCTGAAATACGCGCTGTCGTCGTCTTCCACGGCTTCGCCTTCCGGCCAGCACGGGCTCAGCCCGGCGCTCAGCCCTACGACCTCGCCGACAGCGTGAATGTTCCTATACTGGTCCTGCACGGTACAGAGGACGAACAGGCGCCAATGGCGGATATGCGCCAAATGGAGGCGCAGATGCAAGCACTCGGCAAAGTCTGCACCTTTGTATTTTATGACGGGGCGCGCCACGGCTTCGCCGTGCGCACCCACGGCGGCTATGAGGAGGGGGCTGCGAAGCAGAGCTTCGACGAGGCAAGGGGTTTCTTGGCGCGACATCTAGAGCGGTAGCTGCGTGAACGGCGAGCACTGGCACTGGCCTGCCTCGCGCGGGGCGCTACGGCTTTAGCTCTGAATACCGCCTGCTGTCCGGAACATGTCGTCAATCTGTCGCTTGGTCAGCCCGAGCCTCTTACCCAACGATATGAGAAAGTCGCTGTTGCGGCTCCACTCTGACGCGCCTGCCCACGCGTCGCGAACGCGAACGCTCCCTGCGTCGACGGCTGCCTCGACGGCATCCAGGAGACCGGCTTCCCGTAACGCCGCCTTGCCCTTCCAGGCGGGGATCGCTGGTGGAACCGGGGGCTGTGATGCCGGAGCCGTCGGTACGTCCCACCCGCGCGCTGGTATTGGCGGGACGACCAGCGATGCCAGGAAGGCTGGATCCAACCCGCGACCATGCCAGGCAAGGTTGACATGGTAGCGCGGGTCGATGACGTCGCCAGCGATCGGCACACCGCCATGGAAGTGGTGATTGATCACATGAAAGAGGATGGGCACCCCGGCCGAGCCGACTACGGCATTGATATCCCCGCGGGGATAGGCATCAAGTTGAACGCTTCATCAACCTGATGCCCCCTCGCCTTCGGGGTTTAACTCTCGGTGGTCAACGAGCGCAGTTGCCGTTTGCCCTGCTTCCGTCCCACTTGCTCTATCTCAACCTCATCGTGCCGGAGCGTCTCGGTCACCGTCTCGAAACGCTCCGTGCGCTTAATCTGGACGACAACCTCCTCACGCAGGCGCGTGGCCTTGCTGACCGTAGGGACCGCCTCAGTCTCGACCACCTCGATGGTTACCTCCGTCAGGATTTCTCCTGTGACCTTGTCGGTGACTGGGCGGCCACGCTCCACCACCACCTTCTCACGCAGCGGGATGACCTCCTGCTCGACCGATGTCTCAACAACAAAGCGGTGGCTACGCGTAGACTACATGGCAGTGACCTTGGCGATGGCGGCGCGCAACGGCATGGCGGCGGTATCCAGCTGCGGCCAGGGTGCGGGCGGGTGGCGGTCCGTCAGGCGGAAGCCGTCAGGCGTCAATCCGGGCTTGACGTTACGCCAGGTCACCGGCCGGGCGATGGCCGCCCCCGGGCGGGCGCGGGGCGACCAGGGCGCGACGGCGGTGGCAAGGCGGTCGTTGCGCAGGTAGTCGAGGAAGATGCGGCCCACGCGCTTCGCCTTGGCCATGTTGGTGGTGAAGCGGTCAGGCGCGTCGCGCTCCATCATGGCACAGACGAGGCGCGCGAACTGCTTTGCCTCCGGCCAGCCCACGGCGTCCTTCGGCGTGGCAAGGGGCACGATGACATGCAGGCCCTTGCCGCCGGTGACCTTGGGGAAGGTGACCAGGCCGAGGGCTTCCAGTCGCTGGCGCAGCTCCTGCGCGGCGTCGATCACCCACGCGAAATCCACGCCCTCGGCGGGGTCGAGGTCGAAGGTCAGCTGGTCGGGCACGTCCGGCGCTTCGGCCATGGCACCCCAGGGATGCAGCTCGATCGCGGCAAGCTGGGCAAGGGCCAGCAATCCGCCGGAGTCGTCGATGCGGATGAAAGGCTTGGCCTGACCCTGGATAGCGACGCTGCCAATCAGCGGCGACTGGCCGGGCATGGCATGACGCTGGAAGAATAGCTCCCCGTTGATCCCGTCGGGCGCACGCAGGATCGACAATGGTCGGCCGGCAACATGCGCAAGGATCCGCTCGGCATGGCGTGTGAAGTACTCGGCTAGGTCCGCCTTTGTCAGGGCCGGGTGGTCGCCGGTGGCGGGCCATAGGATGCGGTCGGGGTTGGAGATGGAAGGGCTCGGCTTGCGCGCCCGCTTCGGCGGTTCGGGCTTTGGGATCGGGGGCTCCACCTCCTCGGCCGGCTTGTCCTCGCGCAGGCCGACGAAGCTGGCCTGGCGCAGCAGCCCGGCGTCGGTCCAGCCGGCATAGTCCACTTCGGCGACCAGCTCCGGCGCCACCCAGGTAATGTCCTTGCGGCGCTCCGGGCCGGGGCCGTCGAAGGGGGTGGTGCTGCGAAGCAGCGGGCGGAGGCGATCGAGGAGCAGGCCAGAGGTGGCGGCGGAGAAGCCGGTGCCGATCCGGCCGAGATAGACCAGTCGCCCGGCGCGGCGGGCGCCGACGAGCAGGGCACCGAACCCGCTCCTGGAGGTGCCGGCGAACCAACCGCCGATGACGAACTCGTCGCGGCCACGGCATTTGGACTTGCACCAGGCCTCGCCGCGGCCGCTGGCATAGGGGGCGTCGAGGCGCTTGGACACCACGCCCTCCATGGCGAGCCGGCAAGCAGAGGCGAGCACGGCCGCGCCGGGCATGTCGAAGTGATCGAGATAGCGGAGCACCTTGTCCTTTGCCGGCAGGATCCGCAGCAGCCGCGTCTTGCGCGCGAACAGGGGCTGAGACCGGATATCCTCGCTCCCATCGCGCAGCAGGTCGAAGGCGTAGTAGGCCAGGGGTGCTTGGCTCTGACCGGCCAGCACCGCCTGCAGCGTGGCAAAGTCGGGTTGGCCGTTCTCGTCCAGCGCCACCGCCTCGCCGTCGATCACGCAGTCCGGCAGGCGCCTGACGGCCTGGACGATGGCGGGGAAGCGTTGGGTCCAGTCGAGGCCGGTGCGGGTGCGCAGCTCGGCATGGTCGGCGGTGACGATGATCTGGATGCGGTAGCCGTCGAGCTTGAGCTCGTGCACCCAACCTTCGCCCCGGGGCGGCGTGGAGACCAGGGTGCACAGCTGGGGCGCGATGAAATCGTCGCGTTGGGGCGTGGCGATCTCGCCGAGGGTGCGACCCGTCTTGATGGAGGTGGGCGCGGCCAGTACGGCATCGCCCTCGCCAGGACGAGCCGTGCTGTCGCGTTCCTTGATCAGCAGCCAGTTGGCCCGCTTCTCGACCGGCTTCGGCTTCATGCGCACCAGGACGAAGCCGCCGCGCAGGCGATCGCCGGCGACGACGAATTTCAGCTCGCCCTTCTCCAGGTCGCGGTCGACATGGGCCGGGTCGATCGGGGCCCAGCTGCCGTGGTCCCACAGCTGGACGGTGCCGCCGCCGTACTCGCCCTTGGGGATGGTGCCCTCGAAGCTGCCATAGTCGAGCGGGTGGTCCTCGGTCTGCACGGCCAGGCGCTTGTCGGCCGGGTCCATCGACGGGCCCTTGGTGACTGCCCAGGACTTCAGCACACCGCCCCATTCCAGGCGGAGATCGTAGTGCAGCCTGGTGGCGTCGTGTCGCTGCACGACAAAGGCCAGGCGCTCGCCAGGGCGTGGGGCGGAGCCCGCGGGTTCCGGCGTCCGGCCGAAGTCGCGCCGGGACCGGTATTCGGCCAGGCGATCCGGCCGGGCGGGGCTCACCGTCCGGCCGAACGGCGGCGGGTGGGGGAGATACGCTCGGGCTTCGGCGCCGGGGCATCATCCTTCTTGCGCCGCGGACGCTTGGCCGCCGGTTCGGCCGGCTCCCGGTCGCCTTCGAGGCTCCGGCGGAGGGCCTCCATCAGGTCGATCACATTGTCCCGCGGCGCCGGCGCAGCGGCGACGGGCTCGGCGCCGTCCTGCTTGGTGCGGATCAGGTCGCGCAACGCGTCCTCGTAGCGGTCGGTGAATTCGCCAGGGTCGAAGGGGCCGGCGAGCTGGGCGATGATCTGCTCAGCGATGTGTATCATGCGCGCATCGGTGCGGCGGGTGGGGATGTCGTCGAAATAGTCAGCATCGCCGCGCACCTCGTCATGGCTGCGCAAGGTGTAGACCAGCATGCCCTTGCCGCGTGGCTCGATGGCAACCACGCGTTCGCGGGCGCCCATCACCAAGCGAGCAAGCGCCACCTTCTTGGCATGGGCCATGGCCTCGCGGATGACGGTAAAGGCGTCGAGGCCCGCCGCCCCCTCGGGGACCAAGTAATAGGGGTCGTTCCACCAGATGCGGTCGATGTCCTGGGAGGAGACGAAGCGTTCGATGTCGAGCGTGTGGGTTGATTCGAGGCGGACGGACTGGATCTCCTCATCCGTGAAGAGGATGTAGCGGTCCTTATCGACCTCATAGCCGCGCAGCAGGGCCTTTCGTTCCACCTCGTCGCCGGTTTCGGCGTCGACAGTAAGCTGGCGGATGCGGTTGTGTGTGGCGGGATTGATGAGGTTGAAACGGACGTCCTGGGCTGTGGTGGTGGCGTTGTGGAGGGTGACGGGACAGGCCACCAGAGAGAGACGAAGGTGGCCTTGCCATATCGGACGATGGGCCATTGGTGCTCCCCGGTTTGTCGCCGGGGGCAATGCCCTTCAGATGGCAGAGGTTCCTGGGGAGGCTGCGACCGGTAGGATCAGGTTGTCGACGCTGCGGGTGATCGTGGCGCTGGTGGTGGACCACACCACCTCGACAGTACGGGCGGTGCGGTCGACGGTGGCCGGTGCCGAGAGCGCACGCGCTGCGACGGTCGGGCTGGATGATGCCGTAGTGTCGGCATGCGTGCTAGCCGGAACGGGATCGCTCCCGTCGGCATCAATAGATGGGTTCATGCTTTTGACCTCGGGATAGTGGCTCAAAGCGTCCGGTGCGTGGAGCAGCACGGCGGGCGCCGAGACCATGCGTTCAGGATCCGGTGATGGCCCACCGCGCGTTACGTAAGAGGCGCGAGATAGAACACGACGAGCCCGATACCCGGACTAGGTCGTTAGTGACGGTGGGTGCCAGGCCATGTCGAAGCGATAGGTGGTGCCGGGGGTGAAGGCACAGGTTCGGTTGACCTGGCTGCTGACGCCGCCGGCCGGGTGTAGGTGACGCCGAGGCCGGTCGCTCCGATCCGCGACATATAGATGGTGTTGCTGAACGTCTTACTGATCCCGGCGATGACGAGAGCCGCCCCGCCAGACACCTCGGGCACGGGGCGTACCGTGAACTCGCAAACCAGCGTCCCGCGATCCAGCGGCACTTGGGACCTGGTGCATTCGCTCCTCGGAACTGTGATGTGTATCTCCCGTTGCCCCTTGCGACGTTCTCGGCCCTGGGAGACATGCGGTGAGCATATTCAACTCGATCATGACGAAGATTTTCGGCTATAAGGATGCGATTGCATCAGCAGCACCGCAGGGCATGCGATCCGGGGCCCGGGATGCGGTCGCTGCGCCGACGACTGGAGCGCCCGCGTCCGCGAACTCTCCCGCTGTGCCGCTTTCGGCTCCTCAGACCGCGAGATCCGAGAGCTTAAGCACGGTGGATGTCGAGGCTGTGCTCACGGATATGGCCACCGGCAATCCTCAGAAGCTTGATTGGCGTCACTCGATCGTGGACCTGATGAAGCTCCTGAGCCTCGACAGCGCTCTTGGTGCCCGTCGCGAACTGGCCGGGGAGCTCGGCTACAGCGGCAGCACCGACGACACCGCCACGATGAATATCTGGCTGCACAAGCAAGTGATGACTAAGCTAGCCGAGAACGGTGGCAAAGTCCCTGCTGAACTGCGCAGCTAGCGCCCGACGGCGCAGCGGCCTTGCAACATAGTGGTTTGCAGGCGGTTCACCGCGTCTGTGCACGAACCATTGGGCCTTGATCCCGGTAAGGAGCAAATTAATGTCCTCATTCATCCGCAACCTTGTGGGCGTCAAGACCGACAACGCAGTGAATGCAGCCATCGAGGCCATTGTCCGCTGGGACCCGAAGTCCGCCACTGAAGCTGAGCTACGGATGATGGACGATCACCTCGACCAACTGGGCTTGCAGGTGGCGCAAGCCCGTGCCGGTTATGCTCAGGAGAAGAAGGAGGCCGACCTGATACAGTCCCTGTCGCAACAACGCATGGCTGCGGCCGAACAGCTAAACCAGCGCCTGCTGACCGAAGCGAACCCAAGCAGTAAGCGGGCAGTGGAAAAGAGCTTGGCAACCTTGGTGGGTATGCTGGAGCAGATGGCGCCCGACGTGGATCGGGAAAAGCAGGACGCGGAGGACGCCGAGAATTTCCTCCGGTCGCTTGAGGATGCCTACCAGGAAGCTGGGCAGAAGCTGCGCAATGCGCGTTCAGCGTTGGAGCGCGCCCAGCGCGACATGACCCGTGCCTCGACACAGCGCGAGGTCGCCGAGCAGAGGGCTGAGGGGGCGCGTCAGGCCGCGGGCCTCACTCAGGCGACCAGCGGCTTGTCGGTTGCCCTGAAGGCAATGCAGGACAATACCGCCCGCAACCTTGTACATGCCGAGGCCGCAAACTCGAAGGCGGCGCTTTTGCGCCCGACCAAGCCGGAACAGGACGACCCTAATATCGCAGCCGCCATGGCAGCCGTTTCCGGCCGGCCGGCTCCTACGGCAAGCCTGGGCAATCGACTTCAAGCACTGCGTCTACGACAGGGCTGAACCAGAGGCTGTCCGATTTAGCCGCTCTATCGCAATGCGTAGGCTTACGCCCAGTGCGATTTACGGCGACCATGTCTTCCGCTCCGATGTAGACGAACTGGATTGCGTTGCGGAGGCGTCGCGGCAGGTGTAACGGATTGAGGCGATCGGCCTGCTCCCGGGCGGCCTGGTGCATGTCCGATGCCATGGTTCGCGCTTGGTTCCGTATGCCATCGGCTGACGCGGTCAGGACGCGCGTATAATGGTGCATGGCAAGTGTCGGAGGTGGCATGCGAATCTGCGTTCACCCGGGGCTAAGTGTCTCCGCGCTGCTTCAGGTTCCGCCGGAGCCGATCGCGTGCCTTGTCCTGGCTCATGGTGCCGGGGCGGGTATGGAACACCGCTTCATGGCGGCAGTCGCCGATGGACTGATGGAGCGCCACATTGCCACTTTGCGCTATCAGTTTCCCTACATGGAAGCAGGCAGCAAGCGACCCGATCGACCGGCAATTGCGGCAGCAACCGTGCGTGCCGCTGTCGACGCGGCGCAAACGGCACTTCCCAACGTCCCACTTTTTGCAGGGGGCAAGTCCTACGGTGGCCGGATGACATCGCAGGCGCAAGCGGAGGCACCGCTTCCAGGCGTGAAGGGGCTGGTGTTCTGGGGATTTCCGCTACACCCCGCAGGCAAGCCCTCTTTGGATCGGGCGGCACACCTAGCGGAAGTGAACTTGCCGGTGCTGTTCCTGCAGGGAACCCGCGACGCACTTGCCGAAATGTCGCTGTTGTCCCCCACCGTAGCGCAGCTGGGAAAGCGAGCGTCACTGGAGACAATTGATTTGGCCGATCACTCGTTCCACGTACCAACGAAGTCCGGCCGCAGCGATGCAGACGTTCTTTGCGACCTGCTCGACCGAGCAGCGGCGTGGCTACGAAAGGTAAGCAAGCAGAAGCAATGACGGTTCGCCTCTCATTTGATTGCACTAACCGACAGTCGTAACCTGATGTTCAACAACGGACCCCACGGCAGTTTCGGTCATCACGCCGAATAGGGCGCCTGTACCGGGACAGTCAATCCAGATGCAGCCCCTAGTCTCGGCCCGACGGGCCCATGACTACAGGCATCGGCTACTCGACGAACTCCACGGAATGCCTCTCATGTTACTCTCAGCCTTCAGTAGGTAATCACCCCTGTCTCACTCCCCACAATCATTGCCTTGCTGAGCGGCGACGCAGCCACGTACTGCCTAATCCAGATCAACCCAGGCTGGCGCATGGTCGCTCGCACCTTCTCTTCCCCGCATCACCCGATCTACTCCCGCCAATTGAAGCCGGGCTGTCGCCGGTGGGTTGAGCAACAGGTGATCGAGCCTCAGGCCAGCATCTCGCGGCCACCGCTCGCGCTTGTAATCCCAGAAGGTGTACATCGGCGCATCCGGGTGCAGCGTGCGGATCGCGTCGGTCCAGCCCTGGGCGAGAAGGTTCCCGAACGCGGCCCGGCTGCGGGGATGGATCAGCGCGTCGCCGGTCCAGGACCGGGTGGAGTAAATGTCGAAATCGGTCGGCGCCACGTTGAAATCACCTGCCATTACGACCGGGGCTGGCATTGCTACCAAACTTGCAGCATGGGCATGCAGTCGTTCAAGCCACGCCAGCTTATAGTCGAACTTCGGACCCGGCCGCGGGTTGCCATTGGGCAAGTAGAGGCACCCGACCAGCACGCCGCGCACCGCCGCCTCGATGTAGCGGCTCTGCGTGTCGGCGGGATCGCCGGGAAGGGTGCTGCGGGTCTCGATCGGCATCTTGCCGCGCGCGAGGATCGCGACTCCGTTCCAGCTCCGCTCACCGCGCCAGACGGCATGGTAGCCGGCCTGCTCGATTGCCGTTCGTGGAAACTGCCGATCCTCGGCCTTCAGTTCCTGCAGGCACACCACGTCGGGCTGGGTCGCGTCCAGCCAGGCCAGCAGGTTGGCCAGCCGCCGATTGACGTTGTTGATGTTGAAGGTGGCGATCCTCATGGGGGGCCCTGCGGGAGCTGAAGCAACGTCAGTACCTCGGCAATCGGTGTCCCAATCGGGATAGTGTGGATGCGGCCAGGTGCACTGGCGTTCAGCGCGGCCACGGCGGATTTGGGGCAGATGCCCATGCAGCGGGTTTCAATGATGCGCACCTCCTTGTGCCGGCCGGCCTTCTTCAGAGCGGCGCGGAGTGCCGTGCGCAGCGTCTCGTCGCCGTCGGCGCCGTAGCCGCCGTCCAGGCTGCGGGCGCACTTGCCGCACAGCAGCAGGATGACCTGCCATGACGTGGAGCGTGTAGTGACCGAGGGTGCCATTCGCACATAAGCCCGATCGGCTGCGTGCGGCTCCCGTGCGGCTCAGCGGCGCTGCCAGCCACTGCTGGCTCCATCCTGCTTCTCTCCCCGAGCGACCAAGGTCAGGGCTCCATCAGCCAGTGGCCGTTGGAGTGGCGCCGCCTCTGCCCATGGCGCCCGCAGCCAGGTCTCCCATTCCTCCAGTTCGGTCAGGATCACCGGCATGGCCTTCGGGTGAACACGCCCCACCTCCTTGTTGGCCTCCGTGGTCAGGAAGCCGAACAGGTCGCAGGTGATCTCGCCCTCCGCCAACTTGCGGGTCGAGGTCCATCTGGTCCAGATGCCGGCGAAGAAAGCCACCGGCCGCGTCTCGTCCCGGGCGAACCAGACCGGCGCGATCTTCCCATCCGGCCGGTGGTCGTTCTCAGAGAAGCTGGTGAAGGGCACCAGACACCGCGAGGTAGGGCCGAGCCAGCGGCGCCAGTGCGGGCTGCTCGTGTTGCGGATATTGGTGATCCCTTTATCGACCTTCCTCCCCTTGAGCGCGAAGGCCGGCGATGGCATGCCCCACCGGGCCATTGCCATCTCTCGCCCCTCGGCGCCGTTGCGCACGATGGGGGCCGTATAGTCCGGGAAGATGCCGGGGAGCTGTGCCAGATTGCCCGTCGCGTCGCGGATGGCCTGTGTCAGGTTCCGGATCGCCGCCTGGGTGCTGGTGAGGGAATAGAGGTTACACATCGATCCTGTGGGATTGCTGCATCAGGCGCACCTTAGCCGGTGCGGGCGGAGGTCACGATGGAGACACCTTATCGTGTGGGGCGTAATTCAGTCTCGTCGGGGGCCTTGAGCGGGTGGCCCGACCAGTTCAACCCAGCGAACCTGTTTGCCTCCTGGTGACGCAGCCTGAAGCTTGGCCGAAGTGAGCGGCCCACCGCAAACATGACACCGCATCCGCGCCACAACATCGCCGATCGTCAAATCAGGAAATACGCTCGCAATGCCGTCGACAGGGAATGTGCGCCCCCGCTCGCATTGAGCGCCGCCGCATCCAACGGTCAAGACGCAGTGCCTGTAGTCGGTCACCGCTGAGCTCAGGATCTCGCTTTGCAGCTTCCGGGCAGAGAGATTCGCAGCCATGGCGGTCGGGATGCTAGGGCAAGGCGGGTGGAAGCCGGGCGTCGCGAGATGAGGATTGGCAGCACTGCGGCACTTCGCTCCAGACACAGAACCCTACCCCTGAAAGCCGCAGCCGATCGACCAGAACGCGCGCTGATTGCGCCGCGAGATATGTGTCGGCGATGCGCGTCAATCCCGTCGCCGCAGCAATCATCGCCTCACGCAAAGCCGCCTCCGCCTGAGCGTCATCCAGTTCGCGAAGGGGAGGAGGGAACAGCATGGCCACGAGAACATCACATGAACATCGGAGGAGTCCAGTCCCGAAAATCGGCGCGGTGGAACACCTTGGCAACGCGAGGCAATCGTCGATCACCTCACCCACTGGCGCGGACCAAAAACATGCCTGTGGAAGAGTGGACTGTCTCGGGGTTGAGGGATGGACATGATGTTGCGGTTGGCATGCTGCCGCCTTGGCAATGGCGGCTGTTCAAGCTTGGGTGTCGATCGGCCATCCATTCAGTGAGGCAGAGGTGGGCAACGCACCAGTCCGCAAGCTGAAAGTTTATCAAGCCCATCTCGGCTTCTACGACACCGTCGTGGCGGCCTCGAGTCAGGCGGCCGCATTGCGGGCTTGGGGCGTCCATCAGAACCTGTTTTCAACGGGTCTGGCCAAGCTCACCGAGGATCCACAAGCCGTCGAAGCCGCACGTGCGCATCCCGAGATCCCGCTGAGGCGAGCCGCTGGATCGACCGACCCGTTTGTCCTGGAGCCGGCGCACTTGCCAGCAGTTCCGGAGGGGTCGAAGCAAAGCACTCGCAAAGGCAAGGCAAGCTCGTCGCCCCCGAGCACACCGGCAAAGCCGCCGCCGGACCGCGGCCTCCTCGACTCTGCCGAAGCGGATCTCCGGAAACTTGACGAGAGCCATATGCGACAAGAGGCCGATCTGCGCCGGCGACAGGACGAACTGGAAGCCGAGCGAGCGGCGGCGCAAGCAGCCTATGTCGCAGATCGCAAAGCAGCGACAGCATCGGTCGTGTCCGCTCGGCAGAAGTATCGAGAGGCCGGCGGCAAGGATTAGCGCTGCGCGAAATCGCAGCGATCAGGATGCCTTTGCTCCACGCGTTGCTTGCGCGCGTTGAAGGGAGGCCGCTTTGCGGCGTTCCTCACGGAGCATCTCGATCGTCGGCTCCCACCAGCCACGCGCAAGCTCGGCTGCGTCCGGCGATCGCCGCGACGGCCAGGCCCGGACCAGCTCATCGTGGGTCGGACTGCGCCGGATTGCCCAGATCAACGTGGTGGGTCCGGCCGCCACACCAGGATAGAAGCGGCCCGCGAGCGAGGGGTCCACAATCTCTCCGGTAACATCCTCGAACACCACGCACCCCTTATGCGTCATCAGCACGCGCCCATTCGGCGGCAGCGCGTCGTCCGGCACCGGATATCGATTGCGGCGGCGTTCCGCGGCTTCTGCCAGCCTGTCCGCGTGCTCGGGAGATGCTCTGCGCTCTTCCTCGCGCTTGCGCCGCTCCTCCGGTTCGGCCTGGCGGGCAGCGCACTCGATGGATGGCCAGTGCCGGCGCAGCTCCTCGAATGACCGAAATGGCACGTGCCACGCCTTGGACGCCGGGTCCCAGCGCGCCCAGGGCACAATCCGCAGCAAGTCGATAACGGCCTGCGAATACGGAGTCCGCACCACGAGGTCATCGGCAACATCCAGATACCGGCTCACGATCGGCTCGAACGCGAAGGCGTCGCGGCCGCGCTGGTCGGCATAGGCCAGCACGCCGGACCATTCGCGGCCTGACCAGGTTTTAAGGCGCTGTTCCGCCGTGGTGCCGGGCACGAACCAAGCCCCCAGGTCGTTGCGCCAGCGTGCGCGCGGGAATGCGACACGGAACCGCTCCACAGTCATTCGGTCATACGGAAAGGCGGCGGTCGCCCCCGGCTCGGCATCGCGGCCTTCCTGCTGCTTCGCGCGAAACTCGACCCTGTCGTCGGTCACCGGTGGGCCACCCTCCAGCGGGTAGAAGCGATAGCGTGCCGTGATCCGCACTGCGTCAGCAAGCTGACCCTACGATCAAACTGTGACAGGCTGTTTCTGCCGATGGCCATCCCTGCCGGGTCGTGGCAGTTGCGGGACGGACCGAAGCCCGCGCCATGGTCACGGGGGCGGAACAGCGGAGTGGTCATGGGAGTTGCCCGTCGGCATGTCATCCAATAGATCATCCCCACCCGACGCTCCATCGTTCCCGGCCTTGACGAGGCACCTGCCGGGCGAGGCGCTTCGCGAG
>JANPIH010000265.1:0-4179 GCA_031424895.1 Rhodospirillales bacterium
CTTCGACTTCCTCAGCGATGATCAGCAGAGGACGGCCGGCTTTGGCGATCTGCTCGAGAATCGGCAGAAGATCGCGGATGTTCGAGATTTTCTTGTCGTGCAGGAGAACGTAGGGGTTCTCGAGCAGCGACATCTGCTTTTCAGCGTTGTTGATGAAGTAGGGCGAGAGGTAACCGCGGTCGAACTGCATGCCTTCGACGACTTCCAGCTCGCTGTTCAGGCCCGAACCGTCTTCGACGGTGATGACGCCTTCCTTGCCGACCTTGTCCATCGCGTCGGCAATGATCCGGCCGACTTCCTCGTCGCTGTTCGCCGAGATCGTGCCGACCTGGGCCGTCTCGGCCTGGGTGGTGATCTTGCGGCTGCGCTTCTTCAGCTCCTCGACCAGGGCGGTAACCGCCTTGTCGATGCCGCGCTTCAGGTCCATCGGATTCATGCCGGCGGCCACGGCCTTGTTGCCCTCGCGGACGATGGCCTGGGCCAGGACAGTGGCCGTCGTGGTTCCGTCACCGGCGGTGTCGTTGGTCTTCGAGGCCACTTCGCGCACCATCTGGGCGCCCATGTTCTCGAACTTGTCGGCCAGCTCGATCTCCTTGGCGACGGTAACGCCGTCCTTGGTGATCCGCGGCGCGCCGAAGCTCTTGTCGATCACGACGTTGCGGCCCTTCGGACCCAGCGTCACCTTCACGGCGTCAGCGAGAATGTCGACGCCACGCAGCATGCGAGCGCGGGCGTCGCCGCCGAAACGTACTTCCTTGGCAGCCATATTCGTAATCCTTCCTAAGTCGGGTCAGTCGGGGCAGGACAGGCGGGCGCGGACACTATCCGCGCCATCGCCGTTCCGGATCAGGCCGCCTTCTTCTTGGCGGTGCTGCCCTCGATGATGCCCATGATGTCGGACTCCTTCATGATCAACAGGTCTTCCCCGTCGATCTTGACCTCGGTGCCCGACCACTTACCGAACAGCACACGGTCGCCGGCCTTTACGTCCAGCGCCACGATGGCGCCGGCCTCGTTGCGCGCGCCAGCGCCTGCGGCAATCACCTCGCCCTCCATCGGCTTCTCCTGAGCCGTATCGGGAATGATGATGCCACCCTTGGTCTTCTCCTCGGCGGTGAGCCGACGGACTACGACCCGGTCGTGCAGGGGACGGAACTTCATGCGGATCGCTCCTGGAATTTGATGGCCGTCCCCAGCCCCGCAAGCGGGGCCCTCGGATCGGCCAGGTTGTTAGCACTCCCCAGCAGGGAGTGCCAGCGATCTAGGCTCTTGTCGGATCGGAGTCAAGGGATCAGCAGCAATCTCCGCCGGTTAGTGCTAATTCACTGTAATTACACAGATTTTTCTTGCACAACGGGCAAGGTGTCATGGCATGCTTACCCAGCCGTGCAGCCTTTGCGGCCGATCCGCCCTGTTCCCAGTGCCGCCCAAAGCGATTGCGCGCAGACGCACAGCGTTGAGAAAGCAACGACAAACGGAGAGAAACATGCTCGTGCAGACCCCATTGCAGCGCCAGCTCCGCGGATACCGCCTGACCACTGCAGAGATTCTCTATCACCTCCCCGACCACCCGGCGGTGCTGCAAAGCTACACCTGGCAGGCGCTGGATATCGCCCCCGCCTTCCCCGAATTGCACCGGTTCCTCGATTTCTGGACCCGCGAGATCGAAGGCAGGCTCCATTCGGTGCGCGTCGGTGCCATTAACATCGTCACGCCGGGGAACTGGCGCCACACCAACCATGTCCTGCAACTACACTGAGGCGTGCCGTCTCAGGCGGTACCTTCCGGCAACCGCATCCACGCCGGCGGGCGCGGAACCAGCCGCGCCCCGCCGCACTCCAGCGCCGCGCCGAGCGAATCGAGACGCAGCGTCGCCAGTGCCGCCGACCCCTGGCCAGACCGCAGCGTGCCCACTTCAACCCCGTCCGCCCGCAGCACCGGCGTGCCCGGCGGCGGCAAAGCGCCCGCCAAGGTCACCGGAACCAGCCGCCGCTTGATCAGCCCGCGATACTTGGTCCGTGCCGTCAACTCCTGCCCCATGTAGCAGCCCTTCGACCACGACACGCCGGCCAGTTCGTCGAACCCGGCCTCCAGCAATACCGTCTTGTCCGCCTCCAGGTCCCGCGACCCCTCCGGCAGCCCCAGCGCGAGCCGATACGCGTTCCAGTCTCCAGCGCCCGCCGTCACGTCCAGCACGCGCGGCGCCAGCATCCGCCACCCGGCGTCCACCAGCCGCGGATCGGCCGCAGCGACCACGCCGGGCGCCACATCCGGCACCCCGGCCCAGGCCACATGCACCTGCCACTCCGGCAGCTCGGCCAGGGTCACCTTCGAGCGCAACCGGAAACGGGTGAGCTTCTGTATGATCATCGCCGCCTGGCCGCGCTCCACATCCAGCAGAAGCCGCTCACCGTCGGTCAGAACGAAGAAATCGGCCAGCCACTTGCCCTGCGGCGTGAGCAACGCCGCCCATACGGCCTGCTGCGGCGCCACCTGTTCCACGTCGTTTGACACCAGGCCCTGCAGGAAGGCCACCCGGTCGGGCCCGTCCACGGCCACGACGCCGCGATCAGGCAGATGCGCGATCTTAATCATCATGGTCACCTGGTCGCGCGCGCCGCCCCAGGCAAGAGGGGCTTGCATCCCGCCCGCACCTGCCCGAAACGCTGGCTGACCTGACGGAGGAGCGGCCCATGCCCCATTTCGACCTGGTGATCCGCGGCGGCACCTGCGTGCTGCCCTGGGGCATGGAGCAGACCAGCGTCGGCGTCCGCCACGGCCGCATCGCAGCCCTTGGCCTTGGCGCGGACGCCACCGCCGAGGAAACCATCGACGCTACCGGCCTGCACGTCCTGCCGGGCTTGATCGACCCGCACGTCCACCTGCGCGACCCCGGCGACGCCAGCGTCGAGAGCATCCCCACCGGCACCAAGGGCGCCATCCTCGGCGGCCTCACGGCGGTATTCGATATGCCCAACACCAACCCCTCGATCACCAACGCCGAGCGCGTGGCCTGGAAGCAGGGCTACGTGGCGGAGAAGGCCTGGTGCGACATGGGCCTGTATGTCGGCGGCACGCGCACCAACATCCCCGACCTCGCGGAGCTGGAAACCGCCGCTGGCGTCTGCGGCATCAAGGTCTTCGCAGGCTCCTCCACCGGCGACCTCATGGTCGAGGACGACGAAAGTCTCGAACGCGTCATGCGCGCCGGCCGCCGCCGCATCAGCTACCACAGCGAGGACGAATACCGCCTCCAGGCGCGCAAGCCGATGTTCAAGTCCGGAGACCCCTATTCCAGCCACATGGTCTGGCGCGACGAGGAAACCGCCTTCCTCGGAACCCGCCGCCTGATGGCGCTGGCCAGCCGCACCGGCCGCCCCGCCCACATCCTGCACGTCTCGACCGCGCAGGAACTGGACTACCTGAAAGACTTCCGTGACATCGCCACCGTCGAGGTGCTGGTCAACCACCTTACCCAGGTGGCGCCCGAGGTCTACGACAACCTCAAGGGCTTCGGCGTGATGAACCCACCCATCCGCGGGCGCGAGCACATGGAAGCCGCCTGGCGCGCCGTGCGCGACGGCACCGTCGATACCGTGGGCAGCGACCATGCCCCCCACCCGCGCGCCGCGAAACAAAAACCCTGGCCCGACTGCCCCGCCGGCCTTACCGGCGTGCAGACGCTGGTGCCGGTCATGCTCAACCACGTCAATGCCGGCCGCCTCTCGCTGCCCCGCCTGGTCGACCTGCTCTGCGCCGGCCCCGCCCGCGTTTACGGCGCCGTCGGCAAGGGCCGCCTCGCCGCCGGCTACGACGCCGACTTCACGCTGGTGGACATGCGCCGCCAACGCACCATCGAGGAATCCTGGATCGTCTCCCCCTGCGGCTGGACGCCCTTCGCCGGCATGAACATCACCGGCTGGCCCGTCGCCACCATCATCCGCGGCCACGCCGTGATGCGCGAGGATGAGGTGCTGGGAACGCCGCAAGGGCGGCTGGCGCGGTTCAAGTAGGAAGGAAGGCCTTCTTTTTCTGAAGAAAAAGAAGCAAAAAGACTTCCCGCTTATCAACCAGTCAACACGGGGCTTGTACGCCTCCCGGATTTGGCATATATTCAGCCAGATCATGGAGTTACGCCCGATGCGCGCACTGATGCGGGGCCTTACGGACGCGGAGTTC
>JANPIH010000266.1:0-7689 GCA_031424895.1 Rhodospirillales bacterium
GCGCAGCAGGCGCTCCACCGCCTCCGTCTCGATCCCCTCGGCCACCACGCGCAGCCCCAGCGCCTGGCCCAGGCGGATCGTTGCGCGCACCAGTCGCCCCGCCTCCGGAAGGTCCGCGGCGCGCGCGACAAAGCTGCGGTCGATCTTCAACTCGGTGAACGGCATCTGCAACAACGCCGGCAGCGTGGCGTAGCCGGTGCCGAAATCGTCCATCGCGCAGCCGATCCCCTGCGCCCGCAGTGCCGCCAGCACCTCGCCGGCGCGTGCCGGGTTGGTGAACGGCCGCCCCTCCGTCACCTCGACCACCAGGGTCGAGGGCACGAGC
Source organism: Rhodospirillales bacterium (assembly GCA_031424895.1). Taxonomy (GTDB): domain Bacteria; phylum Pseudomonadota; class Alphaproteobacteria; order Acetobacterales; family Acetobacteraceae; genus CAMDGX01. The sequence continues at coordinate 326 of JANPIH010000266.1, forward strand.
CCCGCCTCGGCCAGCAGCCCCGCGATACGCTCCGGCAGCGCCGGGTCGTCGAGCAGCACCGGCGAGATGTTGACCGACACCGTCACGCCCGGATGCAGCTTCCGCAGGCGGATTACCGCGGCGAGGGACTCGCGCAACACCCCCAGCGTCAGCGCCCCGATCAGCCCGCTCCGCTCGGCCAGCGGGATGAAGCGGTCCGGGGCCACGACGCCCAGCGTCGCGTCGGTCCAGCGCGCCAGTGCCTCGATGCCGATCAGCGCCCCGGTCGCCAGCGCCACCTGCGGCTGGAACTCGGTGCGCAGCGCGCCACCCGCCAGCGCCGCCGCGAGGTCCGCGGCAGTGGGGTGAGGGGCGGTACGATCCGCCGGAGGACGATGGGGAGGCGCCAGGGCCAAAGGATGCTCGCGCGGTGCGGAAATTGCTCGACGACTAGGCAGGATAAGCTGCGAGAGATGACACCAACATCAATACCGCGATCATGCCGCGCCAATCTTCACAAATAGGTGGGGCCAGCGCCGCCTGGCGCGCCGACGCGGCGACCGCCCCCTATGGCTTGATCGGCGCGCAGTTGCGGCGCCCTGCCATCAGGCAATCCTCGGTGCCGGCCACGCTGGCCAGCTGGCGGGCGAGCAGCCATCCGCCGGCGACCAGCACCGCCAGCAGAACCAGCGCCGCCAGCGCGCGCGCACGCGACGGCGGCGGGTCTTCATCCGTCACGCCAGCGTTTCCTTTGATTGACACGGGTGGGCAGGGTCGGTCACCTCCTGGCATGAAGCGTTGGTTGCCATGGCTTGTCCTGCTGCTGTGCTGGTCCACCCCGGCCGGGGCTGCCGGGCAGTCGCGGCATTTCACCACAAGCGACGGCGTGCGGCTGCACTATATCGAGGCGGGGCAGGGGCCGCGAACGGTGGTGTTCGTGCCGGGCTGGACGATGCCCGCCTGGATCTTCGAACGCCAGGTCGCCGCCCTGTCGCGCCAGTTTCGCGTGGTGGCGCTCGATCCGCGCAGCCAGGGGCAGAGCGAGATCGCCCCCTCCGGCCACGACCATGTCCGCCGGGCCCAGGATATCGCCGAGTTGGTCGCGCGGCTGGGGCCGCACAAGGTGGTGGTGGTCGGCTGGTCGCTCGGCGTGCTCGACACGCTGGCGTGGCTGCGCCTGCACGGCGAGGCGCAGGTGGCGGGCCTGGTGCTGGTGGACAATTCGGTGGGCGAGGACCCGCCGCCGACGCCTTCCACCCGGCCGATGAAGCCCGGCCCAAGGCTGCCGCGCGAGACGATGATGCGCAATTTCGTGCGCGGCATGTTCACGACCCCGCAGCCGCAACCCTGGCTCGACCGCCTGACCCAGGCCGCCCTGCGCACGCCGGAGAAGATCGCCGCCGAACTGCTGGCCTATCCGGTGCCGCGCACCTGGTGGAAGGAGGCGCTCTATTCCACCTCCCGCCCGGTGCTGTACATGGTGCGGCCGAAATTTGCTGGGCAGGCGGAAAATGTGCGTGCGAACCATCCGAGCGCCGAGGTGATGGTGCTCGACAACTCCGTCGGCCACGCCTTGTTCGTGGACGATGCGGCGGGCTTCGAGGCGCGGCTGCGCGATTTCCTGCGCCGCAGGGTCTGGCCCTAGTGCCCCGGTCGCGCATTCCGGCCGTTCCGGAAAGTTTGGACAGCGGGGCACTAGGGCTTTGTTCCCGGCGGCCTGCTGGTCCGCTGCGTTCGTCCGAAGGCGGACAAACTTCGCGGGCAGGACACTAGATCCATGACACCCCGTTTGAAGATGGCGGCGCTGCTGCCGCTATTCCTGGTCTCGTCCTCGCTGGTCGGGCTGCAGATCGCGCTGACGCGGTATTTCGCCGTCGCGAAGTGGTCTGAATACGGCTACTGGGTGATTTCCATCGTGCTCGCCGGCTTCGCGATCTCGGGCGTGGTGATGGCGCTTTCGCGCGACTGGTTCGAAGCCCGCGGCCGGATGTTGCTGGACTGGTTGCCCGCCTTCCTGATCCTGGCTGCGGCCATCGGCTTCCATTTCGTGGCAGCGAACCCGTTCAACCCCTTGCAATTGCAGAACCCGGCCACCTTCGCCAGCCAGATATGGAACATCGCCGCCTATTACGTGGTGCTGCTGCCGTTCTTTTTCGGCGGCGGCGTTTACATCAGCCTGTATTTCATCCTGAACGATCGCGAGATCGGCCGGGTCTATGGCTACGACCTGACCGGCGCCGGCGCGGGCTCCCTGCTGGGCCTTACGCTGATGTGGGTGCTGCACCCGTTCATGCTGTTGCCGGCGTTGCTGGTGCCGATGGCGCTGGCGGCGCTGTTCACCCGCCGCGCCTGGGTGCGGCCTGTGACGCTGGCCGCGCTGGCCGCCGGGATGGCGCTGGCGGTGTTCGCCAGCGAGGCGCGGTTCAACGACTACAAGGCGATCTACGCGCCGCTGAACGTGCCGGACAGCCGCGTGGTGACCGAGTTGCGCCAGCCGCGCGGGCTGTACCAGCTGCTCGACAACTTCACCGAGCGGGTGGACACCGATTTGTCCAACAACGCCGGCATGATGGGCCTGCCTGGCCCGCCCGGCTCGCTGGGCCTCTACCGCGATGGCAACCGCCTGGCCGCAATGCCCAAGCCGGGCGCGCTCGATGCCGCCTACGCGCCGGCCACGCTTGGGGCGCTGCCCTATGCGTTGCTGGAACGCCCGCGCGTTTTGCTGGCCGGCGCCTCGGGCGGGTTTCGCATCGCCGAGGCGCTCGGGCTGGGGGCGGCGTCGCTGGAGGTGGTGGAGCCGGAGCCGGTGCTGCTTGGCGCGCTGCGCGAGGGCCTCGGCGAGGTGCCGGCTTTCCCGGCCGACCCCCGTGTCCGCCTGCGTGGCGACAGCCCGATTGCGGCGGCGGCGGCGGCCGGGCCGTTCGACCTGATCGACATCTCGCTGGATTTCCTCGACACCGCCGAGGCGAACAGCGCCGCCTTTGCCACCGAGGCGCTGGCCACCTATCTGCGTGCGCTCACGCCGGGCGGCATCGTTTCCATCCCGGTCTCGATCCGCGAATTCCCCGCCTATGCCGTGCGTATGCTCGCCACCGCCCGCCAGGGGCTGCTGGCTGCCGGCGTGGCCGACGTGCCGGGGCATGTGCTGGTGATGCGCAGTGCCTGGAACGTGCGCATCCTGCTGTCCAACCGGCCGTTCGACGCCGCGCGGATCGCCGCCGCGCAGGACTTTGCCAATGTCCGCTCGTTCGACCTGTCGTGGTTTCCTGGCATGGACCCGGCGGCCAAGCGGGACATCTACAACGACCTGCCCGCTGTCTCCTTCGCCGAGGGCTCCGTCACCTCCGGCGATGGCGCGCACGATGCGATCGCCGCCGAGGTGCTGCCGGTGCTGCGCGGCGAGGGCAGCCTGTCGGTCGACGCCTTCGACCTCGCGCCGATCACCTACGACCGGCCGTTCTTCTACGCCGTGCTGCGCCTGGCCGAGATCGGCACCATCATCCGCCGGCTGGAATTGTTGCCACAGGCGGAGATCGGGCCGCTGGTGAATGTCGCGGTGCTCGGCCAGGCGGTGGTGATCGCGCTGCTGGTGCTGGTGCTGCCGTTGCTGGGCGGCGCGCGGGTGCGCACCGGGCAGGGCTGGGGCTCCACGGCGCGGGCGGTGCTGTATTTCTCCTGCCTGGGCCTCGGCTTCCTGTTCGTCGAGATGTTCCTGATCGAGCGGGCGAGCTTCTGGCTGAACGACCGCAGCTCCGGCTTCGCGCTGGTGCTGACTGGGATGCTGATCTTCTCCGGCCTCGGCAGCATGCTGACGGCCCGGTATGCCGCCATTGCCGCGCGTGCAGCATTGGTTTGCACCGTGCTGGTGACGGTCTGGTCGGTGGGCGTGCTGCTGTTCCTGCAGGATGCGATGCTGGCGACGCTTGGCCTGCCGTGGCTGGTGCGGGCGGGGCTGGTGCTGCTGCTGGCGGCCCCGGTGAGCATCGCGCTGGGGCTGTTCTTTCCGCTCGGCCTCTCCCGCGTCGGCTCCGGCGGGTTCCTGCCCTGGGCGTGGGGGCTGAACGGCGCCTTCTCGGTGGTGTCGACGCCGCTGGCCAACCTGTCCGCGATCGGCTTCGGCTACGACCGGGTTCTGTTGGCGGCGATGTTGCTGTATCTCCTCGCCTGGCTGAGTTTTCCCCGCATGCATTCCGGAGCCGCCCGCACGTGACCTTTTCCCTGACCCGCCGCGCCGTCCTGGCGGCCCCGCTCATCCTGGCCGCCCGCCCCGGCGAGGCCGCCGTCAATGCCGGCACCGGTTGGACCCGCGCGGCCTTCCTGGAGGCGATGGAGAAGTCCGGCCGCAAGATGGACATGTCCGAGGCCGCCTTCGCCGCGATCCAGGCGCGCCGGCCGGTGGCGCTGAAGCGCATCGAGACCTACCTGAAGGAGCGCCTCGGCAGCGCCGACGCCGAGGTGATGCGCGCCTTCGCCGAGGTGCCGCGCGAGTATTTCCACTACCAGTACGACGCCCGCGCGCCGACGCCCTCCAACGCCTATGAGGCCGAGCCCAAGCCGTGGGGCCTCGGCTATGGTTCGGCGCTGTCGGACTATCTCGGCCAGGCCTACATGACCCAGGTGGCCAAGCCTAAGGCCGGGGACGTGACGCTGGAGATCGGCACCGGCAGCGGCTACCAGTCCAGCATCCTGTCGCGCATCTGCAAGGACAGCTATTCGATCGAGATCATCGAGCCGCTGGGCAAGGCAGTGGGCAAGATCTTCGCCCCGCTCGGCTACGACAACGTGAAAAGCCGCGTCGGCGACGGGTATTTCGGCTGGCCGGAGGTGGCGGGCGGCTTCGACATCATCATCATCACCTGCGCCGCACAGTATGCGCCGCCGGAGCTGTTCAAGCAGCTCAAGCCCGGCGGGCGGGCGCTGATCCCGATCGGCCAGCCGTTCAAGCGCGGGCAATTCCTTTATGTCTATACCAAGGACGCCGATGGCAAGATCCACTCGCGCAAGGATGTCGGCGTGTTCTTCATCCCGATGACCGGCACGATGATGAAGACCCCCGCGCCGAAGCCCGAACAGCGGACCTGAGCGGATGGTCCGCCCGCGCTCCGGCATCGATGGCGCGCTCTCGTTCGGGGCGGAGCGCGCGGGCGAGGAAGGGGCGATCGCCGCGGTGCACCGCGCGGCGTTCGGCGGCGATTACGAGGCCTCGGTGGTCGACGGGCTGCGCGCTGGCGGCTTTGCCTTCGCCTCCCTGGTGGCGCGCATGGCCGACGAGGTGGTGGGCCATGTGATGTTCAGCGACATGACGGTCGTGGTCGACGGCCGCGCGGTGCCGAGTGCGGCGCTCGCCCCGCTGGCGGTGGCGGAGGGATGGCGCGGCGTGGGCATTGGCGGGCGGCTGGTGCAGATGGGGCTGGAGGCGGCGCGCGAACACGGCAGCTACGCCGTGCTGGTGTTGGGCGACCCCGCCTATTACCGCCCGTTCGGCTTCGACGCCGGGGTGATCGCGCATCTGCGGACCCCGTATCCCGCCGGCGCGCTGATGGGGCTGGAACTCGTCACCGGTGCGCTGGCCGGGCATGCGGGCGAGGTGCGCTACCCGCCGCCGTTCACCCGCGCGCAGCGGTAGCGCCCGGGCAACATCCGCGCCATCCTCCCCGCCTGGGAGGACCAACGTTATGAAAATCGGCTTCATCGGCATCGGCAACATGGGCGGCCCCATGTGCCGCAACATCATCGCCAACACCAACCACCAGGTGGTGGTGCATGACCTCGACCCCGCGGCCGTGGCGCGCTGCACCGCGCTGGGCGCGCAGTCCGCCGACAGCATCGCGGCGCTGGCCGGCTGCGACGTGGTGTTCACCTCGCTGCCCATTCCCGCCATCGTCGAGCAGGTCATCGCCGGCCCCGGCGGGCTGGCCGAGACCGCGCGGCCCGGCACCGTGGTGATCGACCTGTCGACCAATTCGCCCGAGACGGCGCAGGCGATGGCCGCCGCGCTGGCCGCGCGCGGCGTGGTGATGCTGGAGGCGCCGGTCAGCGGCGGGGTGGCCCGCGCGCAGGAAGGCACCATCGCCATCATGGTCGGCGGGGATGCCGCGGTGTTCGAGGCGCAGGTGCCGCTGTTCGCCAGTTTCACCGCCAAGGCGATCCATGTCGGGCCGGTCGGCATGGGGTCGGTGGCCAAGCTGATCAACAACATGCTGGCCTTCTGCAACATGGCCGCGGCCGCCGAGGGGCTGATGATGGGGGCGGCGGCGGGGATCGACCTGGGCAAGCTGGTGGAGGTGGTGTCGGTGAGTTCCGGCGCCTCCGGCAGCTTCACCTCGCTGGCCGGCAAGGCGCTGGCGGGCAACTTCACGCCGGGCTTTGCGCTCGACCTCGCGCACAAGGACCTGCGCCTGGCGGTGCAACTGGCCGACCGCACCGGGGTGCCGGGGATGGTGGCGCCCAACGTGCTGAACCTGCTGCGCGCGGCGCGCGGGCTGGGGCTGGGCGGGGAGGATACCAGCGCGATGATCAAGGTCTATGAGCGGATCATGGGGCGGGAGGTGCGAAGCATGTAAGGAAGCAGTTCTTTTTTGAAAAAAAGAACCAAAAAACTTTTTATCCTTTTGCACCGTGCCCGACAGGTTCAGCGTGGCGCAAATGAATAGAAAGTCTTTTTGCTTCTTTTTCTTCAGAAAAAGAAGATTCTTGCTTACTCCGGTTCGCCCCTTGGCTGTCGGGGGCGATAGCGAGATCGGGAGGGAACCTTGCGCGGTCGGGCAACGTCCTGGGTTCAGGGGCTGAAGGGGGAGGCCGGGCGAGGGAGACGAAGCATGTCGGTGTTTGTTCGGAACGGGTTGACGGCCGGGGGGATGTTGCTGGTGGCGGCGTTGGCGGTTGGCGCGTTGCAGCAGGTGAGCGAGGCGGAGGAGACACGGGTGGCGGCGATCTGGGCTCGGCCGGAGACTGGGCCGTACTGCCGGGCGGTGGCGGATTGGCGCCGCGCGATGGGGTTCAGGGTGGAGTTGCGGGACCTGCCGGTGGAATGCCGGGGCTGAGGCGGGCGGCTTCGTCGGTCACTTCGGCGATGATGGCATCGAGCAGGCGGGCGGCGAAGTGGGGGGGCAGGGCCTCGCCGATCAGCACGATGCGGGTGGTGTGGTCGTCGGTCGGCCAGGACTGAAGGAAATCGGGTTCGGAGAAAACGTGCTGGACGCCGTGGATGACGGCGGGGCGGCCGGGGGATTCGGCGATGTCCACCAGGCCTTTGAGGCGGAGCAGGCGGGGGCCGCAATGCTCGGCCAGCGATTGCAGCAGCAGGGTGAGGGCCAGGGCGGGGACGGGTTCGGTGCGGCGGATGCCGGCGGCGGTGATCGCGGCGGAGTGCAGGGCAATGGGGG